>CAZLRW010000003.1:0-86525 GCA_964561925.1 uncultured Flavobacteriaceae bacterium
AGCAATTCAAACTCACATTCTCCTCCGTCGCCTGCCGCCCGCATTTCGTCGGCGTGTGGGACACGGTGAACTCCGTCGGCTGGATCGAAAACCCGCTGCGCCTGCCGTTCACGACGCACAACCCGTCGATCGAAGTCGGCCGCCACGCGGTCGCGATCGACGAACGCCGCGCCTTCTTCCGCGAGAATCTCTGGCGCCCGAAGGACAAGAACCCGACGGGCCCGAAGGACCTGCTGCAGGTTTGGTTCCCGGGCTCACACGGCGACGTCGGCGGCGGCTATCCCGAGAGCGAAAGCGGCCTCGCGAAAATCGCGCTCGAATGGCTGCTGCGCGAGGCGCAAGCCGAGGGGCTGCTCACGATCGCCGAACGCGAAGCACGCATCATGGGCCGCGCCGGCGGCAACTATGTGAAGCCCGACCCCGGCGCAACCCTTCACGACAGCCTGCGCGGCCCGCTCTGGCGCCTCGCGCAACTGTTCCCGAAGAAGCGTTGGGAACGCCGCCTCGTCGACGGCAAGGAAACCTGGGTTCAAAAACGCAAGATCAGCCTTGGCGGTCACCGCCGCATTCCACCCGGCGCCTGCATCCACGAAGCAGCCTACGCGCGCGGCGAGGTCTACGCGGCAAAACTGCCGGAAGACGCCGTGCGCGTGAAAACGATCGAACACGCCGCCGCCGAAAACCGCTATGCTGAAGGCGCGAAAAAAGCCCGCGCTTGAGCCACGAGAACATGGAACGCCCGCGCCGCCGCGACTGGCTCGTCACGACCGCCTTTACGGCCGCCGGCGTCGGCACGACACTCGCCCTCTGGCCGTTCGTCGCCGCGATGCTGCCTGACGACGACGATCGCGCGCGTCGTTTCATCTTCGATATCAAACCGCTTGTCGGCACCGCGCGGACCACGATTGGCGTGCTCGACCGGCCCGTGATGATCTACCGCCGAACGCCGGAGCAACTCGCGGCCTTGCGCAACGCCGAGATGTCAAACAGGGCACGCGACCCGCACTCGCCGGAAGGCTACGCGTTCCGCGACCGCGACTCGGAAGAACCGCGTCAACCGGATTGGGCCAAGAACTGGCACCGCTCGCTGCGCCCCGAGATCATGGTCTGCATCGCCGAATGCACACGCGATGGCGTCGTGGTCAGTAACATGGGCGGAAGCTTTGACGGCGGTTGGATGTGCCCCGCCTGCGGCTCAAAATACGACCTTGCCGGCCGCGCCTATTCCGGCCCCGCGCCATCGAACCTCCGCGTACCGACGTACCGCTTCGTGTCGGAACACGAGATCGAATTTCGCGAAGCCGACTTCCGCGCCTAAAGCGCCGGCGCCGCCCGCAAGTCCTGCACCACCGTGCCGTACTTCTTCGGCACCTCTTCGTGCTCGTCGCGAAACGTCTCGGCAAGCGCCGCCGCATACCATTCGCGCATCGACGCCAGATCGAGCAGCCGCTGCGCATAAGCCTGCGCCGCGGGCTCGAGCTTCAACCCATACGTCTGCACGCGAAACGCAACCGGCGCGAAGAACGCATCGACCGCGCTGAACGAAGCCCCGCCCAGAAACGGCCCGCCGAACCGCGAAAGCCCCTCGCCCCAAAGCTCGTTGAGCCGCGCAATATCCTTGGCAAGCGCCGCCGGCGTCTCATGCAGCCGCACGCGAATGCCGCAACTCATCGAACAAATCTCGCGCAACGCCCCAAACCCCGAATGCATCTCCGCCGCCGCACACCGCGCCCAAGCCCGCGCGCCCGCATCCTTCGGCCAAACCCCGTCATGCCGCTCCGCCAAATACTCCGCGATCGCAAGCGAATCCCAAACGACAATCTTGCCGTCGACCAGCGTCGGCACCTTCCCCGTCGGCGAGAACGCGCGGAACTTCCCCCAACTCCCGCCCGTCTGAAACGCGACCAGCGTCTCCTGAAACGCGATCCCCCGCTCGCGCATCAACACCCAAGGCCGAAGCGACCACGACGAGTAATTCTTGTTGGCGATGTAGAGCTGGTACATGGAATCCTCTCGCTCATGCGGACGCGCCTTCGCGCGAGTCGCAGTAGAAACACCATCGACGGCCTCTCCAGCAAGTCGTTCAAATCTCCCTCAAGGCGTACCATGTCGGCGTGAGCGGCAGGTTTTTCGGAATGCGCTTCTTTGCCAGCCAATATGGCTTCCAAAGCGTGCGCCAAGCCCGTCTGTCGAGCGGCGCCTGGTCCCAGGGAATGCGTTGCTTCGCCGCCATGCGCAAATCCTGCGCGGCAAGCCATCGGCGCGCCACAAGCCAAGCCTCCAACGGCGGCGCGGCGTTCTTCGCCAACGACAATTGTACGATGTTCGGAAGCGGATCCTGCCTCAGGAACGACACCTCCAGCATGGCGTATGGTTCACCGCCGCGCCTCATGCTCCATACGCGGCAACAGTTGTGCGCAACGCGATCGCCATATGTTCGCACACAGTTCTGAAGCGCCTGCCCTTCACGCACCATGTCAGATGCGCTTCTGAGCGGCACGAATTCGTAGCCGTCGATGGCCATCGGTTGAAACCAAACGCATTGAAGCGGCGCGTCACCCAAAGACGTGTACAGCCTGACGCTGTTCCACCATTCCCATTTCGCCGCCATCGCACTTTTCCAAGTCATGCACGGCGTCCAGCGCGTCGCGGGGTAGCAAGGATGGTCCGCGCTCGCGTTCTTGCTGTGCCACGCCCACAAGGAAATCCTGGCGAGTGCCCCGAGGGCGTCTTCGCGTCGCACTCGTTTCTTGGGTCTGCACTTCCATTCACGTGCCGCCCACAACGCGATTGCATCATCCCCCCAAGAAGCGGCCGTTGACACGGCGCGAAGCCAGGGCGAGACGTCCTTTCGCAACAGCGGCGCGAGATTGGTGATCCGCTTACGAAACAAATCGCTGTCAGGCAGCTCCGGAATGGGCTCCGACAGTGCCTCCGCCGCAAAGGACCGCAGCCACACCGGAAGCTGAGCCGTCGATGCGATGTCGCGCAAGCGCACACCGGCGATCACCTGCGCAATCGCCCGCGATGGATCATACCCTGCCCGCGGCACCGCGAGCGCAAACAAGAGCGCCGGAAAGCTCAATGCCAGATCTTTCAAGCGCGGATGCTGTTCCGCAACGGCGCGCACTCGCGCACGCACCTGCGGCTGAAACCGCGCAAGCCGTCGCTCAAGTAAGTCCGAACGCGCAGTCGCGTGGACGTCCGCACGCGCGTCCGCGTGCAAAGGAACAATGCTCATGAGGAATCCGCCAGGCCACGCGGGACGCAGCCGTCAAATGCTTTCTTTGCCAATCAGCGAAGGTTCACCCGCGCCGCAAGCGGCCGGGCAGCGCGACTAGATATCGCGATAGGTCTTCGGAAGGCGTTTCAAAACAAACATTGTCATTGCCTCCCTATGAGGCCCGTTGAGAAAAGAGACGCCGCATATACACCAGCCCGATTCCGCACGCAACGGCGGCAAAGCAACACATGTTTGCGAGCACGACTCAATCTAGGCTGAAGCGATGGACATCGCCCTCGCCGTCTTATCGCTTCTCGGCACCGCCGTCTTCGCGGCGTCGGGTGCGCTCGTTGCGGCGGAGCAGAAGTTCGACCTGATCGGCGCCGTGTTCTTGTCCATCGCTGCCGGTTTGGGCGGCGGAACGGTGGTCGATCTTCTGACCGGCGTTGATGTCCGCTGGCTGACCGCGCCTGAGCCGTTGTGGGCCGCACTCGCCGCCGCCGTCATCGTGTTCGAGGCCGTGCGCTTCGGTGCGCCGCCGGAGAAGACGCTCGTGTGGGCGGACGCGGCGGGCCTCGCGCTCTTCACCGCGACCGGCATGCAGCGCCTTGTTGCGCTCGATCTCGATCCGGCGGTGACGATGTTCCTGACGGCCCTGGGCGCGGCCGGCGGCGGCATCGTGCGCGACGTGCTGGCGAACCGTGTGCCGCTCGTCTTCTCGGGCGAGATCTACGTCACCGCGGCGCTGTTGGGTTCGCTCAGCTACTACGCGCTGAAAGCCGCAGGCGCGGACGACGGCTGGGCGCTCGCCGCCGCCCTGATCGTGACGCTCGCCGTGCGCGCGGCCGGCATCATCTTCGCGCTCCGCCTGCTGCCGGGCCGCATCAAGGATTAGGGCTATTGCGTTTTCGTCCGCGTGCACCATGTCACGCGCCATGTCCGCAAACCCGGAACCCAAGCGCCGCCGCGCGCTGATGCTCGTCAACCCGAACGCGCGCCTCGCCGCGGCGCCGCTCGACGCCGCGATGCAGGTCTTCGCGGAGGGAGGCATCGAGATCGCCGTCGAGCGGTTCGCCTCCGCCGCGGAGGTTTCGCCCGACATCGTGCGCCGCGCGCCGGGTTTCGACCTCGTCGTCGTGTGCGGCGGCGACGGCACGATGAACGCGGCGGCGCACGGCGTCATCGAAACGGGCCTGCCCGTGGGCGTGTTGCCGATGGGCACCGCGAACGACCTCGCACGCACGCTCACGATCCCGACCGACCTCGCCCAGACTGCGAAGGTCATCGTCGAAGGCCACACGCGCAAAATCGACGTCGGTGACGTCAACGGCCACTTGTTCTTCAACGTCGCGAGCATCGGCCTTGCCGCCGACCTCGCGCGCAACCTGACCCCGCAGGCGAAGCGCCGCTGGGGCGTGCTTTCGTATGCGTTGGCGGCACTGCGCACGCTGATCTTCGCGCGCCGTTTCTCCGCCACGATCGTGACGAAGGAAGGCGAGGTGAAGGTCAAGACGTTGCAAATCGCCGTCGGCAACGGCCGCCATTACGGCGGCGGCACGGTGATCGAGGCCTCGGCCGCGATTGACGACGGCTACCTCGATCTCTACAGCCTCGAACTGTCGAACGTGCTGAAACTCGCGCTGATGTTTCCGGATTTCCGCCGCGGCGTGCACGGCCTGTGGGACGAAGTGCGCACACATCGCTGCACCGAGTTCGAGATCCGCACCCGCCGCCCGCGCTCCATCAACACCGACGGCGACCTGGTGACGTTCACGCCCGCCTACTTCACGATCCACAAGGCGGCGATGTCGGTTTTCACCCCCCGCCCCGCGGCATAAGCCCATCCCATCGTCATAACCCTTGAACTTGAACCCTGGCGCAGCATTTCTTCGCGGGCGCCGGGTCGATTCCTTGCGCCGGATGACGGAAACGAGAGGACGAACGGCATGGAACGGATGAAGTCGATCGTGGAGTCGCAGTGGTTCACGAACACGATCATGGTTCTGATCGTCGTGAACGCGATCACACTGGCCCTCGAAACCTCTTCGTCGGTGATGGCGGCCGTAGGTCCCTGGCTTTTGGCGTTCGACAAGGCCGTCCTCGCCGTGTTCGTGATCGAACTGGGCATGAAACTCGCCGTCTACCGCCTCGCGTTCTTCCGCTCCGGCTGGAATCTGTTCGACCTGACGATCGTCCTGATCGCGCTGATGCCGGCCAGCGGACCCCTGGCGGTGCTGCGTGCGCTGCGCATCTTGCGCGTGCTGCGCCTGATCTCGATGGTGCCCCAGATGCGCCGCGTCGTCGAGGCGCTGCTGCACTCGCTGCCCGGCATGGGATCGATCGTCATGCTGATGGGCATCGTCTTCTTCGTCGGCGCCGTGATCGCCACAAAGCTGTTCGGCGAGGCCCATCCCGGCTACTTCGGTACGCTCGGCGAATCCTTGTTCACCTTGTTCGCGGTCATGACGCTGGAAGGCTGGGCCGACATCGCGCGCGAGGTCCAAGCGACCCATCCGCAGGCTTATCTGTTCTTCATTCCCTTCATCGTCATCAGCGTGTTCGCGGTCTTGAACCTCGTGATCGCCGTCTTGACGAACTCGATGCAGGAAATGCACCAGGACGAACTGGCCGCAGAGGAACGCATCGCCGCCGGACAGACGAGTGCACTGTTGGCCGAACTCGCAGCATTGAAGGCGGAGGTGAAAGGACTGCGCGAAACCCTGGACGCGCGCCGCTAAGCGTCAGTTCAAGGGTTCGTGCGGTGCACGCTTCGTACGGCGCAACTCCTGGATCGCCCGTCCGATCGACCACCACAGCGTGACCGCCTTCGTGTCCCCGCGTTGGATCATGGCGTTCTGCTGGCGCGTCGCCTCGCGCATCGCCTTGGGGCCGTGGTTGCGGATCAAGGTCCAAGCGGACCGGATGACGTCGGGATCGGGATCGATGACTGGCCGTTTCGACATGGGCGCGCAACAACGTTGACTGACGCACATGACTTCGCACCGGCGCACGGCGCGCGCCACTGACCGAGGGTCGTGCTCGAAAAAAACTCCTCAACCGTCAGGCGTCAGTTAAGGCACGCAACGGAACGGAACTCGACCTGAACGTGCGTTAACGCGCCTGACACGCGTTCAAAGCGGCGCGCGCGAGAACGGCACTCGAAGCTGCCCCCAGAACGTTTCCGGCATCGGATGATTGATCCCGATATCGGCGGGCGGCCGGCGCGCCGGGTTGAAGAACGAACCGAACAGGTGATCGAACAACATCAAGTTCTCGCCGTAGTTCTTATTCCCCTCGGCGACGAGTTTGGAGTGATGCCAGCGATGCAATTCTGGCGTGTTGAACACGTAGTTCAGCACGCCGCAGCGCATCTCCACGTTCGAATGCGTGAGGATTCCGACAAAGGCGGTCACGGCGCTGACCATAATCATCACGTCCCGGGGCGCTCCCAAGAGCAAGAGC
Source organism: uncultured Flavobacteriaceae bacterium (assembly GCA_964561925.1). Lineage (GTDB taxonomy): Bacteria > Pseudomonadota > Alphaproteobacteria > Micropepsales > Micropepsaceae > SZUA-430. The sequence goes on from CAZLRW010000003.1 coordinate 6,686, forward strand.
ACGGGAATCCCGACCGCAAGCCCCGTCAGCGTGTCCACGAAGTGGAACCGCCCCGTGTTCAAAAACCACAACCGGGTGACGCTGTGGTGCACGGCATGGAACCGCCACAACGGATGCCACTCATGCGCGAGCCGGTGCTTCCAATAGAGGCCGAACTCGACCAGAACGAGCCCCAATGCCAACTGGACCGCGAACGGCAACGCCGACGGCCACAATGTTCCCGGCTCGGGCGAGGCAAACTCGGCGATCCCCAAGAACGTGATCGCCAGCACGACGCACTGCGCGAGGCCCTTGTTCAGAAGCGTATGCGCGATGTCGGGCACGACCTGTCCGTCGTTGTCGAGCCATGCCCTCTCGTGCGGGACGAGCCGCTCGAGCACAGCGATTGCGAGAGCGAGCGCCACGTAGGTCAGGTTGAACACCAACACCGTGGCGTCGTTGATGACGCCGACATAGGTGACGGTCACCGCCGCCGCAAACAACAGCGGCCACCACACATAGGAGAGCGCACGACGCATTCCTGCCTCGTCACGTTGCGTGAAGGCCGACCCTAGCACGATCGGCAGGTTCAGGCGACCGCCCGCCGCGCCGCGCCTTCCAGCGCATAGACCACCGTTTCGTTCTCCCGCCCGCGCAACTGCTTCGGCCCCACGAGCTTCAGCTCGTCGATGAGTGCGCGATCCTTGCTGACCTCATCCTTCACGGCCGCGACCAACGCCTCGCTCGCCACAAGCCCCGTGCCGAGTTCCTTCGACAGCGACTGCAACCGGCTCGCCACGTTGACCGTATCGCCCACGACCGTGAACGTCATCGACCGCTCGCTGCCGAGATCGCCCAACATCAGATGCCCGTAGTGCAGCCCGACGCCGATCTGCACCTCAAAGAGGTCGCGCTTCGCACGCTCCTCGTTCCAGCGCTTCACGGCTTCGATCATCGCAAACCCGCAGGCGAGCCCATCGCCCGCGTCGCCCGTGCCCCGGTCCGGCACGCCGAACACCGCAAGCAACCCGTCGCCCAGAATCTTGTCGAGCGTCCCGCCGTGGCGGAAGATCACGTCCTCCATCCGCGCATGGAATTCGCGCAGGAACGAGATCGCCTCCTCCGGCGCCATCGTCTCGCAGCGCGTGGTGAAGCCGCGAATGTCGGCGAACAACACCGCCGCCGCCTGCCGCCGGACCTCGCCGAACGGCCGCTCGCGCGTGCTGATCTCGTCGACGACGCGCGGCGAAAAATAACGCGCGAGATTGGCGCGCGCCTTCTCCGACGTCGCCGCCGCGAGCACGAGCTGGCGCGACCGCCACACAGCGACAGCAAGCCCGCCGGTCAAGAAGGCGAGGATCACATAGTCGTAGACGACCTTGATCACCGGCAGATAGGCGGGATCGCCGTACGCCTGCCACACGTCGCCGCCCGCCGGCAGCGCGAAGTACGCGCCCGGCGACAACGCCGCAGCGGCCACCACCGCACCCCACCCCAGCGTGATGCAAAGTCCCGTCCACACGATGAAGCGCGGCGAATAGCTGAACGCGCCGTGCACCAGGAACGCGACGAAAAAGAGCAGCGCCCCTTCCTTCACCGCGACGGTCACCGGCGGCAGATCGTTCGCGAACGCATGCCGCATGATCAGCATGAACGCGAGATAGCCGCAGTCCGCGGCGATGAACGCATATTTCGCCCACGTCGCACGCGGGAACCGCCGCAGCGTCTCAAACTGCGCCAACCCGATCGCCGCGAGCCCCAACGGCATCGCGAGCAGAAATCCCCACCCGTCGCCCACGAACGATCCGGTGGCGGCGAAGAGAAGAATAAGCGCAACCACGATCACCGCCCGCACGGCCGAGGCGAGCATCAACCCCGAACGTTCCGTCTCATGGAACGAGGTCAAGATGCGCTCCGACATGCCGGGATCGGCCGTCAACGGCACGACCACCGACACCCAACGCTTCACGCGCGCAAGCAATCCCAACGCCTCCGCCATCGACCGCCTCATTGGAATCGAAACTGAGGCGGAGATTGGCCCGGCTGCCCCGGTTTGAGAATGCGAAACAGGCAAGCCCCACCAAACCGTCACAACCGCCGTTCGCGTCACCGGAACACACGGTTTCGCCAAGTCGTGCGCGGCTCCGCGCTTGAAGTGTGTCCCCGCGTACCGCCATCATTGCCCCCGTGAACGGCGCTTGAGGGGGGCGCGGACGTTGCAATTGGTCAGCCTTGCCGAGCTTCTGGGCTTCGATCCGGCCGCAATGTGGCGGCTGGCGTGGGTGCTGTTTTTCGTGCGGCTGGGCCTCGGCTTCCTCGTCGGCATCGACGACGTCTTGCACGGCTTCAAAGCAACGCGCCCCGACCGCGCCGCACACGAGCGCGAAGCCCGTTCGATCCGCCGCGCGAACCTGCTCGTCACAATCCTGCACGTGGCGATGCTCGCAACGTTCGCGCTCGCCGCGTTGCGCGTACCGGCACCGTAGGCGCTTATGCCAACGAGTTGAACCGTCGCCGAAACGCCTCTGGCTTAGCCTTTCTTGATCAACGAGGACGGCCACCCGACACGAACCAACAAGTTGTCCGGACCGCCTATGCCGACTTCGTACATGCCCCATTCGCGGTGGCGAAGAACACCGCCGGGCCGGATGACGAGGTCGTCGACGCGCGCCGCGATCGTCTCGACATGCGGCGTTCGAATGAAGACACCGAAGGGGTTGTGCTCGGCCGGTACGCGCCAAGGGCCTTTGCCGGCCTGCGTCAAATGTACTTCGCAGTCCCAGCCCGTCATGATGATGTATTGATCGTCACCGCCCGCGCGCACAAACCCGAGGCGCTCCCAGAACGGAATTGCGGCGGGCAGATCGTTGCTCGGCACGATGGCGAAGGCGCCGACGGATTCAGTTTCCGACATCAACAATCTCCCGCTGGGCAACAGGGAATCGTTACCATGTCAGTGACCGCAAGTGGAAACACATCGCGACCGAAAGCGATCCCTTAGTTCGCCATCCCGAGCGGCGCGGAGTAGATCTCGGCCGCTTCCAGATACCCGTAACCGTGCTTCAGAGCGAACGTCGCGGGCTCGAGCACCTTGAGATAGTCCGCCTCCATCATCGCGAACTGCTCCGGCGTTGGTTCCGGCGCTTTGTGGAACGCGAGCACCATCGCGCGCCGGTGCTTGGCCAGCATGTCGACGAAGGTTTGCATCTTCTCCGGCGGCACGTAGCCGCCGAGGCAGAAATTCTCCGTGATCGTCGAGTGCAGCGCGTCGCCCACCGCGGGCGCCACCTTGATCAGGTCCTTGAACAGCGCCGCCGGCGTCTCGAACACATGGCTGGCCTTCACGCCGATCTGGTCGAACAGCGACGAGGCGAAACCGTAGCCGCGGCTCATCCATCCGGGCATCAGTTCGGCCGCGAACCCCGCCATTTGCAGCGGCAAATTCACGAGAAACTCGCGCGCCGGCGTTTCGGGGTCGATGTCGCGTTCCTCCGCATACGCGGCGGGCAGCGGCGCGTCGTTGTCGCGGTTCTTGAACACGAGGCGCCAAAGCTCCGTCTCCCGCGTCAACCGCCGCTGTTGCTGCGCGAGCGTCAGCGGCGGATCGTCCCCCTCGCCGGGCACAGGGCGGATGTGCTTCTCGAACGGCATCAGCGCTTTCGTCGCCTGAATCACCTCAGCGCGCGTGTCCTTCGGAAAGTTGAGCCCATTCGCGCTCAACTCGCCGACCATCGCGCGCGCAAGCGCGTCGATCGCCGTTTCGTCCTCCGCCGCCAGATAGCGCTCGTAGAGCTCAACCACGCGCGCCGTATCACCGTACGGGACGAAGTAGGGCCGCCCCCACGCGGCGACATCGGAGTCGTAGCCCGGGAGGCCCGGCACGAACTCCGGTCGCTCGTACACTCTGGTTTCCTCAGGCGGCTTGCGGCCGAGAAGTCGCTCGAAAAATGTCGCGTTGCGTTTGGGAACGGTGTAGCGCTCCTGCACCTTTGGCACGACCGCTTCCTGCGCCTTGCGCAGATCCATGCTGAAGCGCACAGCTGCGAACCGCCATGCCGACGCGCGCGCCGCCAACAAAGCGGCCCGCGCCGCGCGCGCAATCACGTCGTCGATCGGCTTGCCGTCCTTGACGAACGGCACCAGCCGGTCGCGAAACAACGCGACGTCGACCGGATGTGCGCTGGTGTCGAGCCCCATCGTTCCCCCACTGCGCGAACCAATCCGCGCACATCATCCGTGCACGCGACGCGGCTTGACGTGCAAGCAAATTTCGTCGCATCGTTAATCGTTACGTTGGTTTAGGGAACGCCGGTGAAAAACCGGGGCTGCCCCCGCAACTGTAAGCGACGATGCGCCGGCCATTGACGCCACTGGTCCCACGAAGGTGACGGGACCGGGAAGGCGGCCGGCGAAGGGTCGTGAGCCAGGAGACCTGCCCGCGTAAGTCACCCCTCATGCGCGCGGCGGGCGCGGCTGAGACGGATCCCTCCGGTGCGGTGACGTTGCAACGGCTCGAGCCATGGTGGTTCGCGCCGCGGCTCGTGGGCGTGCGCGTGAGGGAAGACGTGCGCGCCCCGTCAACGCACGGGGTCTATGAATGTCGCGCATTTTGCTCTTGGTTTCCGCATCCGCACTCGCTCTGTCGGCCGCTGCCGCGCGCGCCGACGAAGGCAAAGTCGAAAAAGTCGTCGTCACCGCCAGCCGCATCGGCAAAGTCGCCGAAGACCGGCTCGGCACCGCCGTGACCATCCTCGACAAATCCCAAATCGAAGAACGCCAAACCCGCTTCGTCTCGGACGTACTGCGCGACGTGCCATCGGTCGCGGTCAGCCGCTCCGGCGGCCCCGGCACCTCGACGCAAGTGCGCATGCGCGGGGCCGAGGCGAACCACACGCTCGTGCTTCTGGACGGCGCTGACGTCGCCGATCCGTTCCAGGGCGAGTTCGATTTCTCAGGGCTCCTCGCGAACGACATCGAACGCATCGAAATCCTGCGCGGCTCGCAAAGCGCGCTCTACGGCTCCGACGCCGTCGGCGGCGTCATCAACATCATCCCGCGCCGCGGCGCCGGCGCCTTAACCACGGAAGCGTTCGCCGAAGCGGGCTCGTTCGGCACCTGGCAAGCGGCGGCAAACGTCGGCGCCGGCGGCGACGCCTGGGACGCCTTCGCAAACGCCACGCGCCACGAAACCGACGGCACAAACATCTCCCGCTTCGGCGCGGAGAAGGACGGCGAGGCGCACACTGCCTATCTCTTCAACGCCGGCGTAACGCCCGCGGCGAACCTCGAACTCCGCGCGCTCGTGCGCTACGTCGAAACCGATGCCGACACCGACCCGCAAGACTTCGCGTTCCCGACGACGCCCACGGAAGGCCTCGTCATCGACGGCCCGGACACGACCGCGACGCGCCAATTCTTCGCGAACCTCTCGGCCGAACTCCACGCGCTCGGCGATCGCTGGCAAACGAAACTGAGCTACGCGAGAGCCGACGTCGACCGCGAAAATTTCTCGACCGACTTCTTCGCTTTCCCCGTGGGCCTCACCCCGTTCTTCTCCGCCGGCACGCGCGACAAGGCGAGCCTCGTTTCCGCGCTCACGTTCGACACAGGCGGCGTCAGCCACAAACTCACCGCCGCCCTCGATTGGAAGGAGGAAACCTACCAAAACGTCGCGACCGGCGTCTTCGATCCGGGCATCAACGGCGAGCGCGCGACGGAAAACACCGGCTACGTCCTCTCCTACGACCTCGCATTCGCCGACGTTGATGCGGGCGCCGCAATCCGGCGCGACGAAAACGACCGCTTCGACGACGCGACGACCTATCGCCTGCAGGCGAGCTGGCGCGTGACGGAGGCGACGCGTCTGCGCGCGACCGCCGGCAGCGGCATCAAGAACCCGACGAACTTCGAACTCTTCGGCTTCGACCCCGGCGCCTTCATCGGCAACCCGAACCTGAAACCGGAAAAATCGATCGGCTGGGACGTGGGCGTCGACCACACGTTCTGGAACGGCGACGCAAAGGTCAGCGCGACCTATTTCGAAGCGACGCTGGAAGACGAGATCTTTACCGTCTTCACGTTCGTACCTCCGTTCACGTTCCTAAGCTCTCCCGCAAACCGCATGAGCGAGAGCGAACGCAAGGGCGTCGAACTGACGCTCGACGCGAAACTCGACGACGCCTGGACGCTGAACGCCGCCTACACCTATCTCGACGCTTCGGAGGCAGGCCAAGCCGAAGTCCGCCGCCCGCGCCACACCGCGTCGCTGAACCTCGCCTATCGCGTCCTCGAAAACGCGCAAGCGACGCTGACCATCCGCCACACCGGCGCCCAGTTCGACAACGAATTCGCAAGCGCCACACCCGCAACCCGCGCCAAACTCGACGCCTTCACGCTCGTCAACATCGGGGCCAGCTACGAGATCACCGACAACGTCGAAGTCTTCGCCCGCGCCGAAAACCTGCTCGATGAGGAGTACGAGGAAGTGCTGAGCTACCGCGCGCCCGGCATCGCCGCCTACGCGGGGATAAGGACGAAGTTTTGAAAAACCTATGTCCCGCTGGTCCGCTTGGCGATAGCTTGGATGCGCGTCGCGACCCCAAGCTTCGCCTTCGCGTTGCCCACGTGAAATCGCACCGTGCGCGCCGAAATCCCAAGTGCTTGCCCGGTTTCGGCGTCGGTCTTGCCCTGCCCGACGAGCCTCAAGCACTCGGCCTCGCGCGGCGTGAGCGGACTGTTGGGCCGCCTCGGATCGAGCAACTCGGCGAACCTTGCATATGCGGCGTACGCGGCCGCCCCAAGGACGGCGCGCACGCGCGGCGACAGATCCGGTTCGCGACCTGCAAAGCCGACATACCACGCAAGTCCGTGATCGTCGTGGATCGGCACGACCAGCCCGTCATGGTCAGAGAAGTAGGAAGGAAAGCATCGCGCCCACTCGGCGGGTTCCATTTTCAGGTTTTCGCGCACGCGCGACATGACGAACGGCTCTTCGCTTTCGCGCGCACGCGCAAAAAGCGGATTGTCGACGACGGGGCGCGTCGCGTCCAAGGCCTCGATCGGCGCGCGCCCGCGCACGGAGTAGATGAGCGCGGGAGCCACGCGGTCGAACAGTTTGCGCATGTCGACGATGATGCCGGACGTATATCCGAAGCGCCCCGCGACGCCATACAGCGCCTCCCCCACTTCGTGCGCCCGGCCCGAGTCGCTAAGCCTCAGGTGCAAGTCCCGCAGCGCTTGAAGAACATCCATCGCGGTCAATCTAGCACAAGTCCGCCCAGGGTCATGGTCGATTCTCTCGTCGCCACGGCCTTGTGGCGAGCGCTGGATTTAGGTGAGGCTTGCCGCCCATGACCCCGCGAATCGTATCGCTCCTGCCCAGCGCAACCGAAATTGCCGCAGCACTCGGCTTCGAGGACCGCCTCGTCGGTCGCTCGCACGAATGCGACTTCCCGCCGGCGGTGCGCCGCCTGCCGGTTCTAACCGCGACCAAACTTGAAAAGGGCTTGCGATCGCAAGCGATCGACACCCGCGTGCAAGAGATCGTGCGTCAGGGCTTGTCGGTCTACGAGGTCGACGCACCGCGTTTGCGCGCACTCCGGCCCGACGTGATCCTCACACAAACGCAGTGTGCCGTCTGTGCCGTCACCCCCGGCGACCTAGAGGGCGCGCTGCACGAATGGTCCGGCAAGGCGCCGCGGCTGCTGTCGCTCGCGCCGGACGGTTTGAACGATGTCTGGAACGACATCGGCGTCGTCGCCGCCGCCCTCGATGCGGCACGCGCCGGCGAGCGCCTGGTCGGCGAGTTGACCACACGCCTGAACGCACTGCGCGTGAGGACGCACGCCGAGCACCGCCCGACAGTCGCCGCGATCGAATGGATCGAACCGCTGATGGCCGCGGGAAACTGGATTCCGGAACTGATCGTCGCCGCCGGCGGACGGCCTCTCTTCGCGAAAGCGGGACAGCATTCGCCATGGCTCGATTGGGACGCGCTCACCGCCGCCGATCCGGACGTGATCGTGTTGATGCCATGCGGTTACCGGATTGCCGACACGCTCGCCGAACTCGACACGCTGCGGCGGCACCGCGCCTGGCCGAGCTTGGCTGCCATTCGGGCCGGCCGCGTCTTCGTCGGCGACGGCCATCACTATTTCAACCGGCCCGGTCCGCGGCTCGTCGAGTCCGCTGAAATCCTCGCCGAAATCCTAGGCACCGCCCACTTCGGTCACGAAGGCACCGGTTGGGTACGCGCGACTTGAACTTGCCGCCCCGCCGTTCGATCGGCCAGAATGCCGACGAAAGCGGGAGGCAAAGATGCGGCGACGTGATGTGCTCAAAGCCATTGGCGCGGCCGCAGGATCGGCGGCGCTGCTGCCGCCCGCGCGAGCCGCGGACGATCTCACGGTCACGATCACGCTTGACGGCAAAGACCTCGTCTTCACGCAGAGCGCAGGCCAGGACCTCGGCGATTTCAAGACGCCCCATTTCTCGCAGCGTTGTATCCGCACCGATCTGCCGAACGTGCCGCTCACCGTCTTCTTCCGTCCCGACCGTGACGGCAACCGCGTCGAAGTCGTCGTCGAACTCGGTCGGTTGTGGGGCAAACCGAACGAAGCCGCGAAACACTTGGGCGCCTATCGCGCGGTAATCCGCCAGGGCACCCGTGAATTGGCAAGTCTCAAGGTCCCGCGTCACTGGTGGTTTGCGCGCTGGCGTTGGCAATCGTCGCCGCGCCCGATCGTCAGGAAGCCCGCGGAACTGATCGAGGCAAAGCTGCTTCCGCCTTACGCCGCCTCTGCCGCCGCATTTGCCGAGCCCGCCGAACAGTCTAGGCCGCCCACGTTCGACGGCCCGATGGACACCGGCGGCCTGCAGACGTCGATCGGCTCGGCCGGCGAGCGCCTTGAGCTTGGCCCCCTCACGGAGTTCCAGGCCGACTATATCATCAACGGCCGAAGCGCCGCGCTCGACGGGCTGCGTGCGCAGGCCGAGGCCTCGGCCTCGATACCCAGACATATGCGCGACGAGAAAACCCACGCGCCGATCGACTTCTTCAAGTACCCGGACGCGAGCTGGTACGACCAGCCGCACGGCGAGCCGTGGATCAGAGGTTCGGACACCATCCGAGACGCCGAAGGCAGCGTCGTCTGCGAATGGGGCATGAGCACGTCGCACGATCCCGCGCTCAACTACGTCCCGTTCCTCATGACCGAGGACCCGTTCCTGCTTGAGGAGTTGCAGTTTCAGGGCAACCACGCATTGGGTTACACGAGCTTCCACCGCAGCGAAAACGATCTGCAGATCGTCTACCCGGGCGAGACGCGTTCCTTCGCCTGGTCGATGCGAACGATGTTCCAGCTTGCCAAGGTCACGCCCGAGGCGACGCCGAAATGGCTGCTGCCGAGAAGCTACTGGAAACGCGTTGTCGCCGACAACCTCACCTGGCTCACGAAGAACTATGTCGAGAATCCGTCACCCGCCTGCGCCGTCTTCGCCGCCGGACCGCGCATCGACTCGGTGGCCGCCTGGCAGGAGGATTTCGTGACGTTCGTACTCGGCTGGGGTGTCATGATGGGCTTCGAGGAATGGCGTCCGGCTTTCCGGTGGAAACTGAAGGCGACGCTCGCACGCACGAGCGGCAAGAGCGGCTGGCCTCGCCAATGGTGCACGCCCTACTACTTGAGCCTCTCCAAAAGCGAACCCGAGTCCTCGATGTACGCGGCGCGATCCCGCAACGACATCTGGCTCACCTCGTGGAAGGAGGCCTGGGAACGTTTCCGTGCCGACAAGGACAACAAGGTCGAGGAACCTTTCCGCGACCAGGTCTCATGGGCACAGCACAACGCACCCGATTTCCTCATGTACACGCGCGGCGTCCTCGCCCTCGCGACGCAACTCGGCGTCGACGAGGCGCGCGAACCGTTCGCCTTCGTCGACCGCATGGTGCAGGGCGAGCGTTACATGAAACACAAATGGGCCGTGGCCGGACGCACGTGACCTCAGCGCGCCGTCCTGGCCGACTGCGAGACGACGATCCGCATCTTTGCCTCGAGCTGAGTCTGCGAGAACGGTTTGGCGATATAGCCTGAAACCCCCGCTCCTTTTGCTTCAACGACCGAGTCTTTGTCGGCACGGCCCGTCACCATAAGGAACGGTATCTGTGAACCTGTCGATCGGACCTGTTTCAACAGTTCGATCCCGCTCACACTGGGCATGTTCCAATCGCAAATGACGAGATCGATCATATCCGGTGCGCTGTCGAGAAAGCGCATCGCTTCCTGGCCGTTTGCCGCTTCGAATACTTCTTCGATCTGCAGCTCCTTCAGCATTTTCTTGAGCAGGTTGCGTGCGGCCGGTTGATCGTCGATGATCATCACGCCCAACTTGCCTGGATTCCAAGACAAGCGAATTCTCCCTCAATCGCGGACGGACCCCATCAAACGAATATTCTTGCGCACACCTTACACCTAGTGCCGAAGGTGACACTGGCATATGTCACAGGCATGCCGGTGGATAGAGTTCCGGCAACAGTGCGCTTTCGCACACCGGGCCAGTTTCAGCGATCGTTCGGCACGTCGATCAATCCCAATGTCAGCGCCTTGCGCGTCGCGGCGCCACGGGTCGCAACGCCGAGCTTTTCCCGCGCATTGTCGAGGTGAAAGCGGACCGTTCGTGCGGAAATGTTGAGATGGACGGCGATCTGTTCGCCGCTGCGCCCACGCGCGGCAAGACCGAGACACGCTTGTTCGCGTGCGGTCAGAGCTGTGCCGTCGCCTTCCGGCTCGAGTTCGCTGCGAAACGCTGCCGCGTGCGCCGCGACGGTCAACATGGCGCACGTGAGCGAATCGAAGCGAATCGTCGGCCCCGCGACGAAGGCGACGCTGAGCAGACTCTCGTTCCAACGCGCCGGCACCACGAAGAGGTCGCTGCCGGGGCCTGCCGGAAGCGCGGCCAGCCAAGTTCGAACGAGCCGGCGGTCGAACGCCCTGACTTTGGAAACGAGAAACGATTCGGACTGGCGCCATGCAGCCCGCCGAAGCGGACTCGAGCCGTCAAGCACGTGTTTGAAACGCTCCAAGGTCGATGGCTTCGCATTGCTGAAAACGATCTCGTCGGAGTCGACCGGCGTCAGGCGCTCCCAACGCATGACCACCACGCGCGAGCCGCCGACAGCCCCGGCTGAGGCGGCGAACTCGGGCCACGCGCGATCTCTAGCAGCCTCGCCAAGGCGATGCATGCCGGTCGCGAAAGATGTGATGTGCTCGAATGCCATAGACCCGCGCCGATACGAAAGGGCGGTAAGCGCGGATCAATCCCTTAACGAAATACAACGCCAGCGGGTTTTTGAACGCAGACGAACGGAATATTCCACAAACGGAACGGGCGCCCACTGGCGCCCGCCCTGCAAAACACAAACCTGCTTCGTTCAATACGCGCGGCGGCAAGTCTTGTTGTAGGTCTCCTGACCATAGGCCCGGCGGCATTCATAGCGTGTCGACCACCAAACATACCCGTCGCGATAGCAGCACACGCGGCCGTGTTCGTTGCCCTGTGGATAGGGTTGACCATACCCCGGCCCGTGCCCGTAGCCGCCGTTGAACGGCGGGTCGCTCTTATGCCGGCGGCACACCTTGTTGTAAGTCTGATAGCCGCCCGCCCGCGCGCATTCGCGCTCCGTCGACCACCAATCCTGATAGCCGCCGCGATAAGGGCGCTGGCAGCAAACGCGATTGTTGCCCCAGTTGTTTCCTTGCTCCCAATGACCGTCGTGGCGGCACTCGCGGTTATAGGTCACGTAGCCGCCGACGCGGCGGCACTCGCGCGACGTCGACCACCAATCGTGGTTCCCGCGCTTGCAGCACACCCGATCATAGTCGTTGTGGCTGACCGGAAGCGCGCCGCTCGCGCGCGAATATTGGGGCTCCGCCGCAGCGCCGCCGGCAAAAGCGAGAACACCCGCCGCGACAAACCAACAAGCAGTCAAAAATTGCCGAAGCATCAGCTCTCTCCACAACAAGCCCGGAATGCTCTCACCGTTAGAGGAACGAAGCTGAACACCCCATGAATGCGGATTTCAGGATCGCTTCGAGAGCGCGCCAAAGAGCCGCAAAGCATCGGCCGCGAGGCTCTGCGTCAACCTGCCCGCTCCGCCCTCCCGCGCAAACACCGGCGCCTGTCCCGACCACATCGACGTGAAGTCGCCCGACCCTTGCGCCTCCGCCCTCTGCCTGAGCGGCAACATCGCGTTTGTGGCGCCGGGGAACGCGGGCGCGTCGGCACTCATCGGCCCGATCTCGCGGATCGCGCGGTTGACGATGCCGCGCGCGGGCCGCCCGGTGAAGACGTTGGTCAGCACCGTCTGATCGTCACGCGCCGCCTTCAGCCCCGCGCGATAGATCGGCGAAATCGTAGCCTCGTCGCTGAGCAGATACGCCGTCCCGATCTGCACACCCGCGGCACCCAGCATGAAGGCGGCAGCGATCCCGCGCCCGTCGCCGATGCCGCCCGCCGCGATCACCGGCGCGCGAACCGCGTCCACAACCTGCGGCACCAGCGCGAACGTGCCGGGCTGCGCGGCGACGTCTTCGCTCAAGAACATACCGCGGTGCCCGCCCGCCTCCGCCCCTTGCGCGATGATCGCATCGACCCCGCGCGCGTCGAGCCAGCGCGCCTCCGCAACCGTCGTGGCCGAAGCGAGAACGATCGCGCCGGTGGCGCGCACGCGCGCGAGCAGGTCCGCTTCCGGCAAACCGAAATGAAAGCTCACGACCTTTGGATGAAACTCTTCGACAAGCGCACAGGTCTCTTCGCCGAACGGCGCCCGCCCGCCGGGCAAAGCTTCGACCGCAACGCCAAGCTCGCGCCGATAGGGCGCAAGCCGCGCCACCCACCGCGCCTCGCGTTCGGGGTCCGCCGCGGGCCGCGTGTGACAAAAGAAATTCAAATTGAACGGCTTGTCCGTACGCTGACGAATGATCTGAAGCTTGCTCCGGATCTGCGCCGCCGAGAGCAACGCGCACGGCAGCGCGCCGAGCCCGCCAGCCTCGCTGACCGCGATCGCGAGCGCCGACCCTTGCGCCCCCGCCATCGGCGCCTGCAGGATCGGCACCTCGATGCCGAAGAGGTCGAGCAATCGCCGGTCGGGCCACATGGCGAGTTCCTTTGCGCTGAAGCGGGGCGAACCTACCATGCTCCCGCCCCTGGACATCCCCCGTCGCTGCCCTAAGTCCGCACGGTTGGGACAATTGCGGGCGGGCTGAAATCATGGCGGCGGCGAACGGCAAAAACGGCGACCTGACGCCCGGACTTTTGCTGATGGGTGCAGCGCTGCTGGGTCTTGCCATCGCCAACTCGCCGTTCTCGCCGCTCTACGACGCGCTCCGCGACCTGCCGATGACGATTCGCATCGGCGCGTTCTCGATCGACAAGCCGCTGCTGCTGTGGATCAACGACGGCTTGATGGCCGTGTTCTTCTTTTTCGTCGGGCTGGAGTTGAAGCGCGAACTCCTGACCGGCGAACTGTCGAGCGCGCCGAAAGCGCTGCTTCCCGTCGTCTGCGCCGTCGGCGGCATGATCGTGCCCGCCCTTATCTATTACCAGTTCAACGCCGGCGACGACGTCGCGATCCGCGGCTGGGCGATCCCGGCCGCGACCGACATCGCCTTCGCGCTCGGCGTGCTCGCGCTCGCCGGCTCCAGCGTGCCGATCGGCATCAAGGTCCTTCTGACCGCGATCGCCATCATCGACGACGTCGGCGCGATCGCGATCATCGCCGTCTTCTACACCGAAAAACTCTCGTTCGAGGCGCTGGGCGTGTGGGCGGCGGCCGTCGCCGTGCTGGCGGCCCTGAACTATTTCCGCGTGCTGCGCATCGCACCTTACGTGATCGTCGCCGTGATCGCCTGGGCCGCGCTCTTGAAGTCGGGCGTGCACGCGACGCTCGCGGGCGTGATCGCCGCCTTCTTCATCCCGATCTGGTCGGCCGACAAGTCGACACCGTCGCCGCTCCACCAGCTCGAGCACGATCTGAAGCCCGTCGTCGGCCTCTTCATCGTGCCGCTGTTCGGCTTCTGCAACGCGGGCGTCTCGTTCGCGGGGCTGGGGCTCGAGGCGCTCGTCGCGCCCGTCACGCTCGGCATCGCGCTCGGCCTCTTCATCGGCAAGCAGATCGGCATCATGCTGCCGATGGTCCTCGTCGTGCGCGCCGGCTGGGCGCCGATGCCCGCGGGCGCAAGCTGGCTGCACGCCTATGCGATGGCGCTGCTCTGCGGCATCGGCTTCACGATGAGTCTGTTCATCGCGGGCCTTGCCTTCAGCGACCCCGCGTATGACGCGCCGGTGCGCATCGGGGTGCTGTTGGGCTCGATCATGTCGGCCGTCGTCGCGCTCGCGCTTTTCGGGATCGCCGCGCGCCGAACCGCCGCGCAACGGCCTGCGACATAAGCTGGCGTTCGGCGCGTTAACCGCCCGTTCACCACGCCCGTGCTTGACTTTGCCTCACGCGATGGGCATATGCCCCAGCGTCGAAGGTTCGAGAACCTTCGCGAATGCGCTCTGGCCGCGTGAACGGCATGAGATCTAAATCGGTCTCTCTTCGATACCTTTAGAGCGCGAATTCACCCGGAACTGCCCAGGTAACACGCGGGGCGTCCTACGCAACCCGCGATTTTTCGCGCGTGCTTCGATGGCCTTTCACGGCCCGGCACAGCGCGCGGACTCGCACATATGAAAGTGAACTTGAGTGAACGACTTTATCTCTTTGGGCCTCGACACGCGTCTTTTGAAGGCGCTGACGCAGGAAGGCTACGAAACGCCGACCCCGATCCAAACCCAGGCGATCCCGCACGTCCTTGAAGGCAAGGACCTGCTCGGCATCGCGCAAACCGGCACCGGCAAGACGGCGAGCTTCGCGCTCCCGATCCTCCAGCGCCTCGACGCGGCGAAGAAGACGCCCGCGCCCAAGACCGCGCGCGCGCTGATCCTTTCGCCCACGCGCGAGCTTTCGGCCCAAATCGCCGACAGCTTCAAGGCCTATGGCCGCTACATGAACCAAACCGTCACCACGATCTTCGGCGGCGTCGGCGAAGGTCCGCAGATTCAAACGATGAAGAGGGGCATCGACATCCTCGTCGCCACGCCCGGCCGCCTGCTCGACCTCGTCAACCAGCGCGCCGTCGATCTGTCGAAGACGGAAATCTTCGTCCTCGACGAAGCCGACCGCATGCTCGACATGGGCTTCATCCGCGACATCCGCCGCCTCGTCGCCCATCTGCCGCGCGAGCGCCAGAACCTGTTCTTCTCCGCCACCATGCCGCAGGAAATCGGCGCGCTCGCCTCCGACCTGTTGAAGGACCCGGTTCAGGTTTCGGTGACGCCGGCCGCAACCACCGTCGAACGCATCGCCCAGCGCGTGATCCATGTGGAGAACGCATCGAAGCGCGCGTTGCTGATCGAGCTTCTGCGCAACGATGCCGGCATGGACCGCATCCTCGTCTTCACGCGCACGAAGCACGGCGCCGACAAGGTCGTCCGCGCGCTGTCGGCGGCCGGCATCGTCTCGGCCGCGATCCACGGCAACAAGAGCCAAAGCCAGCGCGTCGCCACGCTGAACGCGTTTCGCGCCGGCCGCACGCGAGTCTTGATCGCAACCGACATCGCCGCCCGCGGCATCGACGTCGACGGCATCAGCCACGTCATCAACTACGACCTGCCGCACGTGCCGGAATCCTACGTCCACCGCATCGGCCGCACCGCGCGCGCCGGCGCCGAGGGCGTGGCGATCGCGTTCTGCGACCGCGAGGAACGCCCGCTTCTGCGCGACATCGAAAAGCTCACGCGCCAACAGATCCCGTCGAGCGAGTGGCGCGCCCGTCCCGGCGAAGCGCAAGCGGTCGACGCCGCCGCGCGTCAGCAACAGGCCGAGCGCAAGCCTCACGGCGACCGCAAACCTCACGGCCAGCGGAAACCGCATCGCGACCGCAAACCGCACGGCGAACGTCACGCGCAAAGCGAACGTCACCCCCACGGCGGCGAGCGCCAGCACGCGCCGGCGAAACCGCGCCATCCGCAACACGCCGATCGCCGTCCCGCGGCGCACGACGCAAAACCGCACGCCGAACGCACGCAACACGCGCACGGCCAAGGCCCGCGTCCGCCGAAGGGTCCAAAGCCCCACCGCAAGGGCCAAGGCCACAAGCCCGCCCACCCGCAAGGCCCGATCGTTCGCGACGCGGGCGGCAACGCGCTGCCGCGCTTCCTGCAGCACCGCGCACGCTGACAACGACCTCTGAGGTTATTGCGGGGCGCCGCGGCCCCGCTCTAGCTTTGCGTCCGTGACCGGCGTCATCATCAACACGCGCACCGGCGCCCGCGGCAGCTATGCCGATTGGGTCGCCGCGTTCGTCGATCTGTGGTCGGCGCCGGCTCAGAACGTCGCCCGTTTCACCGACGTGCTGGACCCCGCCATCCGTTTGATCGCGCCAGGCGTTCCCACGACGACGGGACACGACGCAGCCCGCCGCGCCTTCGAACGCCTGTTCAAAGCGCTGCCCGACATGCGCGGCGACGTCATCCGCTGGTGCGCCGAGGGCGACACGCTCTTCATCGAAATGACGTTCACCGCGACGATCGGCCGGCGCAAACTTACCTGGGCGAACGTCGACCGCTTCGCATTCGTGAATGGCGCCGCAGTCGAGCGGATCGCCTACTTCGACCCGACGCCGGTACGCCTCGCCTTTCTGACAAGCCCCCGCGGCTGGCGCCAATTCGCGACGATCCTTTGGGGTTGACGCTGGAGCGGCGCGCCCGCCCATGCTAACCCGCAACGCCACTTGAGAGGGGCCGGCGATGCGCGACAACGGACTGCGGAAGATCTGGGCGAGCGGGCGTGCCGCGACGAACGTCTGGGCGACGATCCCCGCCTCTTACGCGACCGAGATCATCGCCCATCAAGGCTGGGACTCGATCACCGTCGACACCCAGCACGGCGTGATCGACTACCCCGACATGGTCGCAATGCTGACCGCGATTGCGACCACGCCCACGACGCCGCTCGTGCGCGTGTCGTGGAACAACCCGGGCGAGATCATGCGCGCCGCCGACGCCGGCGCCATGGGCGTGATCTGCCCGACGGTCAACACGAAGGAGGAATGCGAACGCTTCGTCGGGGCGCTGCGCTATGCGCCGATGGGTTACCGCAGCCTCGGCCCGAACCGCGCGCGGCTCTACGGCGACGACTACGCGGCAAAGGCCAACACGACCGTACTCGCGATCGCGCAAATCGAAACCGCGGCAGGCCTTGAACACGTCGAAGCGATCGCGAGCGTCAAAGGCCTCGACATGCTATACATCGGCCCATCGGACTTGGGGTTATCGCTCGGCCGCGAAGGTCGCATGGACCAAACCGACCCCGTCGTCGTCAAAGCGATCGACCGCATCCTCGCCGTCGCGAAGGCCGCTGGCCTCAAAACCGGCATCTACTGCATCGCACCCGACTATTCGAAGCAGATGCTAGCCAAGGGCTTCGATCTGGTGACAGTATTGTCCGACCTAACGCTCATCAACGCCGGCGCGGCGCTGAAGAAGCAGTTCGCGTAACAGCAAACTCTCCAATCGTCATGGCCGGGCAAGCGAAGCGCGACCCGGCCACCCAGTGCGCGCGGCGCGCCAAAAAGAAGAATCAGAAACACGAAGCACACGAAGATCACAAAGCGGCTCTACCGAGCTGAGCATCTTGGTGATCTTCGTGTGCTTCGTGTTTCAACTACTCTTTCTTGGTTGCCCGGCCATGACGAAGAGGGGGGCGCCATTGCGAACAGAACGATCAAGGGACGTATGATTGGCGCAGACTGAACGCTGTTCAAACATTCGAACGCGCTCACTCGCACCGAAGAGCCACACACGCGCGATCTCGCCCTGGCGGCGTTGACACTCCCGCACGCGGGGATTCAGCATCGCCGACATGAATGCCGGACCGATTCCCGACCTCTTGAGCATCGTGATGCTGACCTGGCTTGGCGGCGTCGTGTTGATGCTCGTGTGGCTGGGACTGTCGGGCCGAATGTGGGTCACCGGGCTGTTCACGTCCGATCTGAACGGTGACGGCATCGCGGACGAATTCCATCCTGAGCGCGTGCAACTTTTGTTCGTCACGTTGCTCGGGATCGGCAGTTACGCGTACATGACGTTCAAGGCGGCGACGGCGTCTGATGCGGCACTCACCGCTCTTCCCGACGTGTCGGAAGAACTGTTGATGCTGATGGGCGCAAGCCAAACGATGTTCTTGTCGGGGAAATACGGACGAACTTTGAAGCGGGGATAACATGCTGCCTTTCGATCTGGCGATGCTCGTCGCCATCGTCTTGTCGATCATCCTGCTGGGGTTCGGCGCGGTCATTCTGGGCATGATCATGACGGGTCAAATCGACCTGTCCGACATTCTGGTGGAATCGAACGAGAATGGTTCGAAGAAGGCGAGCCTGTCGCGCCTTCAGTTCCTGATCTTCTCCTTCGTTATCGCGGGGCTCTATCTCGTGATCTGTGTGGAGAGCGGCACGTTCGTCGACGTGCCGCCGGGCGTCCTCATCCTGCTCGGCATATCGGGCGGCAGCTACGTCGCCTCGAAGGGCATCGGCAAGGGCATGCACAAATCGCAATCGCCACAGCCGCGCCAAGCCCAACCGCGCCCCTCGCCGGTCCACACGCAGCAACAGCAGATCGCCGAAGCCCAGCAAGCTGTCGGGCAATAGCGCCCGCTTCCATGCCGCGCCGCCTTTTCGCCCTTGCTCTGATCGTTGGCGTCGCAGGCGTCGCGCCGGCGCGCGCCGACTTCGACGCCTGCCGCGCGACTTATGCCGAGGCAGGCTTGCCACAACGCCTGGGCGACACCGAAGTGGGCGAAACG
The DNA here is from genome assembly GCA_964561925.1 of uncultured Flavobacteriaceae bacterium. Classification (GTDB taxonomy): domain Bacteria; phylum Pseudomonadota; class Alphaproteobacteria; order Micropepsales; family Micropepsaceae; genus SZUA-430. Next base: position 25,569 of record CAZLRW010000003.1, read on the forward strand.
CAGGAGCGCTGCCTCAAAGGCTTCGCGCTGCTCTACAACAAACGCACGAAGACGCCCGACTGGGTCATCGAGCGTTTGAGCACGGACTCGTTTCGCGGCACCGCCACGCGCTCCAAGTCTGCCTTCGCCGCCGACACCGTGATCGCCGATGACGCGCGCGCCGACCTCGCCGACTACGAGGCGCGCTGGCAGGGCCAAATGTTCGACCGCGGCCATCAGGCGCCGGCCGCGAACGCGAAGTTCGACCAGCAGGCGATGAACGAGACGTTCCTGCTCTCGAACATGGCGCCGCAAGTCGGCATCGGTTTCAACCGCCACGCCTGGAGCTATCTCGAAAAAGCGATCCGCGGCTGGGTCCTGTGCGGCGGCCGCGACCGGCTCTACGTGATCACGGGCCCGATCTATTCGCAAAACGCCGACAAGGTTCTGGGCGCGAACAAGATCGCGATTCCCGACGCGTTCTACAAGATCGTCTACGACCCCGAGCGCGGCCGCGCCATCGGCTTCATCCTCGACAACAAGCGCCACCAGGGCCGCGACCTCAGCCCTTACCGCCGTTCGATTTCCGAGATCGAGGAGCTGACCGGCATCGACTTCCTGACGAACCTGCCCGAACGCCAGCAAAACGTGCTCGAGTCGAACGTCGCCCCGATGTGGGCCCACGACCGCGCCTGCAGCATCCGCTAGGCGTTTTCAACGAGCGGACGCACTGATAGAAACCGCACTCCGCCATTGATAAGGAGTGCCATGTCCGACCCCGTCATCCTCGTCGAAAAGCATGGCGAGACCGCGCTCGTCACGTTGAACCGGCCGCAGGCGATGAACGCCCTGTCGAGTGCGTTGCGTGCCGCCATTGCCGAAACGTTCGACAAACTCGAAGCCGACCCGAACACGCGCGTCGTCATCCTGACCGGCGCGGGCAAGGCGTTTTGCGCCGGCCTCGACCTCAAGGAACTCGGCCAAGGCCGCGACAGCGTACAAGGCACGGTCGAAACGAAGGATCCCGTGACCTCGATGGCGCGCTTCACCGGCCCGATCATCGGCGCTATCAACGGGGTTGCGATCACCGGCGGGTTCGAGATCGCGCTCGCCTGCGACGTGCTGCTCTGTTCGAGCGAAGCGCGCTTCGCCGACACGCACGGCCGCGTCGGCATCCTGCCGGGCTGGGGCCTGTCGCAGCGCCTCTCGCGCACGATCGGCATCTACCGCGCGAAGGAACTGTCGTTGACCGGCAATTTCATGACGGCGCAGCAAGCCTATGAATGGGGCATGGTCAACCGCGTCGTCGCGCCGGCCGAACTGATTCCGGCGGCGAAGAAGCTCGCCGACGACATGCTCACGCTCGTGCCCGAAGCGCTGAGCGGCTACAAGCGCGTGATCGACAGCGGCTACGCCGAGAGCTTCGGCGAAGGCTTGAAAACGGAGCTTCGCTTCTCCGCCGCCGCCAACAAATCCGTCCGCGCCGGCGACATCGAATCCCGTCGCGAAGCCATCCGCCAACGCGGCCAAGCGCAGAAAAAATGATCGTTCCCCGTTATGGCCGGGCAAGCGAAGCGCGACTCGGCCACCCATTGCGTCCGGAGCGGGCCGTAAGAGATTGAAACACGAAGCACACGAAGAACACCAAGCGGCCGGGCCAAGCTCCGCATCTTGGTGTTCTTCGTGTGCTTCGTGTTTCAAACATCCTTTCTGTGATACGCAAGCCGTGGTCACTTCACATCGACGCTCGCGACCAACTTCTTCGGCGCCTGCAACCGCCAAGCGATGGCGATGCGGTGTTTGAGTTCCGCGTCGCTGATCTTCGCCAATCGGATCAGGATGGCAGGCCACCCCTTATAGTGATCGGTTTCGAAATAGACCGCCGGGTTCGCCTCGATCAGCAGTTCCTTTTCCTCCCGCGTGCACATCAACACCAGCACGCCAGGCTCGCGCACGCGCAGCAAGAACTTGCCCTTCACCTTCATAGCCGGCGTACCGTACGACACGCCCTCCTCCAGCCCCGGCAGCTTCGTCGCCGCCGCCATCTTCGCCACGCGCTTGAAGTCGCCTGCAAGATCGCTGGCCGCCGGCTTCGCCGTTGGTTTACGTTTCTTCATGCGGGCAAGCATCGCACAACCACGCCCCTTGCCCAAGCGGTTGCGATCGTCTCCACTGATCGCAACAGCAAGGACCCGCCATGTCAAAACCGCTCTGGGCGCTCGACGCGACCGAAACCGCGAACCTGATCAAGAAGAAGAAACTGTCGGCGCGCGAGGCGGTGGAGGCCCACCTCGCGCGCCTTGACGCCGTCAATCCGAAACTGAACGCGGTCGTGCGCGTGCTGCGGAAAGAGGCGCTCGCCGAGGCCGCGGCCGCCGACGAAGCGGTTGCCCACGGCGACCGGCTCGGCCCTCTGCACGGCGTGCCGATCACGACGAAGATCAACGTCGATCAGCAAGGCAGCCCAACCGACAACGGCGTCGTCATGCTGAAGGACTTGATCGCGAAGGAAGACAGTCCGCAGGTCGCCTGCCTGCGCGACGCCGGCGCGATCGTCATCGGGCGCACGAACTCACCCGCCTTCGCAATGCGCGCCGTCACCGACAACGCGTTGCACGGCCTGACGCTGAACCCATGGAACAAGGAGGTGACCTGCGGCGGGTCGAGCGGCGGCGCCGGCGCAAGCCTCGCCGCCGGCATCGGCGCGTTCGCGCAAGGCAACGACATCGGCGGGTCGATCCGCTGGCCGTCCTACTGCAACGGCGTCGCGGGCTTGCGCCCCTCGATCGGCCGCGTCGCCGCGTTCAACCCGACAGCGCCCGCGCCGCGCGCCTTCGCGGCGCAGCTCATGTCCGTGAACGGACCGATGGCGCGCTCCATCCGAGACTTGAGACTCGGGCTTCGCGTCATGTCGCAAGGCGATCCGCGCGACCCGGTATGGACGCCGGCGCCGCTCGACCCGGCGCCGCTGCAGGCCCCGCATGGCGTTGCGGTTGCGATCGACGACGCCCTGCCGCATCCGATCAAGGCGACGCTGCGCCGCGCCGCCTCGCACTTGCAAGACGCAGGCTACGACGTCGAAGAGGTCTCGCCGCCCGGAATCGATCGCCTGAGCGAACTCTGGGCTGACATCGGCCTCGCCGAGATCGGCGCGATGCTGCGCCCAGTGATTCCCGCGACCGGCGACAAGGGCATGCAGGCGTTCATGGACGTGTTCTGGGAACTCCGGGGCAGCGGCGACTTGGCGGCGTATCAGGCCGCGCTCCGCGAACGCGAGGCGATCCTGATCAAGTGGCAGATCTTCCTCGACACGCATCCGCTGATTCTGATGCCCGCCTGCGCCGAGCAATCGCTGCCCGTCGGCATCGACACGCAAGGCGCCGACGCGGTGAGGCGCATGCTGAACGCACTCAAATTCCAACTCGCGATCCCGGTGCTGGGCCTGCCCAGCCTCGCCATCCCGATGGGCCAGCGCGACGGCCTGCCCGACGGCGTCCAGATCGTCTCGCGCCGCTTCCGCGAAGACCTCTGCCTCGCCGCCGGCGAACTCATCGAAGCCCGCGAACCGCCGGTATGCCCTATCGACCCGAAGTGGTGAAGCGTTGTTGAATTGACAACTAGCTCAAGTTATACTGCGATATAACACTGGAGTGGTTTCATGGGTTACCCCGCGCGCCTGCGCAAAGTCGGTGGTTCGGTCATGGTCGCGATCCCGCCCGCCGTGCTCGACGAGTTGAACTTGCAGTCAGACGCCGACGTCGACCTATCGGTCAAGAAAGGGCAGCTTGTGATCAACCCCAAGGGGCGTCCGCGCTATACGCTCGACCAATTGATAAAGGAAGGGCGGAAGGCGAAGAACCTCAAGTTCAAGGATAAGGCATGGTTGAACCGGCCCCGCGTCGGACGTGAGGTCATCTAGTGGAGCGCGGCGACATCTATCTCGTGTCGCTCGATCCCGCTTTCGGCCGCGAGCAACAAGGCAAGCGGCCCGTCCTCATCGTCACATCGGCGGTGTTCAACAGGTCGACCGGAGTGCCGCTGATCGTGCCCATCACCACGGTGGGGAACTTCGCGCGCACGGCGGGTTACGCGGTCACGCTCATGGGTGCCGGCACATCGACGACAGGCGTCGCGCGTTGTGACCAATTGACGGCGCTCGATCTCCGGGCGCGCGGCGCCAAGAAGATTGAGCGAGCACCACAGTTCGTGGTCGACGAAGTGCTCGCACGCATCGGCGCGATACTCGAATAGACTCAATCTATCAACTTCTGCGCCAGATACACATAGTGCCTGGCCCAGCGGTCGGCGTTCATCGCGGGGTCGGCGTCGTTCGAGTGACCGCCGAACGTGTTCTCGTAGTAGATGTAGGGCGCGCCGATTTCGGCGAGCCGTGCCGAGAACTTCCGCGCATGTCCCGGATGCACGCGATCATCCTCCGTGTTCGTCGTGATGTAGGGCTCAGGGTAGGTCATATCCGGCTTCAGCTTCTGATACGCCGAATAGGCCGCGATGAACGCGCGATCGCCCGCGACGTCCGGATTGCCGTACTCGCCCGTCCACGACGCGCCGGCCGATAGCTTGTGATAGCGGAGCATGTCGACCAGCGGACTCTCGACGACGACCGCGTTGAACAACTCCGGCCGCTGCGTCATCAGCACCGTCGTCAGTACGCCGCCGTTCGAGCGGCCGTAGATGCCGAGGCGGCGCGCACTCGTCACCTTGCGCGCGATCAGGTCCTCGCCCACCGCCGCGAAATCGTCGAACGCGCGCTGCCGGTTCTCGCGCAGCGCCGATTGGTGCCACGCCGGCCCGAACTCGCCACCGCCGCGGATGTTCGCGATGACATAGGCCCCGCCGCGCTCGAGCCACAGCTTGCCCATCTCCGGCAGATAAGCCGGCGGCTTCGACAACTGAAAACCGCCGTACCCGAACAAGAGCGTCGGCGTCGATCCGTCACCCTTCATCTTCTTCGGCCGCACCAGGAAGTAGGGCACCTTTGTGCCGTCACGCGACGTCGCCCAATGTTGCTCCACCGAATGCGTCGAAGCACGGAAGCGCGCCGGCAGCGCGCGCACAAGCCCCGCCTTGCCCGCCTGCGCATCCGCCCACCAAAGTTTCGTGGGCTCGAGAAAACTCTCCGACGTCAGGAACATCAGCGCCCCCGACTTCTGACCCGCGCGCACGACAAGCTGCGAGTCCTTCGGCAGATCGAGCCGCTTGCCCTGCCACGCCCCGCCCGTGCGCGCATAAACCTCAATCGCGCCTTTCACGTTGTCGAGCAGCTGCACCACGACGTGGTCGCGCGTGGTCTCGACCGCATCGATTGTCTGACTGGCCGAAGGTTGCATGACGAGTTCGAGCGCGAACGCGCCGGACTGCGCCCGCGCGAGATCCATCGCCACAAGCGCGCCCGCTTCGAACGTCCGGAACTTCTCCTGCAACGAAAAGATCAACTGCCCGTCGACGAAGCCGCGCAACGTCGACTTCAGCGGCACGTCGAGCTTCACCTGTTTCCCGCCGTCGAGCAGCGTGTACTCCGCTTCGAAAAACCCGACGCGCCGTTCGGCGATCGTCGCGCGCAGCGCGCCGTCAGCATCGCGAACGGTGCGTGGAAATACGAGCGTGTCCTTGCGCGCCCCGCGGAACACTTCCTTCGCGCCAGCCCAATCCTGCCCGCGCTTCAACAGTTTGAGCGTGAACGGATAACCCGACTCCGTCGTGTCGTCATCGGACATCGGCCGCGCGACCAGCAGCGTGTCGCGGTCCACCCACTCGACCGTTTGCTTCGCGCGATCGAGCCGGAACCCGCCTTCGACGAACGCTTTCGTCTTCGTGTCGAACTCGCGGATCTCGACCGCATCGCCGCCGCCGTCCGACAACTCGACGAGACAGAAGCGATCCTCAGGCGCGAGACAATCGACGCGCTTCCAAAACCAATTCTTGCCCTCCGCCTTCGCGAGCGCATCGACGTCGAGCAGCGTCGTCCACTTCGGCCGCCCCGCGCGATACGAGGCAAGCGACGCATGCCGCCACAGCCCGTGCGGCTGCTTGGCGTCCTGCCAGATATTGTCGACGCCGCCCGCGCGGAATTGCGGCAGCGACAGCCGGTCTTTCGCCGTGAAGATCGCAAGCGCTTCGCGCCGGTAGGTCGCAAACCGCTTGTCGCCGTCGAGCCGCGCTTGCGCCTTCGCGTTCTCGCCCTTGACCCAATCGAGCGCCTTCGCGCCGTGCACGTCCTCGAGCCAGAGGAAGGAATCGTCGTCGCGCGTGTTCACACTGGTGCACGCCGTCATGAGAAGCGCCGCAGCGCAGGCAAGAAGGGCAATCCGCATGTCGTCTCGCTGAAGGATGGATCACAGGGCAGAGGCATGGAGTCTCATACCTGTATCGCTGGTCACAGCGCCAATCCCGATGACGCCGGAGTCAGGCGCGCAACCGCTTGATCGTGTTCACGGAATCGCGAGCCAGCGCGAAATTTGTCCACTGTGCCAATGGGTTGGAATCGAGCCTGTCCCCGGTTTGCGGTGATTAACGCACCATTGACGAACTGGCCAGGCCACCCCCACTTAGCCCGCATACCCGAGGAGAGGCTCAGGAAACAATGAACGACATGCTCAACAACAAGAAGTACTTGCTGGCCGGCGTCGCGGTGATCGCGGTCGCGGCGGGCGCACTCTATTTCGGCGGCGTCTATCCGCCGTCGAGCGACCAGACCGCCGGCACGATCGTGCCCGCGGAGCGCTATCGCTCGTCGCAAGTGCAGGACGCCGACGTCACGCTCGGCGACCAGGGCGTCGCGCAGCTGATGCAGACGGATGCGTTCCAGTTGATGGTCACCGACCCGTCGTTCCGCGCGCTCGTCGCCGATCCGGGTTTCGCGGCACTCGCCGCGCACCCGAAGGCGCTTGAAGCAATCGGCCAGAATGCGGAGGCCTTCGCCGCCTTCGCGCGTCAACCGAAGGCGCTTGCAGCGCTTGCGGACAACGCTGAAGCGTTCGCGGCGCTCGCAAACGCCAAGGCGCTCGACGCCGACGCGGTGAGCGGCCTTGCCAAAGCGGTGGAAACCGACGCGGTCTCCGGCCTTGCAAAGGTCGCGGAAGACAGCGCCGTCGCGGGTCTTGCCAAGGCGACAGAAGACGCCTCGGTCAATGCGCTCGCGGCTCTCGCCGACAACGCCGCCGCATTCGCGGCCTTCGCGCGCCAGCCGAAAGCGCTTGAAGCCATGTCGAGCCACGCGAGCGCCTTCGCTGCCTTTGCGCGCCATCCGAAAGCGCTCGAAGCGATGGCGAAGAACGCGTCCGCGTTCTCGTCCTACGCCAAGAATGCGAAGTCGTTTGCCTCCGACGCCGCGTCCGCCAAGGCGGCGCACATGGCGGACAACGCCTCCGCGTTCGCGGCGCTCGCCAGGGATTCGAAAGCTATGGCCGCCCTCGAATCGGACTCGACCGCCTTTTCGGCACTCGCCGACAATGCGGAGGCTTTCGCAGCGCTCGCCAACGACACGGATGCGCTCTCCGCACTCGGCAATGCCAAGGCACTCGACGCGATGGCGAAGAATGCGTCGGCCTTCGCGGCCTTCGCTCGTCAACCCAAGGCGCTGGCAGCGCTCTCGGACAACGCCTCGGCGTTTGCCGCGCTGGGCGCGGACGCGAAAGCGCTGAGCGCGCTCGGGAACGCCAAAGCGCTCGACGCCATGGCGAAGAACGCCTCGGCCTTCGCCTCGCTTGCGGCGAACCAAAAGGCGCTCGACGCCATGTCGAGGAACGCGGCGTCCTTCGCCTCGCTGGCGTCGAACCAAGCGTTCGCGCAAGTCGCCGCGCACCCCTCGTTCGCGTCCGCGATGAGCGACCAGGCCTTTCTGGACGCCATGTCGAAGAAGTAACACCGAATCAGAACCGTCATCGCGAAGCCGCCCGCACCAAGCGGGCGGCTTTTGTTTTGCCCCGCGCCTCCGCAAGCTTTGCGTTGAGGTGATTCGGGGGACGTGATGCGCGCAGCGTTGCTGTGCCTGGTGTTGGCGTGCGCGCTTGGCCGTCCTCTCGCGGCCGACGAAATCGAGATGGACCGCCTCGAAACGGAAGATCTCGACCTCCTCTATTTCGACCCGCCCCAGACCTATCTGACCCCCTATGCTGCGCGCGCCTTCCTGAACTCGATCGAGTTCCAGAAGCGCATCTTCGAGTGGAAGCCTTGGGAAAAGACGACGTTCCTGCTCAAGGACTTCACGGACTCGGGTAACGCCGCCGCCCGCGCCTCGCCGAACAACGCACTGCTGATCGACGTCGCGCCCTTGAACCAGGCGTTCGAAACGCTGACCGCGGGCGAGCGCATCTTCACGCTGATGAACCACGAACTCGTCCACGTCGCCACGATGGATGTCTGGAACGAGGACGATGCGTTCTGGCGCAAGTTCTTCATGGGCAAGCCCATGCCCGTGGAAGAACATCCGGAATCGATCCTCTACAATTACCTCGCCACCCCGCGCGTGAATGCGCCGCGCTGGTTCCTCGAAGGTTCGGCCGTCTTCATGGACACCTGGATGGCCGGCGGCATCGGCCGCGCGCAGGGCGCCTATGACGAGATGGTGTTCCGCGCCATGGTGCGCGACGGCGCGCATTTCTATTCGCCGCTGGGCCTCGAAGCCGAAGGTTCGTCCGTCGACTTTCAGGTCGGCGTGAACGCCTATCTCTACGGCACGCGCTTCATCAGTTACCTTGCGCTCACGCGCTCGCCCGAACACGTGGTCGAGTGGCTGAAGCGCGGCCCCGACAGCGACGCCTACTACTCGAACCAGTTCGAGCGCGTGTTCGGCAAACCGCTGGTCGACGTCTGGGACGATTGGATCGCCTGGGAACACGACTTCCAGAAGCGCAACCTCGAAGCCGTGAAAGCCCACCCGACGACCGCGCTCAAACGCTTGACCGCGAACGGCTTGGGCTCCGTCTCCCGTCTCTACTATGACGAGAAGCGCCAAAGCCTGATCGGCGCCTTCCGCTATCCGGGCGTCATCGCCCATGTCGGCGAACTGTCACTGAAGGACGGCAGCATCCGCCGCCTCGTCGACGTGAAGGGGCCGATGCACTACCGCGTCGCCTCGGTGGCCTATGACCCGAAAACCGCGACCGCCTGGTACACGACCGACAACTACGCCTTCCGCGACTTGATCGAGATCGACGTGGCAAGCGGCAAGACGAAGATGCGGCTCAAGGATGCGCGCATCGGCGACCTCGCGTTCAACCCCGCCGACCGCACGCTTTGGGGTCTGCGCCATCTGAACGGCTTCGTCACGCTCGTGCGCATGGACCCGCCCTATGAGGCGTGGACGCAGATTCACACCTGGCCCTACGGCGAAGTGCCGTTCGACCTCGACATCTCGCCCGACGGCGAGTTGATCGCGATGTCGCACGCCCGCGTCAACGGCGACCAGGCGCTGCGTGTCTATCGCCTGAGGGAGATGAAGGACGAGAAGCCGAAGGAAGTCGCGAGCTTCGATTTCGGCGTCGCGGTGCCGGAGAGCTTCGTCTTCGCCCCCGATTCAAAATCGCTCTACGGCAGCTCGTATTACACCGGCGTCTCGAACATCTTCCGCTTCGACATCGCCTCAGCGAAGGTCGCGGCCGTCTCGAACGCCGAAACCGGCCTCTTCCGCCCGATCCCGCGCGAGACCGGCAAGCTCATTGCGCTCGAATACACCGGCCAAGGTTTCACGCCCGTCGAACTCGATCCGAAACCTCTGGAAGACTTAAGCGCCGTCAAATTCCTCGGCAACGAAGTCGCGACGAAACACCCGGTCGTGAAGACCTGGGCCGTCGGCTCGCCCGCCAAAATCCCGCTCGACGAGAAGATCACGCGCCGCGGCAAGTACGTGCCCTCCGACGAAATGAAGGTCGGCGCCGCCTACCCGATCGTCGAAGGCTACAAGGGTTACGCCTCGTTCGGCTGGCACCTGATGCTGGAAGACGCGCTGCAATTCGCAAAGCTCTACATGACCGCGTCCTACTCGACGACGGAATCGCTGAAGGAGGCGGAGCGTTTCCACTTCAACATCGAATACCGCACCGTCAACGGCTACATCCGCTACTGGCACAACGACGCCGATTTCTACGACCTGTTCGGCCCGACGGAGCGCAGCCGCAAGGGCGACGCGATCCTCGCCGGTTACAAATGGCCGCTGATCTACGATCCGCCGATCCAGGCGAACCTCGCGATGGATGCGGGCTACTTCACCGGCCTCGACACGCTGCCCGGCAATCAGAACGTGCCCGCGACCGCCGACACGGTTTATTCGCTCGACTTCAAGCTCGATTACTCGGACACCGACAAATCGCTCGGCGCGGTCGATCACGAAAAGGGGTACCGCTGGGAAGTTGCCTGGGGCGCCGACAACGCGGGCGGCGAAATGTTCCCGAAGGTGCGCGCGGGCTTCGACTTCGGCTTTCCGATCGGTTGGGAGCACTCCTCGCTCTGGCTCTATTCCTCGGCGGGCTTGGCCGGCGGCGACCGTTTGAACCCGTTCACGCCGTTCTATTTCGGCGGCTTCAAGAACAACTACCTCGACGACAAGGAGACGAAGCGCTACCGCGAGTACCACACGATGCCGGGCTTCGAGATCGACGAGGTCGCCGCGCGCAACTTCGCCAAGTCCGTCGCCGAGTGGAACCTGCCGCCCATCCGCTTCGAGGACGTCGGCACGCCGAGCCTCTACCTGGGTTCGATCCGCTCGGCCGTATTCGCAGGCGTCCTTCACACCGACATGGGCCTTGCGACGGAGCGCACCGTCGGCAACGCGGGCGCGCAGCTCGACTTCAACTTCACGCTCGCCCACCGCCTGCCGATGACGTTGTCTTTGGGCTACGCCGCGGGGATCGAGGATGGCGCGAAGCTCGACGAAGAGTGGCTGATCTCCCTCAAGATCATGTAGCCTTGGCCACTATGTCCCTGGCGTTCTATCTCGAAGCCCCGATCGCGCTCGCCCCCGCGCTCGTCTTTCTGTTCGTGCTCGACCGCTTGGACAGTTTTCGCCTGGTCAGCCTGCGCACGGCGGTGCTGACGCTCGCCGCCGGCGGCGCACTCGCCGTCGCCGCCTATTTCGTGAACGCCGCCACGATGAGCCTGACGGGCGCCGACATCGGTCCATACACGCGCTACGGCGCGCCGATCATCGAAGAGGCGCTGAAAGCCGCCGTGATGATCTATCTCTTCGCCCGCGCCCGTATCGGCTTCCTGATCGACGCAGCCGTCATGGGCTTCGCCGTCGGCACCGGCTTTGCGCTCGTCGAGAACCTCTACTATCTCGCGACCTTTCCGGAGGCGAATGTCGGCGTCTGGATCGTGCGCGGCTTCGGCACGGCGATGATGCACGGCGGCGCGACTGCGATCTTCGGCGTGCTCGCCCAGTCGTGGACGGAACGCCACACGAAATTTGAACCCGCGCTCTACGTCCCAGGATTTGCCGCGGCCGCCCTGATTCACAGCCTGTTCAACCACCTGCTGCACGCCCCATTGATCGCGACCGCCGCGATGATCTTGCTGATCCCCGCCATTCTCCTCCTCGTCTTTGCGAAGAGCGAACACCGCATCCACAATTGGCTCATCAAGGATCACGCCGATCACGAGCGCCTGCTCGCCACCATGAGCATCGAGTTCGCGCACAGCGAGGCTGGACGTTTCATTTCGGAGCTCGCTGACAAGTTCGACGCGGCGACGACCGCCGACATCTACGCCTATATGCGCCTGCACGCCGAACTCGTCCTGCGCGCGGAGGACCTGCTGCTCGCGCGCGCGGCCGGCGCGAAGCCCGCGATCACCGCCGCCGACCGCGACGGATTCGATCGCCTGCACGCGCTCGAACGCAAGATCGGCAAAACCGCGCTGTTGGCCATTTGGCCGCACCTGCACTACAGCCGCGAGGAATTGGCCGAGCTTTACGAGCTGGAGAGCCGCACGCGCCATCACGCGTGACGAAGGTCACAGTACCTCAAGTACAGTTGAACGTCGGCTGCGTCGGCGGATATACCGCGCGCCACACGAAATGGAGGGTCCACCGCTATGCGCACTCGCACTCTATCCAGCTTGTCCTCTGCGTTGTTGCTGACGACGGCGCTCGCGCTGCCGCTCGCCGGCTGCGCCGACGACGACACCACCGGCACGCCAACCACCGCCGCTCATGCAGGCCATGGCGCGCACGGCGGCGATGTCAAAACGCCGCTGTTCGACAATCTCGGCACGCACTCTCACAAGATCACGACGAGCTCCGCCGAAGCGCAGGCCTACTTCAATCAAGGCTACCGCAAGCTCTTCAATTTCAACCACGCCGCCGCAATCGCCGCTTTCCAAGAAGCCCTGAAGCGCGATCCGAACTGCGCCATGTGCTGGTGGGGCATCGCCTTCGCGCACGGGCCCAACATCAACATGCCGATGATGCCCGAGGCGGTCGGCCCCGCGAACGAGGCGATCGCGAATGCGCAGCGTCTCGCCGCCGGCGCCAGCGCCGCGGAACGGGACTACATCGCCGCCCTCGCCAAACGCTATTCGACCGACCCGAAGGCCGACCGCGCCGAACTCGACAAGGCGTTCGCCGCCGCGATGCGCGATGTCGCGCGCAAGTACCCGAACGACCTCGACGCGCAAACGCTCTACGCCGAAGCGCTGATGGACACCACGCCCTGGGACTATTGGACCCCGGACAACAAGAAGGCGAAGGCGGGCGTCGAAGACCTCGTGCCGACGCTTGAGGCCGTGCTCGCGAAGGAACCGAACCACGCGGGCGCGATCCACCTCTACATCCACGCGGTCGAGAAGGCCGACCCGAAGCGCGCGGAGAAGGCAGCCGACCGCCTCGCCGCGCTGATGCCGGGTGCGGGCCACATCGTCCACATGCCGACCCACATCTATAACCGCATCGGTCGCTACGAAGACTCGGTGGAACTGAACAAGAAGGCCGCGAAAGCGGACGAGGCCTACTTCGCCGCCACGAACGACCGCGGCATGTACGCGTCGATGTACTACATCCACAATCTTCACTTCGTGTGGACCGCAGCGACGACCGAAGGCCGCTCCGCCACCGCGCTCGACTTCGCCAAACAAGTCGTCGACAAGGTGCCGGTGCAAATGGCGCGCGAAATTCCGGGCGTCGAGATCTTCGTGCCGACGCTCACCTACACGCAGCTGCGCTTCGGCAAGTGGGACGACGTGCTGGCGACGCCAGCGCCGGACAAAGACCTCCACCTCGCGACCGCGATGTGGCACTACGCCCGCGCCCGCGCGCTCGCGGCGAAGGGTGACGTGAAGCAGGCAAAGGCCGAACACGCGCAGATCGAAAAATCGTTCGGCGCCGACGCGGCGAAGCGCTTCTCGACGTTCGGCACGCCCGGCCAAGACTTGGTCACGATCGCAAGCCACGTCGCCGCCGCCGACATCGCCCTGGCGCAAGGCCAAACGAAAATCGCCGTCGCCAAACTTGAGGCGGCCGCAAAGGTCCAAGACACGCTGCCCTACATGGAGCCGCCATGGTGGGACTTCCCGGTCCGCCAATACCTGGGCGCGGCACTGCTGAAGGCGAACCAACCGAAGGCCGCCGAACGCGCCTACCGCGACGACCTGCACGAATGGAAGAACAACGGCTGGTCACTGTTCGGCCTTAGCGAGGCGCTGAAGCGCCAAGGCAAGACGAAGGAAGCGAGCGCAACGGAAGCCGCTTTCGCCAAAGCCTGGACCCGTGCCGACGTCAAACTGAGCGAAAGCCGGTTCTAACAAACAAGGGTCGGCCGCCTCACGAAAGCGCGGCCGACCACACCTTGTCGACGATCAGCCACCGCCCCGCCAGCTTGAAAAACACGAACGCGGTGACGCCCGGCGTCGACGGCTTGTCGATGCGCACGAACGCCATGCGGTCGAAGACGATCTGCACATCCGCGATCTGTCGATCGCGGGTGTAGCCGTGCGTCGGCTTTTCGAGGCGCTTGCGAAACGCATCGCCACCCTCCGCGACCACGCGGCCGCCTTCGATGTTCTTCATATGCCAGGCCGGATGAAAGATCCGGTCGAGGGCAGCCCCATCGCCCGTCTCGACGGCGCGATAATAGACGCCGAGCACATCCAGCACGTCGCGCTCGGCCGTCTGCGGATCGTAAGCCGCACGGCGCGCACCGACCGACGCGCTCGCCGAGGCCTCGCCCGCAATCCGCCAACGCCCATGGCACTTGAACAGGAAGAACAACGTCGCCGCGGGCGCAACCCAACTGTCCGCGCGCACGATGGCGAAGTCGCCGAAGAACATTTGCACCGACGTGATCGCAGGCTCGAAGATCGAAACGCTCAACCCACCCTCGCCCGCCACAAGCAACGTGTCCTGAGCCGTCACCGATTTGCTGTGCCACAAAGGGTCGCGATACGACGCCGTATCGTCCGCCGAAGGGCGAAGATAGTCGGTCACAATGCGCTCGACCGTTCCGAAATCAGAACTCACGTTCACCACTCCGCCGTTCGCACGCCGCGAAAGCCGTAGGCGCGATGCCGCGGGCCCCCCGACCAAGAACCATAAGGACGAAACGAAACCGGACTATGCGGGCGATAGGCGTCATAGACTTCGTCATGCCGGTAGAAGCCGCCTCCCCGATAGCCGAAGCCTTTCTCGCGCCGCGGACTGCCGAGTTCGCGCGGCCAACCCGGCACGTCGGCATCACCATAAGCGTTGACGTCCCCGTCGCCGTGAAGCCCCGTGAACGCGCGACCCGCCGCGTCGCCGATGCTCACCACGCGCTCCCACAAGCTGCCCGACAGATCCATCACCCAGTAGTGCGACGCACCGACCCGAAGCGCGCTCTGCTCCGATGGTCCCTCGTCCTCGCTTCCGTCGAGCGGACCCACATCGCCATCTCTTCGGACTCCGCGGCGCATCGCATGTGTGTCTGCAGTGCCCCAAACATACTCGCCCGGCTGCGGCACGCGCGGCCCGCGCGCCGCCTTCTCGAACTCGAGTTCGGTCATGGGCCGCAAAGCCGCCCAGTCCAAGAAGGCAATTCCGTCCTCCCAACCGACGAAATTGGCGGGCCGCCGCGGACGTTCCGCAACATAGACGCCTTCCTGCAAGCGGATCGTGCCGCGGTCTGCGTAGTAGGTTGGCCCGGCAAAGTTCGCGCGGGTGTCGGCGCCGTAACCATCGATACCATTCAAGAACGCCGCATACTCACCCTGCGTGAGCTCGTACTTCATCGCATAGAACGCGCGGAAACCCTTCGGAAAGGCGGCGGGCACGGGCCCCTTCCCGTCCCCGAGATAGGACGTCGTCTTCAGTGTGCGATAGTTGAGGGCCCCTTCCGCGGCCCCAACCTCAATCGCATCTTCCGATCGTATCGGCACGGGCCCGGCAAATCCGCCGTCAGCGTTCGAACGATGGAATGCGCCGTAACGAAGCTCGCTCTCCGCCGCCGCTCCCGCATGAAACGCGCCGCGCGGAATGTAGACCATCTCGAATCCAACGGCATTCACGCGCAAAGTGTCCCGAACGATGCCCTCCATGAGCTGCGGATCGAGCTTCGCGGACACCTTGACGCGAATGTCGCCTCGAAATGCGCGCGCCGGCTGAACGAAAAAGCCCGTCGCGTCGGCAGGCATCCGCACTTCCATCGTTGGGGCGGCGCCTGTCACAACTTTTGGAACGGATACGATCTTCGCATGCCGGGCAACGGGCTCGCCGGCCGCATCCAACCCCATTGCTTTAACGACGACCCAAACCGCATCGTGGTTGCGCGCATTGCGCCACGCGTTCTTCCACTCAACCCAGAACTCGACGTCAATCTCCCGCTTTGAGTTCGGATCCGACATCTCCGCATGAGGATTGTCGTTCACGCGAACGACGACGCCCGACACAATCTCAGCTTCGTCAGCGTTCGCAGCGAACCCGAAACATGCCAGAACCATGGCCGCAATCGTCCGAACGGAGACGTCAACACCCCTAGAAAACCTACGATATCGCCGCATCAGTCGTACAACTTCGCCCGCACATATTCGAAGCGGAAGCCGCCGTTCGCGGCGGCGCCCCAGCGCGGCAGGTTTGCGTCGCCCATGTCGGCGACGGGTCCGTAATAGTGTTCGTTGATCGCGCCGTCGTAGAAATTGCCCCACCCGCGCATCGTTCCGTTCTGGGCCAGACGGAACCAACAGAGCAGACGTTCGTCCTTGTCGAACACAAAGAGAGACGCGCCATCGTCACGCAACTCGACGCGCAACTCGGACGGTGCGGTCGCAAGCCGGTGATAGATGAAGTAGGGCTCCTGCTTCAGGCCATAGAGTTCGGCCGCGAGTTCGGCAGCCGGCATCTCGGTGCGCGTGCCGTTGCGCTCGCTCCAGCCGCCATCCGGCGCCACCCATTCCTTGAACGTCGCTGACGGCGTGCGCCGCTCGATCAGGCGCGTCATCTTCTTGAAGTCGCGCACGATCCTCAAATCGGCTGTCTCACCGCTCCGGAGATAGGCTCGCTCCGTTGCCTCAAACGTACCCTTGCGCCACGCCTCGGCGCCGCCCGCCTGCTCCAGCACGCGTGCGGCCGCCGCAACCGCCGCCGCATCACCGCGCGGCTGCGCCGCAGCCGGCAGGCACGCGCCCGCAATCGCCAGCAGAAACGCAACCAATCGCATCATGGCATCATGTCCCCTTGGTTCTCACGCTTGAGCGCGCACACGCCCGTCACGCGCGTGTCGCGTATCGCGCACACGCTGCCGCCCGCGTGCGTCGACGGCACGAGACGCAACAACTTCCCGTTCTTGTCGTCGGTCAGCACATAGATGAAGCCGTCGGGACCCACCCGGACGTCGCGAATCCGCGCGCCAAGCTCTTTCAGCAGGATCTCCTGCTCCGCCTCCTGGCCTGCCCTTAGACGCACGCGCCGCAGTGACTTTTCGGCCAGCGCCCCGACGAAGAAGTCGCCACGCCATTGCGGGAACCGATCGCCGAGGTAAAGCGCGAAGCCAGAAGGCGCGATCGACGGCACCCACACGACGACCGGCGGCTCGATCCCCGGCGCGACCTTGAGGTTCGAGATGATCGTATCGTCATAGTCGATGCCGTGCGTCGTCTTGGGCCAACCGTAGTTCACGCCCGGCTTCAGCCGGTTGATCTCGTCTCCGCCCTTCGGTCCATGCTCGTGCAACCAAATCGACCCATCGCGCGGATCGACGATCAGCCCCTGCGCATTCCGGTGCCCATAAGTGTAAATCTCCACCCGCGCACCGGCCCGGCCCCTGAGCGGATTGTCGGCAGGCGCCGCGCCCTCGCGCGTCATCCGCACGACCTTGCCCAGATCGCTCGCCAAATCCTGCGCCTTGTCGCGATAGTCGTAGCCGTCGCCGATCGTCAGCAGCAGCGTCTTGTCGCCAAGGAACGCCAACCGCCCCCCGCAATGCGAGCCGCCGCGCTTCTCGGGCGCCGAGCGAAAAATCGTCCGCCCCTCTCGAAGCCGCGCCCCGTCGAACACCGCACGATGAACGACCATGCGGTTCGCCTCAGCCGTGCCTTCGCTGAACGCGAGAAAGACGTGGCTCGTCCGCGCGAAATCGGGGTCAAGCGCAATGTCCAAAAGACCGCAATCGCTGTCGGCGAAGAAAGAGGGCAACCCCGGCACCGGCGCCGCCGCGAGTTTGCCCTTGGCGATCAACCGAAGACCGCCGCGCTTCTCCGTCACCAACACGTCCCCGCCGGGCAGAACCTGCATCGACCAAGGAAACAACAAACCTTCCGCAACCGTCTCGACGCGGTAGGGCGCAGCCGCAGCCTGCGCGACCGCCCAGCCCGCAAGCAGTAGGGTCATCAGAACACGCAACCGTGATCGCATCTTCGCCTCACTGCACCGCTTCCCCCCAACTCTAAGGGTCCACACGCGCACGTTTCTCGCGATATGACGAGCGTCATGCAGGAATCCTGCGCAGAGGACGCCGAATGACCAAACCGCCCGCCCTGGCCCTCGACGCCCGCGATCGCCAACTCCTCGACGCGCTCGAAGCCGACGCTTGGCTGAGCTACGCCGACCTCGCGACCCGCATCCACCTGTCGGCGAGCGCCACCCAACGCCGCGTCGAACGCCTGATCGCAAGCGGCATGATCTTAGGTGCTCGCGCGCGCCTCGCGCCCGACGCAACGCGCCGCCCGGTCCGCGCCTATGTCCTGATCGAAATGAAAGACGAGACGACACCGGCCTTGCGCACGCTCGCGCGCAACCTGGCGAAACACGTCGACATCGTCGAAGCGCACTATGTGACGGGAAGCGTCGACGTCGTTCTCACGGTGCAAACGGAATCGATGGATACTTACGCCGCGCTGACCGCCAAGCTGCTGAACGACAACCCGGCGGTGCGCCGCTATCAGACGCTGGCCGTCCTGCGCCCCCTTCTGTGACGTCTACTTCGGCGGACCGGCCATACCGATCGCCGCCCGCAAGTCCTCAGCCTTCATGACGCGCCTGTCACGCATGACGATCTCGACGTTGCGCAGATCGCCGATGCGCTTCGACGGATCGCCCACCACAAGCGCGAGTTCCGCCTTCTTGCCGACGGCAATCGACCCGCTTTCTGCCCCGACGCCGAACGCCTGCGCCGGCACGATCGTCGCCGTAGCCAGTGCGTCGGCCGGCGTCATACCCGCCGCCACGTAGAGTTCGAGTTCGCGCACCAGCTCGAGTCCGGTCCCGTCCGTGCCCGCGAGCACCGGCGCGCCGCGCAGATGAAACTCCATCACCAGCGCCTGCAGCTTCGCAAAACTCTTGCTCAGCGTACCGCGCCCGAGATCGGCCGGCGGCAGCAGCCCGCCCGCCTTGAAGCCGCGCTCGACCTGCGGCGGCAGCGTCCCGGCAAACGGAAGATAGGCGTTCGCAAGCTTTCCACGCTGCCCGAGCAAGATCGTCTCGATGACCGGCAACGTCGGGTCGATTGCGATCTTGCGCTTGGCAACCTCGTCGAGGAATTCGGCGAACGCCGCGCTCTTGAAATCGGCGGCCGCTCCGTGCCGCCCGGGACCGAACAGCCGCATAGGCCCGTTCGAATCTCGCACCACGTCCTCCGGCATCCCTTGCATCATCGCGAAATTGACGTGCGTGAGTTCGTCGTAGCCCGCGCGAATCGCCTCAAGCGGCCGCATGCCGGCCGGCACGTGCCCGTGCACCCGAAGCCCGAGCCGATGCGCCTCCTCCGCCATCGGCTTCACGAAACGCGGGTTCAGCGATCCATAGAGCTTGATGCCGAAATAACCTTGCGCCTTCGCCCGCCGAACGGCCGCCAGCGCATCGTCGTCGTTCTTCACCACGACCGCCGCCTGCGCCGACCGCTCGCCAGGCCCATCGATGAGAAGCGAGGGAACGATTCGCGGCCCCAGCAGTTCGCCCTCGTCGATGCGCTTCTTGCGCGCCATCAGTTCTTCGGAGCGATTGCCCGGATCGCGCACGCTTGTGATGCCCTGCGCCAGCAGCAGCGGCCCCGAACTGTCGTCGCCGAAGTGCAGATGGCTGTCCCAGAGCCCGGGCACGAGCGTCCGCCCCTCGCCCTCGAACGCCGTGGCGTCCGAAGGCACCTCGGTCGAAGCGGCGTCGCCCACGGCCGCGATCGCCCCGTCCCGCACGACGACCGTCTGCCCTTTTACGAAGGCGCGCGTGTCCGCGTCGAAGATCTGCACATTGCGGAACGCGACCGCGCCTTGCGGCACCTTTGCGATTCGCTTGACGAGTTCGGGCGTGCGCGCCGCCAGCGCCTCGTCCTGCGCCTTGCTGAGCGCCGGAACGACATTCGCCCAACGCTCCGGCACAAAACTGATCACGTCGACGAGGGCGAAGAACCTGTCGCCGTCGTACCACACCGGCGCCGGCGCAAAGCCGAATCCGGTGACGGCATAGGCCGTGAGCGTGTGCGTCACGCGACCGTTCGAGACCTCCGTCGTCGTCAGCCTCTCCAAACGCAGTCGGCCCGACGGAACGAGGTCGACCGATCCGTCCGGCGACCGGCGCAGCATGTCGACGAGCGCAATCGTGGAATCGAGTGTTCCGCCGAACGTCGCATAGGCCAGTCCGGCCCGCGCGACGCCCGTCCCCGCATCGACCGGGCTCTTGAATGAGAACGTTCCGTCCGTCACCCGATACGTTTCGGCCGCGTCGCCTTGCGGCACGAATCCACGCACTTCCAAACGGACGATAGAACCGTTCGGTGCGAACTCGATCTGTTGATCGACTTCGGAGCGAAAGCCGCGCAGATTCAGGCTCTCGCGCGACCAGCGTACGCCGGCCTTATCGACCCAGCGCTGCGACTTTCCGTGCGGCCCAGCGTTCGACACGATGACCCAGGCGTCCGCGTCGAACGGCGCCTTGGCAAGTTCGCTCTCTTTCGCGGTCGCAAACGCAGGACCAGCGGCAGCGATCGCCGCGACAAACACAACAATCCAGCGGATCATGATCAACCCCTCACTGGGGCCGAGTTTCACCGCATTCGCAGCACCCGTGCAACCGCCTCATGACATGTTAGGCTCGCGTCACCAACAATTGAGGACCGGCCCCATGCCCGAAGCCGCCCACGTCTACCAATCGCTCGTCGACGATCTGAACGCGCTGTTGCGCCTGAAGACGACCGTCATCGGCATGAAGCTGTTCGAGCGTGTCGAGGACATGGCCGCGATCCCGAAAATCCGCCGCCCGAAGGCGATCCACACGACGGATCAGATCGTGTCGATGGCCTCGCGCCTGAATTGGACGGTGGGCGTTACGGCCGAAGACCTCGCGGGCGCCCAGTGCCGCGCCGTCATCGGGCTTGCGCCCCAGGACGACGAATGGCTCTCCGGCAAACCCTACGTCGGCGTCTGGCATGAAGACGCGGCAAGCGCCCGCGCGCGGCAGGAGGCGCTCTCGGTTGTGCCCTTCGGCAAGTTCAAAGCGATGGCGGTTTCGCCGCTCGCGCAAGGCCGGCTCGACCCGCCGGACATCTGCCTCGTCTATGCGACGCCGGGACAGATGATCATCCTGATCAACGGTCTCCAATACCGCAACTACAAGCGCTTCGACTGGAGCGTCGTGGGCGAAACCGCCTGCGCCGACAGTTGGGGCCGCGCGCTCAAAACGGGCGAACCCTCACTCTCGCTCCCCTGCTTCGCCGAGCGCCGCTATGGCGGCGTGCCCGACGAAGAAATGCTGATGGCGCTCTCACCCGCGCATCTGCGCATCGCGATCGAAGGCATGAAGGCGCTCGCGAAGAACGGCCTGCGCTATCCCATCCCGCCCTACGGCATCCAAAACGACGTGCGCGCAGGCCTTGGCGTGAGCTACGGCGGCGGCTCGACCTAGCGCCGCCTTCCGCCCTGCTCTAACCTCGTCGGCCCACATGTAACCGCCGGCTCGACGCATGCAGGATGCCGCCCTTCCGCGAAAGCGCGCGACGATCGTGTCGATCGACGTCGCCGGCTATTCGGAAATGACCGAGGCGGATCAGACCAAGACGGCCGCCGAAGTGGCCGCGCTGCGCCGCACGATCGAAGCGCTCGCGCGCGACCAGGACGGGCGCGTGTTCAACACGGCGGGCGACGGCTTCATGCTCGAGTTCGCGTGCGCGCAAGCCGCACTCACGGCCGCGAACATGCTATGCGAGCGCGAGACGCTTCCCCTGCGCGTCGGCGTCCACAGCGACGAGGTCTTCGTAACCGCGACCGGCGACCTGCTCGGCCACGGCGTCAACATCGCCGCGCGTCTTCAGCAGCTCGCCGATCCCGGCACGGCTCTTGTTTCGATCGATGCGCGGCGCGAAGCGGCGGGAACGCTGATTGAGCGGCTGCGCCCGAAAGGCCTCCTACGTCTCGACAAGATGGCCGCGACGATCGAAGCGTTCGCGCTGATCCCGGCAACCGGCGTGCGTCAGGCCAAGACGCGCGAACCGCTTCTCGCCGTGTTGCCGTTCGACAATCTCTCCGGCGGCGAAGCGATGCAGTTTTTCTCGGACGGTGTTTCCGACGAAATCCTGGAAGCCGTCGCGCGCACGCCGGGTCTGAAACTGATCGGGCGCACGTCATCCTTCCAGTTCCGCGGCCCGCGCAAGGCCGAAGCGGCCGCAGCGCTCCACGCGACCCACATCCTCGACGGCACGGTCCGCCGCGCGGGAAGCCGCATGCGCGTCCATGCGCAACTCACCGACGAAGGCGGCACGTTGATCTGGTCCGAGAAGTACGACGCCGACATCGCCGACGCGTTCAACGTTCAAGACACGATCGCCGCCCAAGTCGCCTCGGCGCTCGAGCAAGCGTTGCCGCGCCACAAACGCAAGACGCCGAAGGTCGACCACGTTGCGTATGACCTCTATCTGCGCGCGCGCCCTCTGGTGAAGGACCTTTCGGAGGAAGACGCCCGCCGGGCGGAACCGCTGCTGCAACAGGTCATCGCCCGCGCCCCCGATTTCGCCCAAGCTTGGGCGACGCTCGCCATGGCCCGTTCGATCGTGCTTCCGCCGCATGACGACGCGCAGGACGATCCCGCGCACGAGGCGGCGACGGCGGCGGCGAACCGCGCGCTTGCGCTCGATCCCGACTGCGCGGACGCACTCGTGGCGCTGGCCGTGCTCAAGCCCGCGTTCACGAGCCACGGCGAGAAGTTGCAGCTGTGCGAACAGGCCGTGGCGCTCGCGCCGAACGACCCTCTCGTGGCAGCCGCCTGCGACGGCGCGTTAATCTCCGTCGGACGCGTGCGGGAAGCAATCCGCCATCTTGAGGCTGCGGCGACGCTCGACCCGCTCTCGCCGATGTTCGTGAGTTCGCACGCGTTCCACCTGCGCTCCGTCGGCCGCACGGACGAGGCCCTGTCGCGCATCGACGACGCCGCGCGGCGCTTCCCCGACGCGCCCTGGGTCTGGATTCGCCGTTGGACGCTTCTGTTCCTGAGCGGCCGGCGCGACGAGGCGGCCGCGATGTGCGCTGAGGGCACGCCCCTCCCGTCCGGCATAACGGCCAAGGACACGGCGACGCTGCGCTTTGCCCACATGGTGTTCGCATTGCCAAAGGCTCAGCGCGAACAGGCGCTGCGCGCGCTGCTCGATCCTGCGCGCGAGCCGACCTTGCTGCTTCAATACTGCGCCTTCGCCGCGGAGGCGGAGTGCGCCGACATCGCATATGAGTTCATGTTCAAGGCGCTCGACACCCGCCGGCCGATCAGCGGGCAGAACTATGGCGGCCGCGCGATGAGCCGCGCGTTTCGCCTCTCGACGTTGTTCGGCTTCGTGGGCGCAGCCTTGCGCCGCGACCCGCGCTTCCCCGCGTTTTGCGCCCGCGTCGGTCTCGCCGACTATTGGTGCACGTCGCAGAATTGGCCCGACTGCGTCGACGAGGTCAAAGGCCTCTACGACTTCCGCGACGCGTGCGAGAAAGCGGCGGCAGCAAAGCTGTAACGGCTTGCACGTGTGCCCCTTGGTGCTGCTAGGATCGCGCCCAAGGAGATATTCACATGAAAGACTTCGCAGGAAAAATCGCCGTCATCACCGGCGGCGGCACCGGCATGGGCCGCGAACTCGCCAAACAACTCGTCGCCGAAGGCTGCACCGTCGCCATGTGCGACGTCTCGGCCGAAAACATGGCGGAGACGAAACGCCTCGCCCAAGCCAGCGCCCCGCAAGGCACGCGCGTCATGACGTTCGTAGCCGACGTGTCGAGCGAAGAGCAGATCGTGAAGTTCCGCGACGCCGTCGCGCGCGAACTCGACACCGACCGCATCCACCTTCTGTTCAACAACGCCGGCATCGGCGGCGGGCCGAGCTTCATCACCTCCCCGCGCGACGAATGGGAAAAGACGTTCAACGTCTGCTGGTACGGCGTCTATTATTCCTGCCGCGCGTTCATGCCGATGATCCTGAAGGCGAACGAAGCGCACATCGTCAACACGTCGAGCGTCAACGGTTTCTGGGCCTCGCTCGGGCCGACGCGCGCACACACCGCTTATCCGGCCGCGAAGTTCGCGGTGAAGGGTTTCACGGAGGGCCTGATCAACGACCTGCGCTTGAACGCGCCGCACGTGAAGTGCTCGCTCGTCATGCCTGGTCACATCGGCACGTCGATCGTCGAAAACTCGCGCAAAGTTCTAACCGGCCACGGCATCGCCGAGATGAGCGCGGCCGAAATCGCCGACGCCAGGCGCGCGATCAAGGCGATGGGCTTCCCCGCCGACGCGCTCAGCGACGAACAAGTCCGCCAGATGATCGCGGAACGCGCCCGCCAATTCGAAGCCGACGCACCGACCAGCGCCGCCGAGGCCGCGACGATCATCCTGAACGGCGTGCGCAACGAACAATGGCGCATCCTGATCGGCAAGGACGCCGAAACGATGGACCACCTCGTCCGCGAAGCCCCGGAACAAGCCTACGAACAAATCTTCGTCGACCGCCTCCGCGCCGCCGGCCACTGGCGCGCGTTCTAGGCCTGGGACCGCCGGCATCCTGGGAGCGCCGGCTTCTAGCCGGCACTTCTATGAGGTTGAACGTCGGCAAGAGCCGGCTGGAAGCCGGCGCTCCCAGGCGAACGTTCACGGTGGTGACCAACGTCACTGGCCGTCGTCCGCGCCTCAGGCAAAGGTGCCCCCATGACCAACTCACTCTCCCGCCGCAGCGTCCTTGCGATCGGCGCCGCAACCCTGCTCGTCCCGCCCGCGCGCGCAGGCGAACCGTTCACCCCCGCCGACGCCCTCGCCAGGCTCGAAGCCAACGTCGGCGGCCGCCTTGGCGTGTGCGTGCTCGACACCGCGACCGGGCGCAAGCTCGTCCATCGCGCCGGCGAGCGCTTCGCCATGTGCTCGACCTTCAAGCTGCCGCTCGCGGCCGCCGTCCTGCGCGAGGCCGACCGCGGCAAGATGAAGCTCGACACGTTCGTCCCCTACACCAAGGCCGACATGATGTTCCACGCGCCGGTGACCGAAGCGAACCTCGCCAAGGGCGGCATGACCGTCGGCGCGCTTGCGGAGGCCGCACAGAAGCAAAGCGACAATCCGGCCGCGAACCTGTTGCTGAAGCAGCTCGGTGGTCCCGCCGGCTTCACGCAGTTCTTCCGCGATCTCGGGGACACGGTTACCCGCATCGACCGCTACGAGCCCGAGATGAACCGCGTCGTGCCCGGCGACGACCGCGACACGACCACGCCGGCCGCCAAAGCCGCAACGCTTGCGAAGATATTGACGACCGATGTCCTAGCGCCCGCCTCGCGCGATCTCCTGATCCAATGGATGATCGACACCAAAACGGGCGCCAAGCGCCTCCGCGCCGGGTTTCCGAAGGATTGGCGCGCAGGCGATAAGACCGGCACCGGTTACGACGACATCAGCGGCAAGGTCAACGACGTCGCGATCGCCTGGCCGCCGGGCAAGGCGCCGCTCATCGTGACCGCCTACTACAACACTGCCGGCCCCGCCGACGACGTCAGCGACAAAGACCAAGCCGTCCTCGCCGAAGTCGGCCGCATCGTAGCCGAGTGGGCTGCGGCCTGAAACAGCCGCTCCTTTTCAAGAGAGAATTGAAACACGAAGCACACCAAGAACACCAAGATGCCCGTGCGCGCTTTCGAGGTTGGTGAAGCGAACAATCAGCAAGGTTTCACGCCAAGACGCCAAGACGCCAAGAAGCCGTGCCTCTTCTTTTGGCGCGTAGCGCCAGTCAGCCGGTTTGATAGCGCCTGCGGCGCCGAAGAAGGCTTAGAGTCTTTGCGTCTTGGCGTGAAACACAACGTACGCTCAGCACAAAGACAGAAAGGCGCCCACGAGCGTCTTGGTGTTCTTGGTGTGCTTCGTGTTTCAAATCTTCCTTCTTGTCCGCCCCCTTGGCACGCGCGCACGCCGGGTCTAGCCTTCCCCGACAAGGCATTCGAACAACGCCACCGGAGGAGACCCCCATGTCGGCCGCACCGCAAGTCGCGCGCGAAGGTCGCGCATGGACCCTGCCGCTCTCGCAAATCGACGTGAGCAAAGCCGAACTCTTCGAACGCGGCGAACACTGGGACTACTTCGCGAGGCTCCGCCGCGACGACCCCGTGCACCACACCGCCGAAAGCGACTTCGGCCCCTATTGGTCGATCACGAAGTTCAAGGACATCGTCCAAGTCGAGACCAGCCACAACATCTTCTCCTCTTATCCTGAGATCGTGATCGGCGACGCGCCGGGCGATTTCCGTCCGCCGATGTTCATCGCCATGGATCCGCCCATCCACGACGACCACCGCAAGACGGTGAACCCGGCGGTCAGCCCCGCGCGCCTCGCCGAACTCGAGCCCCTGATCCGCGAACGCGCCGGCAAGATCCTGGACGCGCTCCCGCGCAACGAGACGTTCAACTGGGTCGACCGCGTTTCGATCGAACTCACGACGCAGATGCTGGCGACGCTGTTCGACTTCCCGTTCGAGGACCGTCACCTGCTGCCCTATTGGTCCGACGTGACGACGTCCTCGCCGACCGTCGGCAACGACTCGCTGCCGATGGAGCGGCGCAGGGAAATCCTGATGGAATGCCTCGCCTATTTCACCCGGCTCTGGAACGAGCGCGTGAACGCCGACAAGCCGGGCTTCGACTTCATCTCGCTGCTCGCGCGCGGACCGTCGACCAAGGACATGTACAAGGACCCGATGCTCTTCATCGGCACGCTAATGCTCTTGATCGTCGGCGGCAACGACACGACGCGCAACTCGATCTCGGGCGGCGTCGTCGCGCTGAACCAGAACCCGCGCGAATACGACAAGCTGCGCGCGAATCCGGGCCTGATCCCCTCGATGGTATCGGAGATCATCCGCTGGCAGACGCCCTTCGCCCACATGCGCCGCACCGCGGTCGCGGACGGCATCATCGGCGGCAAGACAATCAAAAAGGGCGACAAGATCGTCATGTGGTACATCTCCGGCAACCGCGACGAGACCGAGATCGACCGCCCGAACGAGTTCATCATCGACCGACCGAACCCGCGCCATCACCTGTCGTTCGGCTTCGGCATCCACCGCTGCATGGGCAACCGCGTCGCCGAGATGCAGCTGAAGATCGTCTGGGAAGAAATCCTGAAACGCTTCCCCAAGATCGAACTCGTGGGCGAACCCGTGCGTGTGAAATCGAACTTCGTCCACGGCTTCGAAAGCGTGCCGGTGCGGATACCTGGGTGAGGCAGAACGCGATAGCACGTTTACGTTCAGCGAACAGAAGCGAGCCTCCTTTCACCTTGGTGCGCCCGGCGCCGGAGCATATGCTCTCGCGGTCATCGGTGGAGCGAACGCAATGGACAGCCAGTCGGATCAGTGGTTTTGGGTTATCTTCGCGCTGATAGTTGGTCTGATGCTCTACAGCGTCGTGACCAAAGGGTGGAAAGGCTCGCTCTTCAACGCTCGAATTTCAAAATCCTACGATAAGATTGCCCAAGCCGGAGGCGGCTTGATGCGAGGTCACATAAGGGTCCACCTGCTTGAAACAACGCCACAACGCAACATTGGAATTGAGATCGTTTGGACATCATTCCTCAGCTGGCAAATGATGCCGGTTAAGCTGAGCCAAGACGCGGCACGGCGTCTCATCAACGACCTCTCCGCCGCAATCGAGAGCGCATAACCCTCGTGACCATCGCCGCACTACTCTTCGTCAACGCCCTGATCACGGCGCTCTGCTTCTTCGCGCTGTGGCTCGTAGCCCTGCGTCTGAAGGACGTCAGCTTCATCGACAGCTGGTGGGCGCTGGGCCTCGTCGTGACGGCGTGGGTCAGCTTCATGAACGCGGAACCGTCGACGCCGCACGCGCCGCTTCTGACCACGCTCTGCACGCTTTGGGGCTTGCGCCTCGGCCTCTATCTTCTCTGGCGTTGGCGGAGCCACGGCGTCGACCGCCGCTACGCCGCGATCCTGGGCAAGGCGCAATCGCACCGCGGTTGGAGCTTCGCCTGGGCCGCCCTCGTCATGGTTTTCGCACTGCAGGCGCCGCTGCAGTGGATCGTGAGCCTGCCCGTCCAACTCGGGCAGATGACCACGGCGACAACCCTCGGCACGCTCGCCTATGCGGGCACCGCCCTCGCGCTCGCCGGCATCGCGTTCGAAACGATCGGCGATTGGCAGCTCACCCGCTTCCGCGCGAACCCGGAGAACAGAGGCAAGGTCCTCGACACCGGCCTCTGGCGCTACACGCGCCATCCGAACTATTTCGGCGACGCCTGCGTCTGGTGGGGCCTCTGGCTGATCGCCGCCGACGCCGGCTTCGCCGCCTGGTCGCTGCCCGGACCCGTGCTGATGACCTATCTGCTGACGAGCTTAAGCGGCATGCCCACCGTCGAAGGCCACCTCGCGCGCACGAAACCCGGCTACGCCGACTACGTCGCCCGCACCTCGGCTTTCATCCCGCTGCCTCCGAAGCGCGCCTGACTTGCCACACCGATGCAAGTCTGGTGTTGCTTGCCGCAGGTCCGGTTGAGGCAAGCCATGACACCCAGAATCCAGCCCATGCGTCGCGAGGACGCCGCCCCGGAGGTCGCCGCGCTCTACGATCTCATGGAGAAGATGGGCAACCCTCCGCCGAATATGCATCTGACATTCGGCAAGAACCCCGGCCTCTATGCGAAATGGTTGCCCTTCGCGACCTACATCATTCCCGCGTCGTCCTTGGCGCCGCGCGACCGTCAGATCCTGATCCTTCGCTCAGCCTTCAATTGGCGCTGCGGTTATGCCTGGTCGCAGCATGTTCGCATCTCAAAGCGCCTGTCGGTCCTCGGCGACACCGAAATCGCAGCCCTCGAAGGAGCGGACGTCTACGGCTGGAGCGCAAAAGAGGCGGCGCTGATCCGCGCCTGCGACGACGGCGCGAAGGCCGCACGCATCAGCGATGAAACCTGGGCCATGCTCACACCCCACTATGCGGAGCACGAACTCCTCGACATCGTTTTCACCATCGGTCAATACGCCCTCATCGCATTCGCCCTCAACTCGCTCGAGGTACAGCTCGACGAGGGCTTATCGCTGCCCGCATGGTCAATTCGCAAGGCGTGAGACTGCCTAAGGCCGCGTCAGCGGTTTGTCCTTGATCACATCCAAATTGCCCCGGCCCGGCACGAAGTTCGCCTCGATGCGGATGCCGTCCGGATCCTCGAACAGGATCGAGTAGTAGCCGGGCGCCCAAGGCCCATCGTCGGGCGAGCGAATGATCTTCGCCCCGAACGCCTTCACCGCCTTGTGCAATTGATCGACGTCCTCGCGCGAGCGCAGGCGGAAGCAGAAATGATGCAGCCCGATCCGCCATTGATCGAACGGCTGATCGCGATGCTCGGCCGCCGCCGCGTTGATCAGCACGCCCGTCCGCCCGCCGATGCAATAGAACACGTCCGGCGCGTCGTACTGGATCGTCATGCCGAACGTCTCGTGCAGCAGCATGTGGTAGAAAGGCCGGCTGCGCGCGACGTCGCGCACGGTGAGCTGAATATGGGCGATGCCGTTGGGATCGATCATGATCCAAGTCTAACCGACGCAATGCCCGCGTGTCATGTCGAGGCAATCGTCATCGTCGCCCGCAAGCCCCCACCCTCGCGATTGGCGAGCGTCACGTCGCCGCCATGCCCGCGCGCGATCGCGCGGGCGAGCGTAAGCCCGAGGCCCAAGCCCCCCGTCTCGCGCGAGCGCGAAGTTTCGCCGCGCACGAACGGCTCGAACACGCGTTCGATCTGTTCCGCCGTCAGCCCCGGCCCATCGTCGTCGACCATGACCGCA
This sequence comes from uncultured Flavobacteriaceae bacterium, assembly GCA_964561925.1. Lineage (GTDB taxonomy): Bacteria > Pseudomonadota > Alphaproteobacteria > Micropepsales > Micropepsaceae > SZUA-430. The sequence goes on from CAZLRW010000003.1 coordinate 55,248, forward strand.
ACAACCCGACCGTCGAGGCGGACCGACACGCGCGCCCGTTCGCCATAACGCAGCGCGTTCTGCACCAGGTTGCGCGCCGCCCGCTTCACCTCATTCGGCCGGCACGTCGCGCGCACGGCCGCACCCTCCTCAAATGTCACCGCCCCACCCATGTCGGCGAGATCAGCAGCCATGCTCTCGACCAGCGCCGTAACGTCGACCTCGCGCGCCGGCTCCTCACCGAGCCCCGTGCGCGCGGCATCCAGCGCCGCTTCCGTCATTGCCTGCAATTCGTCGAGGCTTTCGCCCATGCGCGCGCGCAGCTCCGCGTCCGCGATGAACTCGCTCTTGATCTTGAGCGAGGTGATCGGCGTCCTGAGATCATGCGCGATCGAGGCGAGCAGCACGCGCTGATTCTCCAGCGTCGCCATCAGCCGCCGCGACATGGCGTTGAATGCGGCCGCCGCGTTCCGCAGGACGAACGGCCCCGTCTCCGGCACCGGCGCGGCACTTCGTCCTTCGAGCATCGCGCTCGACGCCGAAGACAACCGCTCCAGCGGTCGGGAAAAGCGCAACGCGAGCCACACCGCAACCGCGAGAAGCGCGAGCGAAGCGACGCCCGCCGAAAGCAACAGCCCCGGCAGCACGCTCGCACCCTGCGGCCACACGAACTCGGCGTTCAGCCATTGCCCGGGCGCCAGCGCGATCGCGGCACTAAACCGCTCCAGCCCCGTCCGCTGCCGCGGCCCGAACAGCGCAAGATCGGGCGACCCGCGCTTGGCGACCCTGACATCGCCCACGACGGCACCGCCGAGCGCCCGCTTCAGCCGCGCCTCCACCTCCGCGTCGCGCGGCGCCTCGCGGCCCACCCGCGGCCGCCCGCCGATCGAAACACGCTCGCGCCGCACCGACGCGACCTTCAGCAGCGCCGCTCTTTCGCTCGCAGGCAAGCGCTCGAGCAGTCCGACCAGCGCGCTCAAGCGGTCTTCGATCGCTCCGATGCGCTCGGCCCTGATCTCCCGCGCCCGCAAATTCTCGACGATCGCAAACGTCAACGCGTTCGAAGCGATGAGCGCGATCAGGATCGCGCCCGACAACTCGACCCACAAAGGCACGCGGCGTTTCATACGGCCTCGGGCGATGCGGCAAACACGTAACCGCCGCCCCACACCGTCTTGATGATCTTCGGATCGCGCGGATCGTCTTCGATCTTCCGCCGCAGCCGCATGATCGCATTGTCGACCGAACGGTCGAACAGGCCGGCCTCCCGCCCCCGCGTCAGATCCAACAGCTGCTCGCGCGTCAGCGTCAAATTCGGCCGTTCCAGCAGCGCGCAAAGAAGCCTGTACTCGCCGCTCGACAGCGCGACCCCCACATTGTTCTCGTCGAAGAGCTCGCGCCGCCGTCCGTCCAGCATCCACCGCCCGAACCTCACGCGCCCTTCGATCGACTCGCGGCCGGTGGCAGGCAACGCACGCGTCCGCCTGAGGATCGCCCCGATCCGCGCCAGCAATTCGCGCGGATTGAACGGCTTGACCACGTAGTCGTCGGCGCCGAGTTCGATCCCGACGATTCTGTCGACCTCTTCGCCGCGCGCGGTCAGAAACAGCACCGGCACGTCGCAGCCCTCTCTCAGCCACCGGCAGAAGCTCAGCCCGTCCTCGCCCGGCATCATGATGTCGAGCACGACGAGGTCGAAGCGGTGCGCGCGCATGAGCTTTCGCGCCGACGCCGCGCCGTCCGCACCCATCGCGCGGTAGCCGTTCTGCTGCAGATACTTGGTCAGCGGCTCGCGAATGACGCGCGCGTCGTCGACGACCAGGATGTGCGGCGTTGTCTCGCTCACGAGAGAACTCTAAGGGCAGAGATCGAGCAGAAGCAAAGAACAGCGGCAGGCACTTTGTAACAGATTGTGTCGGGCCTTTGCAGCCGACAGAACACGCGACCGTTCCGCGCGTGCACCGTCAGGCGGGCCGGCGCAAGATCGGCGGTGAAAGGAGTGAGCCCATGACAAACAAACTCGCAATTGCAATCGCCGCGTGTGCGGCGCTCGCCGCAGCCGGCGGTCTCGCCGCCGCCTTTGCCTGGGATGCCGGACCGAAGAAAAGCCGTACGGCCCAACGCGCCGAAGGCCGGAACCAAGCGGCCTATCTGCTCGATTTCGACGCGGACAAAGACGGCCGCATCACGCGGGCCGAGGTCGACGCCGGCTTGGCCGCACAATTCGCGGCCGCCGACAAGAATGCGGACGGCAAGCTCGACCCCGCCGAGTTCCAGCGCCACAACGACCAGCGCCGCGCCGAACGCAAAGCCCGCTACGAAGCCTGGCAAGCCAAGCAAACGGCGGACGGCGGAACGCCCAAGCCCTTCGTCGACCGCGGACCGCGCACGTTCGATCCGATGAAGAACATGGACTGGGACCTCGACGGCTATATTTCGCCCGAAGAATTCTCGGGCAAGACCCGCGCCCAAGCGATGCGCGCCGACCGGGACGGCGACGGGACCGTCCTAGCCGCTGATTTGAGGCGATCGCCGCGCAAGAAGGACACGAAGGCGCAATAGCGCCGCGCAAACGCCGGCCGCGGAAGCGATCAGTGCGTGGCACCCCAAACGGACGCCTCGTCATGGCCGGCGAGCGCCACATCGAACGACGCAGCCGAGGATTGGGGGGCCGGACGATAGGCGACGAACGCCGCCACGTCCGCCCCCGCCTCCGGTAGGAACTCCGCGGTCAGCGCGCGCCATTGACCGATAAACGTCTCGCGCTCGAGCGCGCGATACCCGTCTTGCGGATCGAGCACGTAGACGAGCCGCTCGTCAGCCCCCAACACGACGACGTAGTGATTGACCGTGGCCTCGCCCGTGAACGCCTGCACGATCAACCGCGAGAGCATCGAAGCAATCATGAAGTCGAAGATGTCGCGCCGCTCGTACGGCTTGGCAAGCGGCGCAATCACAGGCATGCCCTCCTCGACCAGCCCCAGCACATAGTCCGGCGCCTCCAGCAAGCCGGACGACGCGAGACCCAATCGTGACGATGCTTCCCGCAACTCGCCGATCGAGTATCCGGCCTCGGGATCTTCAGGCCCCGTCCCGTCCGGGCCAAGCCCGCCCGCACCCCAGAACTGGCCGACGCTCGACAAAGCCGCGGTCCCGCAATCGGCCGCTTCGCGCTGTTTGACGAAGCCGACGGGCAGGAGCTCGACGCCCGAGTGCTTGGAAGAAAACTTCGCGAACGACGCTTCGCCGTGTGCGCAAGCCCCGAGTGCCGCCGCCCCCATCAAAACAGCGATTGCGCGCATCGTGTCCCCCCTACCAACCCGTGAACACCGAACCGAGCACGGCGCCGGCATTCACGACCGACACCAGCACTTGGCACAGAACGGCGTCCTCAGACGCCTCGCACCGGTCGAGCGACGATTTCTGCTCCTCGCCGGCCGTGATCGCATCGACCCGGTGGGTGTCCTTGTGCGCAAGTTCCGTCGACAGACTGACGGTCGTCCAACGCTCGGCCGTTGTCACCGCCGGCGCCGACGCGTCGCCCGAGGCCAGCAACGGCCCCGCAAACATCACCACGACCAACGGATTGCTCACTCGTGCGCCCCCCACACGAAGTTGCCGAAATCGTCAGCCTAAAGACGAACCCCGTCAACCGGCGCTCGCCGGACGGTTGAGTCTTCGCGCGCGAGGCGTATCCGCCGCGCCACCTAAGTCTAGCAGTTGTCGCAGGTTCGCGCCGCGAGGGATGGAGGAGCGCCGCCTTCCCTGGGAAGGCGACGCCAAAACTCTCAGGCCTTAGTGCCCATCGGCAGCTTATGCGGCGCCTTGCCGGTCGCGGCGAGCAGTGCGTTCGCGACCGCCGGCGCGATGACGGGCGTGCCCGGCTCGCCCACCCCCGTGGGCTTCTCCGTCGAAGGCACGATGTGCACCTCGACCTTCGGCATCTCGCTCGCACGCAGGATCGTGTAGTCGGAGAAGTTCGACTGATCGACCGCTCCGCCCGTCAGCGTCACCGCCTCGTGCAGCGCCGCCGAAAGGCCGTAGCCGATGCCGCCCTCCATCTGCGCCGCGATCACGTCCGGATTGACCGCGATGCCGCAATCGACCGCACACACGACGCGATCGACCGTGAAGCTCTTGTCGGGCTTCACGGTCACTTCGGCCACTTGCGCGACGAACGAGCTGAAGGACTCGTGCACCGCGACCCCACGCGCCCGTCCCGCGCCGAGCGGCGTGCCCCAACCGGCCTTCTCCGCCGCCAGGTTCAACACGCCCAGGTGCCGCGGATGCTTGGCCAGAAGCGACCGCCGAAGCTCGAGCGGGTCCTTCCCCGCCGCCCGCGCCAACTCGTCAAGGAAGACTTCCGTCGCATAGGCCGTGTGCGTGTGCCCGACGGACCGCCACCACAGCACCGGCACGCCCGCCTTCGCCATATGCAGATCGACCGACAAGTTGGGAATAGCGTACGGCAACGTCGATGCGCCTTCGATCGCGGACGGATCCGGCTGACCCGCCGGTACGAACGGCGTCCCGGCTAGGATGGCCTGCGTGACGATGCGATTGCTCCACGCCGTGATGTTGCCCTGCGCGTCGAGCCCCGCGTTCAAGCGATGCAGCACCATCGGGCGATAGTAGCCGCCCATGATATCGTCCTCGCGCGTATAGACCAGCTTCACGGGCTTCTTGCCGCCCCACGCCTTCGCGATCGCGACGGTCTCGGCGACGAGGTGCGAATCCGGCTGCGCGCGACGTCCGAACGAACCGCCGGCATACATCGTGTTGATCTTGATCTGCTCCGGCTTCAACCCCGCCACACCCGCCGCCACGGGGACATCCATCGAAGGGAACTGCGACCCGAACCACATCTCGCAGCTCGTATCCGTCAGCATCACCGTGCAGTTCAATGTCTCCAGCGGCGCATGCGCCAGATAGGGAAACTCGAACTCCGCGCTGAGCTTCTTCTTCGCCGCCTTCAAAGCCGCCGCGGCGTCGCCGTCGTTGCGCACCGATTGACCGGGTGAGTTAGCGAGCTTCTTGAAGTCGGCCATGATCTGCGCCGAGCCGCGCGTCTCGGCTTTGCTCAAATCCCATTCGACCTTCAGCGCCTCGCGCCCCTTGATCGCCGACCACATGTCTTTGGCGATGACCGCGACGCCTTGCGGAATTTGCACGACCTCGACGACGCCGGGCAGCTTCTTCGTCTCGCTCGCATCGAACGATTTGACCGTGCCGCCGAACTTCGGCGCCTTGGCGAGCACAGCCGTCACGACCTCTTTCGGATGATGGTCGAGCCCGAACTTCGCACTGCCGTCGGTCTTGGACGGCGAGTCCATGCGCGTCGGTTTCTTTCCCACATAGATGTAGTTCGCGGGATCTTTGAACGTCAGCTTCTCCACCGCCGGCGGCGTCGCCTTCGCGGCGTCAGCCGCAAGTTCGCCGAAAGTCGCCTTCTTCGCGCCGTCCGCCGTCTGCACGACGCCTTTCTCGATCTTCAGGCTCGCCGCATCGGCGCCGAAGCGCTTCGCGGCCGCGTCCAGCAGCATCGCGCGCGCGCCGGCACCGGCATTGCGCATCTTCTGATAGCTGTCGGCCATCGCGGTGGACCCGCCCGTACCCTGCAGACCGCCGAACATCGTGTTGCCGTATTTCGCCGCGTCCGCCGGCGCATGCTCGATGCGAATCTGCGACCAGTCCGCGTCCATCTCTTCGGCGACCAGCGTCGAGAATCCCGTCGCCGTGCCCTGGCCGAACTCGATGTGCTTGATCAACACCGTCACCGTGTTGTCCGAGCCGACGCGCACGAACCAATTGAGCGCCGCATCGACCGCCTCCGTCGCCGCGGGCGCGGCCGGCGGTTTCGACTCGCCGCAGCCGATCAGGAATCCTGTGGCGCCCAGCGCCGTCACGCTCAGGAACATGCGCCGCGACGGCTTGCCGAGATACGACGCAACGGTCTCTTTCATCCGAACCTGTTCGTTCATAGCGCTCAGCCTTTCATGATGTCGGCCGCGCGCGCGACGGCGGCGGTGATGCGGTGATAGGTGACGCAGCGGCAGAGATTGTTGTCCATCGCGGCCACGATCTCGCCGGCACTCGGCACCGCCTTCTCGCTGAGCAGCGCAGTTGCGCTCAGCATCTGCCCCGATTGGCACCAGCCGCATTGCACGACGTCGATCTCGCGCCATGCCTGACGCACGGCCTCACCCGCCTTGCCGCTCAACCCTTCGACGGTCGTGATCGACTGCCCCGCGACCGCCGACATCGGCGTCGCGCAAGCCCGCATCGCGGCGCCGTCGACCAACACCGTGCACGCGCCGCACGCGGCGATGCCGCAACCGTATTTCGTGCCGGTGAGGCCCTCGTCCTCGCGCAGCACCCAAAGCAACGGGCGATCCGCGTCGCCCGTGTATGTCCGTTTCTGTCCGTTCAATGTGTAATCCATGGGATTGTGTCCTGCTTTGCAAGTCGACGATAGGCGTTGACGATCCGCCCGACCTTAGACCAGTCTGACGCGAACATTCACCGCACGTTGGTGGTATTTTTCATGGTACGCACAATCGTCGCTTTCACGATTGCCTTGTTTTTCAGCACCGGATCCGCACTCGCTGCCGACGCCGTGCGTGGCGAGCAACGCTTCAAGACGATGTGCGGCACATGCCATTCGATCGATCCGGCCCAAAAGAAAATGGGCCCACACCTGAAGGGGATTGTCGGCCGGAAGTCCGCATCCGTCGAAGGGGCAAACTACTCCCCGGCCCTGAAGGCGGCGAACATCACCTGGGATGCGGCGAATTTGGACGCGTACCTCGCCGATCCGAAGAAAACGGTGCCGGGCACGTCGAAGATGGTGAAATTCGCAAACGCGCAGGACCGTGCGGACATCATCGCCTATCTCGAAACGGTGAAGTAGAAAAGTCAGCGGGCCCTCCGTGGCGCGGGATTACCGGGAGGCGCTGGTGACACCTGATCCGACCGACGCACACGGAAGAGCCCGCGCCCCCCGCCACAGCGCAAGCAACCAAACTGGCGCCTTAGGCGGTAAGTGAAACTCGAATCCGCTCTCGAACGAACGCTGCGCCGCAATACCGGCGCTCAATCACAGACAGGCCAAGGGGAAAATCCGTTGCAAAGCCCCCGCCCGCACGCATCACATATGGGAGCGTCCGCCTCGCGCAGCGAGAGGTCAACGCTGCGGCGTGCGTTTTCGCGCGCTGCGTGTCGGGACGGCCACCCAGTCCTTGTGATCGGCGACACGCCGCACACCGACGCGTTGTAAGCGCCGAACCCGCCGGGCCGATCGCGGAGGGCTTGACCTACATCATGCCGCAACGACGCCGCGCCGTGTATCCAGGCGGTGCATGCTCCCCGAGAGGTCCCCATGAAAATCCTCCTCGTCTTCGGCACCACCGAAGGCCAGACGCGCAAGATCGCAGAGTTCGTCGCCAAACAGCTCCGCGCGCTCGGCGATACGGTCACGCTGGCGGACGCGACCGGCGACTTGAGCGCGATCGACGTTCGCGCACACGATGCCGCGATCCTGGCGGGTTCGCTCCACGCCGGCGCGTATCAACAGCCGCTCGCTCATTTTGCTCAAGCGAACCACGCCTGGCTCAATCTGATGCCCGGCGCGTTCGTTTCGGTTTCGCTGTCCGCGGCGGGCAACGATCCTGAAGACTTGAAAGGCATCGCCGATTGCGCCGATCGCTTCAAGCAGGCAACCGGCTGGACGACGCCGGAGGTCCATCACGTCGCGGGCGCGTTTCGCTTCACGGAGTACGATTTCTTCAAACGCTGGGTGATGAAGCTCATCGCGTGGGACAAAGGCGTCCGCCTCGAACCCGGCAAGGACCTCGAGCTGACGAACTGGGACGCGTTGTCGACAACGGTCGACGCCCTGCGCGCACGCTTCGCAGGCGTCAAAACAAAGAAGATCGCTTAAAGCCCCGCACCGGGCGGACGCTCGCTGGCCCCTTCCGGTTTCTTCTTCTCGGGCTGCGGTGTGGTGCGCGGCGGCGCGACGTTGGGTGAGAATCCGAGTTCGCGCAGCGACACGCTCTTGTTGCGGTTGCGGTCGCACAGATCGAACATCGTACGCCAGCCCGCCCCCAACTCTTTGAAGTCCACGCGTCCGTCTGCATTCCAATCGGTGACCGGCGACGCGCCTTTGTATTCTTGCCGCAGATAATCGTTCAGCGGCTGCACCTCGCTGTGCGTGAGGTCGCCGCTCCCGTCGGCGTCCCACTTCGTCATCACCGTCTTGAGGCCCGCTTCCATTTGGTCGCGTGTGATTTCCTGGTCGTCGGGTCCGAACAGCATCTGCAATCGTGCGCAGTCGGTCGTGAGCTTGCCGACCACGGGCGGCGCAGCGGCCGCTTTCGGCTTCTCGTCGCCGCCGAAAACGCTGCACCCCGCAAGCAACCCAGCCGCCGCGCCCACCAACAAAACTTGAACTCTACGCATCGCCGTCCATCGTCTTTCCTTGAGAAAGGTCATCATTCCCGGGAACCTGGTTAATCACAAGGCTGGTCTCACGGCCCCGCACCCGACTGCACCGCGAGCTGCAGGTAGGCGGCGGAACGCGCCCGCGCGTTCTCGCGAATGTCCATGTGGAACAGCGGATAGTCGAGGCCGTGATAGTTCTTGCCGCCGACGTCGAGCCCGTCCAGAGGTCCGCCGGTCTGATCGGCCACGAACAGCAGCCCGCGCCGGCACTCTGCCCACGTCAGCGCCTTGACCGGCGCCTTCAACGGTTCGAAGGCGACGCCTTGCGGCGCATCATCGCCCCACATTTTCATCGAGAACCGCCCGCTTGGCGGCACGCCGCCTTTGTGCAGGTCCGCCGGCGCCTTCACGCCGTCGCGCCGCCAGTTCAACGGATTGACGCACACGAGACGGTCGAGTTGGTCGGCCGGAGGGTCCGCCCCTTCGCCCCAGGCCGCCCAATGCACGATGCAGCCGGTTTCGGTTTCGCCGTTGCAGACCGGAACGGTCTTGAGGCTGTTCGCCTCCGCATTGGTGACCTGACTGCCGATCAGGTAACCCGCCACCATCCGGTGCCTCAGCGTCGTGCCGTCGACGCGGTCTTGAATCAGACGCAGCGCATGCGTCGTGCCCTGGCTGTGGCTCGCGATGATGAACGGCCGTCCCTGATTGCGATGCTCGATGAAATGGTCGAACGCGCGCAACACATCGGCATAGGCGAAGTCCATCGTCTTCTGCGCGATGTCGGGCGGCGCCGTGAAGTAACGGAAGATCGACGCCTCGCGATAGCGCGGAGCATAGACGTTGCAGCATGAATTGAATGCGCTCGCCTGGTTCGCCATCATCCAGTTCGTGTTCTCTTCCGTGCGGCTCACCGGATTGAGCGGCGAGTTCCAATCGGCTCCGTTCAGATAGCCGGTCGGGTGCACGAAGAAGACGTCGATCGCACGCGCGCCGGGCAAGGACTCGACGCCCTCCGGCACGAACAAGGCGGGACTGTCTTTGCCGGGCAGCGCCGCCCAGGCATCCGCAGAGGCATAGTCGGGTGCCGGCCCCTTTCGCGACAAGTCCCAGCCATGCGACGGCTGCGCCCACCAAACCATCGCGTAGCGCCACGCGCCGGTGTAGGCGACAAACACCACCGCCGCGACGGCCAACAGCGCCAACGTCACCAAAACAACGCGCATCGCGCCCCCCTGCATAGGCGCCGATCTTAGGCACCCGTCGCCACCTCCTCAAGGCGCACGGCGCTGCGCCGCCGCCGCCAATCGCCCAGAAACAGCAGAATCGGCGCCGCAATGAACACCGACGAGCTTGCGGCGACGACGATGCCGAAGATCATCGGCACCGCAAAGCTCTGAACCGCCGGGCCACCCCAGATCGCCATCGGCAGCAGCGAAACGAGCGCCGTCACGGACGTGTAGAGGCTGCGCCCCAATGTCTCGTTGATGCTGCGGTCGATGATGTCGCGCAGAGGCGTCGCCTTCAGCAAGCGCATGTTCTCGCGCATTCGGTCATAGACGACGACCTTGTCGTTGACCGAATACCCGATCAGCGTCAGGAGAGCCGCAATGGCCGTGAGATTGAACTCCAGTCCGCTGAGCGCGAAGAACCCGACGGTCTTCGTGACGTCCAGCATCAGTGTCGCGATCGCGCCCACCGCGAACGGCCACTCGAACCTGAGCCAGATGTAGGCGAGCATCGCCAGGCTCGCGAGCACGACGGCGAGAATGCCCGTCGCCGCCAGCTCGCCGCTGATCCGCGGCCCCACCGCCTCGCTTCGCTCGATCGTGGCGCCGGGTGCCAAGCTCGTGAGCTTTGCTTGAAGCCTTTCGACCGCCGCAGCCTGCGCTTCTTCCCCGCCCGCCTGCCGCTCGACGCGCACGAGCACCCGCGTGCCGTCGTCGAACGCTTGCAAACCGACGTCGCCGAGGCCGAGCGTCGAAAGACCTTCGCGCAGCTTCGCAAGGTCGGCCGCCTGCGCCGTCGCGATCTCGACTTGAATGCCGCCCTTGAAGTCGACGCCGTAGTTCAGACCCGGGACCACGAAGAGCCCCACCGACGCCGCCGACAACAGGGTAGACACGACAAGGCCGAACACGCGCGCCCGCATGAACGGGACTGCCGTCCCGTCGCGAACGAGGCCGAGGCGCCACACCGGCTCGATGACGAGCCGCTTGATCCCCCGCCGTCGCACGATCTCGCTCATGATCGCGCGCACGATCGTCACCGCCGTGAACATCGAAATCGCGATGCCGAGCCCCATCGTCACGGCAAAGCCGCGCACGGGACCGCTGCCGAACAAGAAGAGAAGCAGAGTGGCGATCAGCGCGGTCAGATTGGAATCGAGGATCGTGGCGGAAGCACGCCTGAAACCGAGATCGAGTGCCGCCATCGCGCTCGCGCCCTTGCGCGTCTCCTCGCGTATTCGCTCGTTGATGAGCACATTCGCATCGACCGCAAGTCCCAGACTGAGCACGATGCCGGCGATCCCGGGCAAGGTCAGCGTCGCCCCGAGCATACTGAGCGCCGCGAAGGTTAGGATCACGTTCAGCGCCAGCGCGACGTTCGCGACCAAACCCCATGCGCCGTACAGCGCGGCGATAACGAAGAAAACAAGGACGAAGCCGGCCAACCCGGCGGTCAAGCCGCTCTCGATCGCGTCGGCGCCGGTGTCCGGCCCGACGACGCGCTCTTCGATCACGGTCAGCGGCGCAGGCAATGCGCCTGCCCGCAACAGCGCCGCCAGATCGCTCGCGGTCTCGATGCTGAACTGTCCCTTGATTTGCCCGGTCCCGCCTAGGATCGGCTGCTCGATCCGCGGCGCGGTCAGCACTCGGCCGTCGAGCAAAATAGCGAACGGACGCCCGACATTGGTTTTCGTGATCGCCGCGAACCGGCGCGCCCCGTCGGCATCGAACGAGAATGTCACCACGGGTTCGCCCGTCGTGCTGTCGAATCCCGGTTGTGCGTCGGCAAGCTGATCGCCGCCGATCATGACGCGATCCTCGACTGCGATTCGATCGTCGGAGTTGCGGGCGGTGCGCCAGCTCACGCCCGGCGGCAGCGCTTCGCCCGGCAGCGCGTCGCGCACCTGATGAAACGTGAGCTTTGCGGTCTGTCGCAGCGCATCCTTGATCCGCTTGAGATCGTGCACGCCGGGGATCTGCACGATGATCCGGTCCGCACCCGCCTGCTGCAGCGTCGGCTCGACCAGCCCCAACTCGTCGACCCGGAGCCTGACGACCTCAAGACTTCGCTCGGCCGCATCGGCGACACGTACGGCGAGTCCCTCGGGCGTCGGCGCAACATGAACGCCGCTCAGAGCTGCCGAAATCGCGACATCGGGCGCCCGTCCTGCCGCGCGCACAGCCAACGTCCGTTGCAAAACCTGAACCGCCGCCGGAACATCGTGCGCATGCGAGAGGTCGACGGCGACCCGGCCGGCATCGAGGCGCACGCGCGACACCGCGATCCTGGCGTCCTTCAGCGCCGACTCCGCCGATCGGGCGATCTCTTGCAGCCGCGTGTCGGCAAGCGCCTTCGCGTCGATTTCGAGCACGAAGTGCGCACCGCCGCGCAGGTCGAGCCCCAGCGCGACCTGACGCTTCGGCAACCAGTCGGGCAGCGCCTCAAGCTGAACGGGCGTCAGCAGATTGGGCAGTGCCGTCAACACGCCCAACAGAGTGACGAGCACATAGGCGGCAAGCCGCCATGCGGAAACACGCATGATCGTTGTCCATGAATCGTGCGGTCGCGTCGCGCGCGCGAAGCATCACTTCGCGGCGAAACGCACCGGTGTGTCGCAATGTGAATGAATGAGGGCGCCGCGAGTTCCCGTCACGGCGCCCGTGGCTTCACGCGAGGCGCGAAGGAGGTGCGCGTGTACGAATACCGCGCGCTCTGATTTGACGGGAATGATCGGCAACAACCGGCACGAGCGGGAAACCGGCGACCGCAGGCGCCACATCGTCCGCGACCGGCAAGACCACATCGCCCCCCGCGGAAGGCGGAGGCACGAAGCGGAGGGCGAGCAAGCGAACCTGCACGCGCACCGTCGGCGCGGCGTCGGCGGCGTTCTGGCCCTTTGCCGCTGAATCGGTCACTGCCGCACGGACGGCCGCCGAAATCTGGGGCATGGCCGCCGCGATCGCGGCACTGAAGAAGACGAGGAAAGCCCCAACCAGCCACGGCTCAAGCCCATCCCCGGCACGCAGGATTCTGGCTCTGACGTTGTGGCGGACGGGCGGCATCCCAATCCAGGTGGGAAGCAACCGAACGAATTACCAGCCGGAAAGCGCGCCGCCCGTCCGCGCTGCGGCAATCTTGCATCGCCCCTGCCCCCGCATCACACTGCCAGCCGGAACGTGGGGGGAGGGACGGATGCGCGTGTTTTTGCTGATCGGCTTGGGTTGCGCCTTGCTGCTCTCGCTCTTGGGCACTCTGACCAACGCCGCCCCGGCGGACGAGGCGACCTCGCGGGCCGCATTCGCAACGATGCTCAAAGTGCTGAACCATCCGCGCTGCATGAACTGCCACACGACGGCGAACTGGCCGACGCAGGGCGACGACCAGCACCGCCACAACCTCAATGTCGTCCGCGGCCCGGACGATCGCGGCCCGCCCGGGATGCGGTGCACGACCTGCCATGCGGCGGCGAATTCGGCGATGGCGCCGGGCGCAAAGGATTGGCACATGGCCCCGCGCAGCCAAGGTTGGACGGGCCTCACGCCGGGCGCGCTTTGCCGGGCGTTGCTCGACCCCGCCAAGAACGGCGGACGCTCGGGCGAGAAGGTGATCGAGCACATGCGCGCCGACGCGCTGGTGCTCTGGGCGTGGACACCGGGAGGCAAGCGCACCGCACCACCGGTCACGCACAAGGACTTCGTGACCGCCGCGGAGAAATGGCTCAAGACGGGCGCTCACTGTCCGGCCACCTGATAGGTTTTGCCGAATGGCGCGCATCAAACCGGTCCTTGGCACAATCCTCTTCTTCGTCGTGGCGCCAGGTACGGTGGCGGGCCTTCTGCCCTGGTGGATCTCGTCGGGCTGGCGTCTTGAGGCGCCCCTCCTGGGCCTGGAACTCACGCGCTATGCCGGCGCCGCGCTGGCTTGCGCGGGACTTGCGGCCTTGGTCGAGTCGTTCGCCCGCTTCGCACTCGTCGGCGAAGGCACGCCGGCGCCGGTCGCCCCGACACGCCGCCTGGTCGTCTCGGGCCTCTATCGCCACGTGCGCAATCCGATGTATGTCGCCGTTGTGAGCATCGTCACAGGCCAGGCGCTCTTGCTCGGCAACGACCGGCTGCTCGTCTACGCCGGTCTCGTCTGGCTCGCATTCCATGCGTTCGTCGTGTTCTACGAAGAACCGGCACTCGAGCGCCTGTTCGGCGAGGGCTTCCGCACCTATCGCCGGTCCGTTCCGCGTTGGCTGCCTCGCCTGACGCCGTGGAACGCCCAATCGTGAACCAAGTGAACGCGATGAAACTTGCGCTCGCCGGGCCGTTGACGCACATCAAGTAGCGCTGGGCCGCGATGTCCTAGTTTGTTAGATAGATCGCGAGAGGTTCGAGCGGAACGAACCCGGCGGGAAAGATGCGGCCACCCGCGAGCGCCGGACACGTATTGGTGCGAAGGTCGGCCGCCGCTTTGGCAAACGGAAAGCTTCCCGGCCTCAAGTGGAAGCGTCCTCAGGAACTTCCGGCGCCGGCAGCACGTGCGACACATGCCCTGCAATGAAGGAAGACGACATGCCCGACGACAAGACCCGCGACAAAACCCCATCCGAAGTCTTGAGCGAACTGATGAACGTGCCGTTCCCGAACACGGCTTACCTGGACGCCATGAAGCGCGTGTTCGCGATGCAAAAGAGCATGCTCGACGACTTCCATAGCAATCTCGACCAGTGGTTCGAGCGCCGCCGCGACGGGGCCGAGGCGGCGATCTCCATGCTCAACCAGATGAGGCGCGAACCCGACGGCGAAAAGCGCGCCGAAGCCTGGCAGCGCTGGGTGTCCGGTGCGATGGCCCGCATCATGGATGACGTCCAAACGCAGTTCGAGATGATGCAGAAGATCACGGGTCAGCTGGCCAAAACCGGCGAAGTGAAACTGCCCGCCGAGTTGAAAGACCGCCCGCTGAACGGCAAGTCGGCCGCACACCCGGCACCGAAGAAGCCGGCGGCGCAACGTGCGAAGCCCGGCCACCGCGAGTCGCCCTCGACGCACTGACGCGGTTAAGGCCGCGGGAACACGGCGCGTCAAATTGCAGCGTCGTGCGCACGGCGCCGTACGATTTGCACAACTTTGTCATCCGTCCGTGAACGGATCATCGGCGCTGCCGCTGCAGCGCAGCGAACCTGCACGCGCGCCAAGCAAGCGGAGAGACGAGCGCTTGCCGATCGCGCATGCTGCACCTGCACAGCGGCACGCGCCGATCGTGACAAAACGCATGCGCGCCTTCAGTGCTTCTTCATGGCGTGTGCGCATTGTTACGCAACGCGCAGGCGACAAGCGCCAAATCGTGTGGCACGATGTTCGGCGGTGGAGGTTGGATCCCGGCTGCAGCACTCCGGCTGGCGATCGTGGCGACAAACGAACGGGAGTGACAAATGCAGAAACGGCTCTTCGAACTGGTGGCGTTGGGGCCCGAATTGCGAGACGAAGCCGCCCGTGAGGGCAAGGGCGTCAACGAATCGTACTTGGCGGTTCACCGCGTTCTTTCGCGCGCTTTCCGGGAAGACTTGGACGAGATCCCGCGCGACGGTTTGCGCTCGTTCCTATCGAAACGGCTGAAGGAAACGCTTCGGGCGCAGGCCTAGGCCTTCTTCTTTTTGCACCGCAGGAACTTTGCGCCCGGTTGGCCGGGCACGGCGGGCAGGCGCTCTTCGCTCAAGCGATCCGGCCCAACCAAAGACAGCCGCCGCTCCATCCCCGCTTCGCTATAGACGGCCGACGATCCCGTCTCCATCCGGATAAACAGGTAGGTTTTCGGCAGCGTTCCGCCGTCGTGCACCTTGAGCGAGCCGCCCGCGTCCGGCTCGATCCACAACGACCCGCCCTCGCCGAACAGACCGACGCTCGAAGGCCGCGTCACGCCCAGAACTGGGCATGAGTTCTTCGCCAGCACGCCGGAATAGGGCTGCCAGCTGATGTCGACGCGGCCCCACGGACCTTGCAGCTGTCGAGCGAAATCCTCCTGCGGCGACGCCAACACCGCCGTTGCACACGCCGCCGAAAAGACGGTCGCGGCAGCCATCGAGAACATCCAACGCATGACCTCACCCATCGCTTGAGGACCGGGCGAAGTTTGCGCGCGAACATGGCCGCGCATCAAGCGTCCGACCACCCGCGCCCGTAGAAACCATACGGCGCTGCGCGTTCCGCCTGTATCAGGGGTCGAGCCAGGTCTTCAACGCGCCCAAGGGCCCCGGCCGCAGCCCGTAAATGCGCACGCGAGCGTCGTGCGCCGGGTGCTTTTCGGTGACCAGCCCGCAGGACTTGAGAACCCGCAAATGCCGGCTCATCGCAGGCGCCGTCGCCCGCACGAGCCGCGACAGTTCCCCGGCGCTACGCGGGCCGGCACGAAGAACATCCACCACCCGGCGGCGCAGCGGATCGGCGAGTGCCGCCAACACCAGATCGACGCGGCCGGACTTCATCGCCGTTCCCCTGCGCTTGGCGGCCGTGCCCACGGTCTAAAACCTCCGCCAGCAGACATTTCCCGCCGGACGAAAATATTTCCCGCCGTTGGCGCCGCCCTGTCAAGCCCGGGGCCCCGCGGGCCCAGATGTTGGGTTCAGCGGGCAGGCAGGAACACGAAGTCCATCGTCGTGAAGTCGAGCGCGAACCCGCCGTCCGCCCTGAGCACATCCTGCCCCAGGATACCGTGCTCGCGCCGTCCCTCGTTCGAGACATTGATGGTGCCGACGCGCCGCACCTGCCCGTCCGCGGCAAGGGCTACGTTCTTCAGCACGCGCACTTCGATCGTCTTCGTGCCGCCGGCCCCGCCGATCGTAGAGCTCCTCACCTCTGCGCCCTTCATCAGAGCGGGAAACGAAAGCGCGAAACTGTCGGTCAGCGACGAGTGCTTGGCACCGGTGTCGAGCAGCATGCGCAACCAGCCGGCACCGGCGAATTCGACGACCGCCATCGGCCGCAGAATGTCGAGATAGAGGTCGCGCGTCTGACGCGCCGCGCCGGGCGCCGCGACCCGGAACGTCTCTTGCCCGTCCGCGCGCACGAATTCGATCCGGCCGAGGCGCGCGAGAACCGGGAAGCCCAAAATGGCGTCGATCTTGTACGCCCCGCCGGCAAACGTCAGCGCGGAATCCTCCATCACGAGAAACACCGCGTTGCGGAAAACGTTGCCCGCGATCTCGACCCGGTCGGCGACGGCAAGGTGCGCCGGCACCGACTTCGCAGTGACGCTGCCGACCGTGACCGGTTCCGGCAGAACGCGCAGATTGAGCCGCGTGGCCGCCGATCGCGTGATCGTCGAATAGCCCGCACCTGTGTCGAGCACGAATTCCTGATCGCTGCCGTTCACGCGCCCGGCCGAGCGCGCAAGATTGGCGGCATCGCGTTTGATCGCGACGGCGCCTTCGGTCCGCACCTCATGGACCTGCCCCGGCTCTCCGCTCAAGACTTGCGCCACGCGCCGTGTCTGCTCGAGCGCGTGCCGCCCTTCCTCGTCGGGCGCCATCAACGTGAGCGCGATTCCGAACGCCTCGGCCGCGACCGCGTAGTTGTTCGCGCGCAACTCGACGCCGCCCAAAAGCGCCTGCATTTGCCAGCGCAGGTCGCGCGGCAGGCCGCCTGCGGCAAGCGCTTTGCGCAGCGTATCGATCGCCGCCCGGTCGTCGAATCGCATCGCTGCAGCCGACGCCTGAAGCAGCGCCACTTCCGAAGCGCTCAAACCCTGCGGCTGTTTCAAAAGCGCGTCGACGGCCATCGGGTCGGCAGCCTCGACCGCGGCAGTCACCCGCTTGTCCGCGTAAGCAGGGGCGAGCGAAACGGCCGCCGCCACCGCCAGAAGCCCGAGAATCCGCCGCATCAGATCGTCTCCTTCACATGTGACTTATCACATGTGATATAGTAAGAGTTAGAGCACAGGAAGGTCGCATGTCGATCAAGTTTGCGATACTGGGGTTGCTTGCCGAAAGGCCGATGAGCGGGTTCGACCTCGTGGGCGAGTTTTCGACCGCCCGCTCTGTGATCTGGCCCGCCCCCCAGAACGAGATCTACAAGATGTTGCGTGCGGCCGCGGCTGACGGCACGATCCGCGTGGCCGAGCGCGGGCCCCGCGGCCGCATCGTCTACACCATCACCGACACGGGTCGCGACGCCTTGGCGGCCTGGCTCCGCGCGGAAAGCGACTACACCATGCGCTACGAGCCGATGCTCAAGGCCGTATTCCTGCGCCAAGCGCCGGCTGCTGTTCGACGCGCCGTCGCCAGGGCCGACCTGGCATTCGCGGAAACGCAACTCGAAGCGCTGCGCAAAGCCGACGCGAAACACCGCGCGGCACCCAAGCCCGACAAGCGCGCCGACGCACGCCGCTTGGTCATCTTGTTCTACGAGGCGACCGCGAAATGGGCGAAAGAACTCGCCGAGAACTGAGGCGACCCGGAACCCAGTGTCTGGGGTCCGGGTCTTTAGCGCCAGTCGTTAGAGCGATGCGACCTTGTTCCCGGTCGTCAGATCGAAGTTCTTGAACGGCAGCTCGCGGATGCGTTTGCCGGTCAGCGCGAAGATTGCATTGCCGACCGCCGCCGCGATCGGTGCGGTGCCGGGTTCGCCCGCGCCGCCTGTGCGCGCGCCGGATTCGATGAAGCGCACCTCGTGGACCGGCGCATCCGCCATCCGCACCATGTCGTAGTCGGGGAAGTTCTGCTGCACGACGCGGCCCTTATCGATCGTGATCTCGCCGTAAAGCGCCGCCGTCAGACCGTAGATCGCCCCGCCCTGTATTTGGGCCGTGAACGTCGCCGGATTGACGACTTCGCCCGGATCGACCGCACTCCAGACATTGTGCACGCGCACGCGCCCGTCGGCTCCGAGCGACACTTCGGCGACCTGAGCCACGATCGTCCCGAACGCCTCGCGGATCGAGATGCCGCGTCCGCGGCCTTCCGCGGGCTTCGCGTCCCAGCCCGCCATCGACGCCGCGAGTTCGAGCGCGGCCTTGTGTCGTGGCGCGTCGACAAGGTGCGACCGCCGGAATTCGAACGGGTCGACACCGGCCGCGTGGGCGAGCTCGTCCATGAACGTCTCGATAAAGAAGCCTTGCTGCGTATGATCGACGCTGCGCCACGGTCCCCACGGGATGGGGTTCGTTCCGCTCGCATAGCGCGCGGCGCGATTGACGAAATTGTAGTTCGTCGTGATCGCCTCCGGCGGGTCGTACTTCTCGTTGAACGTATGAAGCCATGCCGACACGCGCCCGTCGTCGGCCAGCGCCGCTTTCATCTTCGCAACCGACGCATGGCGATAACCGTCCTGCGTCATGTCCTCTTCGCGCGTGAACACGACCTGCACCGGTCCCTCGACCTGTCGCGCGATCTCGATCGCCCGTTCTAGATAATTGACCGTCGGCCCGCGCCGCCCGAACCCGCCGCCCATCGCCGTATGGTGCAGCGTCACGTTGTCGACCGGAACGCCGGCCAACGCCGCAGCCCGCGTCTTGGCGCCGAGCCCATCCTGGAACCCGCCCCAGATCGTGAGCTTGTCCCCCTCGAAATGCGCCGTGCAGTTCATCACTTCCATCGTCGCATGCGCGAGGAACGGCACGCGATACGTCGCCTCCACGACCTTCTTCGCCCCTTTGAGCGCCGCGTCGACGTCGCCCGTCGCGTGATCCTCCGTGAGATCGGACTTGCCGAGCGCCGCCTCCATCCCCGCGAGGATCGACTGCGAGGTCAGTCCCGCTTTTGCGCCTTCGTCCCACACGGGTTTCAGCGCCGCCATCGCTTCCTTCGCGCGCCAAGTATTGTCGGCAACGACCGCAACCGCCGCAGGCAGCTTCAGCACGCTCTTCACGCCGCGCATCGCCTTCGCCGGCGCTTCATCGACCGATTTCAGTGTTCCGCCGAACACCGGCGACGCCGCCACGATCGCATAGCTCATGTTCGGCAGGCGAACGTCGATGCCGTACTTCGCGCTGCCGTCGACCTTGCCCGGGATGTCGAAGCGCGCGATCGGCTTGCCGACGATCGTGTAGTCCTTCTTGGCCTTGAGCTTCAGATCGGCCGGCGGATCGAACGTCGCCGCCGCCTCCGCCATCTCGCCGTAGGTCGCGCTCTTGCCCGACTTGTGCGAGAGCTTGCTCTGCTTCGCTTCGATCTCCGCTTCCGGAACGCCCCACGCGGCCGCAGCCGCCTTGATCAGCATCGCGCGCGCCGCCGCGCCCGTCCGGCGCATCCCGTCGACGCCCGTGAACCGCACCGACGTGCTGCCGCCCGTGATCTGCAAGTTCATGCTCTCGGCGATCTTGCGGAACGCGAAGTCGGCCGTACCCGACAGCACGCTCGGAATGTCGTACTCGCCGCGCAGATAGCCGCGCGCGAGTCCCTGGTTGGCGAAGGCCATGTCGGCCGGCGCCTGCTCCATCCGCACGAGCGACCAGTCGGCGTCAAGCTCCTCGGCCAGCATCATCGGCAGCGACGTGTGAACGCCCTGCCCCATCTCCGAGTGCGGCACGATGACGGTGACGCTGTTGTCGGTGCCGATCCGCACCCAGGCGGACAGCATGGATTCGCCGCTCTTGCCCGCGACCTTGCGCGCCCGATCGAGCGTTGACCAGGGCTGCAGCGCATAGCCGACCGCCAGGCCGCCGCCCGCCACCGCGACGCCGCCGAACAGCATCAATCTGCGCGTGATCTTTCCCATGGCGTGGCCCCTCAAGCTTTCGCCGCGGCGTGGATCGCCGCGCGGATTTGGGTGTAGGCGCCGCAGCGGCAGATGTTCGTCATCGCCGCGTCGATATCGGCGTCGGTCGGTTGAGGTTTCTCCTGCAACAGCGCCACCGCCGCCATGATCTGACCCGGCTGGCAAAAGCCGCATTGCGGCGCCTGCGCGTCGACCCAGGCCTGTTGGACCTTGTGCAGCGTGTCGCCGGACTTGAGACCCTCGATCGTCGTCACCGCCTTGCCCGCGGCCATCGCCGCAGGAAACGAACAGCTGCGCACGGCGGCGCCGTCGACCAGCACCGTGCACGCGCCGCAGGCCGCGACCCCGCAGCCGTACTTCGTGCCCGTCATGTTCAACACGTCTCTAAGCACCCACAGCAGCGGCATGCCTTCTTCCACGTCCGCCTCGTGGGCGGTGCCGTTCACGGTCATCGAGATCATCTGGCGATCCTCCTCGCAGTCCCCATCTTTTGAACCATTTTGCCGGGCGCCGCCGCACCCGCGCAAATCACTTCGATCATGCGCTTGAGCGCTGCGGCATAACGCGCCTCGCTCTCGCCGGCATAGGCGGTCTTCACGCCCTTCGCCGCGACATGGATCATCTCCGCCAGCTCGCGCGCCGTCGTGCCGGACTTGAGCGAGAACCGTCCCGCACGCACCAGCCGTGCGATCGAGGCCTCAAGCTCCTTCTCGAGCTTCCGGCTGAACCCGAGCACCGCGGGCCCGCATTGGCGCCCGCTTTCTTCGATCAGTTCCGCCGCAAAAGGCGAACCCGCCACGCGCGCCATGACGCTGCGATGATGGGCGAGCATCAAGCCGGTGATGACATCCAGCGCCCGCGGCGCCAGGGACGCGCCGGCAACCCGTGCCGCCGCAAGCGCCTCTTCATGAAGCGCGTCGACAAGCGCTGCGAACAAAGCCTCCTTCGACGCGAAATGATGATAGAGCGCCTGCCGCGACAGCCCCGCCTCTTCGGCGACCATCGCCATTGCGGTCTGGCGATAGCCGTGCCGAGCAAACACGACCTGCGCCGCCCGCAAAATTCCGTCCCGCGCGTCCATCGCGACAAATTTGACAATTTCCGCCGAACTGTCAAACGCCCGCTGCGTGTGTTCGGCCGGGCGCCGTTCGTCTTCCGCGCGTGGACTGGCTAGTACACCCACCGCATCGCGGCGCGCCAATAGTCGACGAAGGCGGCCCAGAATCCGCCACCGCCGGCGGCCGCGTCGTAGCGCTCGAAGCGCTCTTCGATCTTGGGGTCGAGCGCGCGCGCCGCGGCGAGGTCGGCCTTCGCGCCGTCTGCGTCGCCCGCCTTCAGCTTCGCCGAGCCGCGCGCGAACAGGAACTCGGCCGCATCCGGTTTGATCGAGAGCGCCGCGTCGTAGTCGAGGATCGCCGTGCGATAGAAGCCGAGCCGCACATAGACGAAACCGCGGCCGCCCAAAGTCTCCGCATCGTTCGGCCGCACGCGCAGCGACTCGTTGCAGTCCGAGAGCGCGTCTTCGAGCTCCGCCGCCAGCACGGCCCGCGCCCAGCACCGCTCGTGCAGCGCATTCGCATTCTTGGGTTCAAGCCCCAGTGCCCGCGTATAATCCTCGATCGCCTTGCGATAATCGGTCTTCTGCAGAAACGCATTGCCCCGATGGTAATAGGCATGCGCGAGATCGGTTCCGTTCGCCTTGCCGGACGCGATCACGTCGTTGCAGCCCGAAATGCGCATCTCGGCCCACACGCCCTCCCCGCCTTGGCAGTTCAGCCACGCGCGCGTCGCGGTCACGTCCTCCGTCCGCCCCGCACTTGCGGCGAACAGAGCAACGGCGCCAATCGTCAGCAAACGGATCAAGCGCATCGAACCATCATCCCGTCCCGATTTTACCATACTCGCGACCCTTGGCGAGCACCGTCCCGCCTTGACCGCGCGCGCGCCGCGCCCGAACCTGGAGGCGAATCGGAGAGCGAAATGTCACGGGCGGATAAATTCTTGATCTACGGCGCCACCGGCTACACCGGAAAGCTCACGGCGCAGGCCGCCAAGGCGAAGGGCCTAAGGCCGATTCTGGCGGGTCGCTCGGCCGCGAAGGTCGAACCGCTCGCCCGCGAACTGGGGTTCGAGTGGCGCGCCTTCGATCTCGCCGAGACGGAAAAGCTCGACCGTGCGCTCGGCGAAGTCGCAGCCGTCCTGCACATCGCCGGTCCGTTCTCCGCCACGTCGAAACCGATGGCCGATGCCTGCCTGCGCACGAAGACGCACTATCTCGACATCACCGGCGAGATTGCGGTCTTCCAGGCGCTCGCCGAACGCGATGCGGAAGCGAAGAAGGCGGGCGTCATGCTGCTGCCCGGCGTGGGTTTCGACGTCGTCCCCTCCGACTGCCTGGCGGCGCACGTTGCCCGCCGCCTGCCCGATGCGGAGGATTTGAAACTCTACATCGGCGGCCTCTCGAGCGTCTCGCGCGGGACCGCGAAGACCGCGGTGGAAGGCATCGCGAAGGGCACGCTCGTCCGCCGCGGCGGCGAGATCGAACCGCTCGAAGGCATGAACGAGGATATGTGCGACTTCGGCCGGGGCCCGCGACCGACCTTCGCGGTCAGCTGGGGCGATGTCGCCACCGCCTATCACTCGACGAAGATCCCGAACGTCGAGGTTCATTTCGAAGCCGTGCCCCAACTCGCGCGCATGGCAAAGCTCCCGGCGCTCGTGAAGGCGTTCTTGGGCCTGCCTTTCATGCAGTCGTTCCTGAAGCGCCAGATCGACAAGCAACCCGAAGGGCCGAGCGAAACCGAACGCAAGCAGGGACGCGGCGTCCTCATCGCCGCCGCGCGCAACGGAAAGGGAGAAACCGTCCGCTCGCGCCTCACGACGCCTGAGGGCTACACTTTGACCGCGATGACGGGCCTCGCCATCGCCAAGCGCGTCGCGGCGGGCGAATTCAAGCCCGGCTTCCAGACGCCAAGTCTCGCCTTCGGCCCCGACTTCGTCCTGCAGTTCGACGGCGTGACGCGCGACGATCTGAACGCGTGAACAAGAAGTACGCCTGACCCGCGACCGTGTCGCACTCGACAGGTTCGCGCACGCGGCTAATTTCGCAAATCATGGCAGCTCCCGTCGACCCCGCCCTGTTCAAGGACGCGCTGATCGTGCTCGGCGCGGCGGCGGTCGTGTTGCCCGTGTTTCACTCGCTGAAGCTGAGCCCCGTCTTAGGCTTCATCCTGACCGGCATGGTCGTGGGCCCCTTCGGCCTCGGCGCGTTGACGGCCGAGCTTCCCTGGCTTGCCTACGTCACGATCAAGGACAAGGACGAGATTGCGCTCGTCGCCGAATTCGGCGTCGTGCTGCTTCTCTTCATGATCGGACTCGAACTCTCGCTCGAACGCCTGAAAGTGATGCGCCGCCTCGTCTTCGGTTTGGGAACGGCACAAGTCGCGGTCAGCGCCGCCGCAATCGGCATGATCGCCTACGCTCTCGGCGCGAACACGCCGACCGCCGTCGTGATCGGCCTCGCGCTCGCCATGTCGTCGACGGCCGTCGTGACCCAAGTGCTGGCCCAGCGTAAAGAAATGGGTACGCCCGCCGGCCGTGCCGCTTTCGCCGTCCTGTTGTTCCAGGACATCGCCGTCGTCCCCATCTTGTTCGCGGTCAGCGTGCTGGGCGCCAAAACCGAGGGGCCGCTGCTCGTGCAGTTCGCCGTTGCCGTCATCCAAGCGGCGGCAGCGGTCGCGGCCGTCATCGTCGTCGGTCGCCTCGCGCTACGACCGCTGTTCCGCCGTGTGGCGCAGACCGGAAGCCCCGAACTGTTCATGGCCGCGTGTCTGCTCGTCATCATTGGCACCAGCCTGATCATGGCCGCGGCAGGCCTGTCGGCCGCGATGGGTGCGCTCATCGCCGGCCTCTTGCTCGCCGAAACCGAGTACCGCCGCCAGATCGAGGTGCTGATCGAACCCTTCAAAGGTCTTCTCGTCGGCGTCTTCCTGATGTCGATCGGCATGAACGTCGACCTCGCGCGCATCGTCCTCGACCCCGCAGCGGTCGCGCTGGCGAGCCTCGGCCTCATCGCCTTGAAGACACTGATCGTGACCGGCCTTGCCGCCACGCTTGGGTTGAGCGTCGCGACCGGCATACGCTCAGGCCTGGTGCTTGCGCCGGGCAGCGAGTTCTCGTTCGTCATCGTCGCATTGGCCGCAAGCCTCGGTCTCGTCGATGCCGCAACCGCGGCGTTCGCGCTCATCGTCGTGACGCTGACCATGGCCGCGATCCCGCTCCTGCATACGCTTGGCGGCGTCGCCGAGAAACGCCTCGCGCCCGCAGCGGCGCTCGACCCCACCGTCACCGCTCCCTTGCCCGACGATGAGACGCCGCGCGTGATCATTGCAGGTTTCGGCCGTGTCGGTCGCGTCGTCGCAAGCCTGCTCGAGCGGCATGGGCTCCTCTACATCGCCGTGGATTCCGATGCGAGCGCGGTGACCGCGGGCCGCGACGAGGCCAAGCCGGTCTACTTCGGCAACATCCGCCACGTCGATTTCCTGCGCCGTTGCGGCATCAAGACGGCAACCGCGCTCGTCGTCACGATGGACAACCCGAAGGCCGCCAGCGAAGTCGTACAGATTGCGCGTGCGGAACGTGCGGACGTGAAGGTCATCGTACGCGCACGCGATGCGGCCCATGCGAGCGAACTCTACCGCCTGGGCGCAACCGATGTGGTCCCCGAAACGGTCGAGTCGAGCCTTCAACTCGCCGAGGCTGTGCTCGTCGACGTGGGCATCGCCATGGGCCCCGCGATCGCCTCGATCCACGAGAAGCGCGCCGAAATCCGCTCCCAGATTCAATCCGCCGCCCCGGAGGCGGACATCGCGCTCCCGCTCCGCCGCCGCCTGCGCGACGTCAAGCCAAAGCCGTGACACTCGGCGGGCGGCAGACCAGCGGTGAATTCGAACTCAGAGCGAGAAGTACTTGATCGCCCGCACTTGCAGGTAAGAATCGCGGTCGACGAGTTCGAGCGGATCCGTCGCCTCTTCGCCGCTCAAGATGCGCGCTTCCACGCCGAGCCGCCAATCGTCGGCAAGCCGCGTTGACGACTCCACGTAGAGATAGTGCGAGCCGTTCTCCACGTCGACGAGCGCCCCGAACAGAAGTTGCGTGTCCGTTTCGTCGCGGAACGACACGCGCACACCGCCGAAGATGTCGTTGTCGAACAGCGCGTTGAACGACGATCCCGCCGCCGCAATGCTGCGGTCGTCGTGGTTGTACTCCAGCAGAACGCCGACATCGACGCCTTCGCCGAAACCGTTCTTGAACGTGTACTCGCCGCCGAAGACGGTCGCGAAGAACGGATCCTGCTGCCCCCAGCGATAGATCGCCTCGGCCTTCAGGATCAGATCGCCGATCACGTAAGACGCATCGGCCCCCGCCTGATTTATCAGATCGTAGAACGGCCAAAGCTCCGTCCCGCCCGGCACGGCGACCGGAATGAACCCGGGCTCGCGATCGTTGCCGTAGAAGTACGACACGCCGAAGTCCAACGGGCCGAACGTACGCTCGTAGCGCACGGCGAAGTCGACGTGCCATTCCTCGTTTTCGGCGTCGTAAACCGCATCGCCCGTGTCGATCGGGAACGGCCCGCGGAAGCGTCCGTCGTCGTCGGGGAACGTGCGCTCGCGAAAGCCGGTCATCACGAAGAGGCCGAGCTTGCCCCAATCGCCGTAGAGATTGACGTTGACCATCGGCTGGCCGAGATACTCTTCGCCGTCGAAATTCTCGACGAAGTCGACCTGATTGATGATGTTGACGAGATGGCGCGATTCCGCGCGCCCCCAAAACACTTGATGCACGCCCGCGACCACGTCGAAGCCGTCGCCGCGATAGGTGTAGCTCGCTTCGCGCAAGTCGAAATGCGTTCGCCGCTCGTCGTTCGCATCAAGCCGCCCGAACGGCGTGATCACGATCTTCTGCCGGTCGTTGTCCCAATTGAACGCAAGCTCAAGCTGTCCGTAGACGGACGGTACGAACCGCGCATCGTCCTGGCCCGCCCATTCGGGATCTGACGGAAACGCGCGAACCTCGCCGCCGACGAAACCGCTGCCGCTGAAGGCCGGACCGCCGGTGCCGGGATCGGCGGCCGCGGCCGCCGACGCCATCGCCGCAAGCGCGACGGAACTCCAACCGTACCTGAGCATCATGTTTCCTTCGGACACTTGGGGGAGGCTCCATCGCAGAGGTTAACGGGCGATGAGTTAACGGATGGTAACCACGCCCCGCAATGCCCGCTTATGCATATTTTCCTGTCTTCGGGGGACACGATTGCGATTTCGCCGCGCGGATTCACGCGCGGGCACAAGCCCGTCGGAGAGCCTCAACTTGTGCGGGCAGATTCAGAGGATTGAGCGGCGAATCTCGCGCAGGCTTTCAACGGCCGAGCAGGAACGGCTCCATGTCGTTCTTCGTCAAACCGGCTGCGAAATCGTACGACGCCCACTTCATCACGGTCGACTTGCCGGTGCGATGATTGGTCATCGTCATTTCCATCGGACGCCAATAGCGTTCCTGATGCAGCTTGAACGCGGCCGACGTCAGTGTTTTGAGCAGCGAGTTGCCGCGATCGTAGTACTCGACCTGATAGCCGCGATAGTCTTCGACATCCAGCCAAGCGATCAGCCGCGTGTAGCCGGACTCCGGATCCTTCGGCCGCTGTTCGTTGACGTGGCACGTGCGCTCGGCCGCGCCCGGGCAGGGTTCGTCGCGCAGATAGGAATAGTCGTACTTCTCGATCGAATGCCCGACCAGGTCTTCGTAGGAAAACTCGCTGCCCGCGAACGACCCCGTGCGCGAAGACGCCGTGATGCGGCGCGTGCGCGCAGCCGCCGGCAGATAGAGCCACTGATCGTCGTCGCGATCGGTGTGCGCATGCGTCAGCACCGTCATGCCCCTGACGTCCAGCGGCGTCGCGAACGCGATCGACGTGCGGTCGCCGTCGCCTTGCATCCGCAGCGCCTTTGCCACGAAGTCGCGCACGTTCTCCGTCCCGGAGCGGTCGCGCAGGATCATCTTCGCGCTCGCCTTGTACGAACTGAACCCGGCGTCGCGCGCCTTCGCGGCCTTCGCGATCTCGAGCCCCCGCGCCGGATCGCCGGCGACGGCGGCACCCGTCCACGCGATCACGGCTGCGGCGAGAAGCAGGAAGAAACGCGTCATGATTGTTTCCGATCGAACATGATGAGAAGGCCCGGAAGCACCAGAAGCTCGGCCAACGCCGCCAGCGCGATGATCAGCGCGGCCAGCAAGCCGACGGTGGCGGTGATATTGAACGTCGAGAATCCGAGCAACGCGAAACCTAAAGCCAAGGCGACGGACGACAGTATCACTGCGCCGCCCGTGTAAGTCAGAACCTCCTGCGCGGCGGCGGCGGGCGCAAGCCCCTCCATCTCCCGCGCCCATCGGTATTTGGTCATCGTGTGCACCGTGTCGTCGGTCACGATTCCGTATGTGATCGAGGTCACGACCGAGATCGCGAGGTTAACCTCGAGCCCCAGGAGGCCCCAAAGCCCGAACGCAATCCCCGCCGGCGCCAGGTTCACGACCAAACTGATGATGCCGTGCAGATAACTCTTGAGCGTGATGCCCATAAGCAGCGACACGAGCACGACCGAAATCGCCGTGCCCGCCATCATCGCGTCGATGTTGCGCCGCGAGAGATAGGAGTAGACGACGGAAAGCCCCGTCGCCGTCGCTTGCTGCTCGGGCGCATTCTGTTTCAGCCAGACCTGCCCCTCGTTCGAAAGCGCGATGATCGTCTTCGACGTGACGTGATTGAGCCTCACCGTCACCATGCTTTCGGCCCGCCCGACGTCGATGATACCCGAGAGGTCGCGCCCCTGCGGCAACGACAGCTCGTAGAGCATCAGATACTGGGCGATCAGCTGTTTGTTGTCCGGAATCGTATCGAACGCCGGATCGTCGTTGTTCATCGCCTTGTTCAGTCGGCGAATGATGTCGGCGAGCGTCGACACATGCGCCACATGCGGCTGCTTCCGGTACCATTCCGCGAACGCGTCGAGCCGGCGCAGATACGCCGGATCCGTGATGCCCTCGGCCTTGCCCGCGGGCACCGAATAGATGATGCCGTGCAAGCCGGTCAGGCGCTCTTCGAGATAGTCGCTGTTCACGCGGAATTCGAACGACGTGTCGAAGTAGCGGACGAAGTTGTCGTTCAGGCTGATCGTCGGAATGAACCACAGCATCGCGAGGAAGAGCGCGACGAACCCGTAGAGGAACGCCCGGTTGCGCGCCATGATCCAAACCGCCATGCGCTGGAGCGACGTCTTCGCCCAGCCGCCCTCGGCGAACTCGGGCAGCCGCATGTAGGAGAGCAGGGCAGGGATCAGCGTGACCGTCAGCACGCAGCCGATCAGCGAGCCCACCGCCACGATGTTGCCGAACTGGTTCAGGGGCGGCGAGTCCGAGAAATTCAGCGACAGGAAGCCGATCGCCGTCGTTCCCGTCTTGATCAGCGTCGGCAGCAGCTGCAGACGGACGGTCTCGGCGATCGCCTCCTCGCGCGTTCGCCCACGCGATCGCTGCTGCATGGCCGTCATCACGAAGTGCACGCAATCGGCGAAGAACAACGTCATGATCACTGGCGGGGCCGCGGCCGTCATCGTGTTCAGCACGACGCCGAACCAGCCGTAGACGCCCATCGTGATGATGACGGTCAGCGCGATCACCGTCGTGGTCACGATCGTCACCGCCCAGGACCTGAGGCCCACCACCAGCACCGCGACGATGATGAACGCCATCAACGGCACCAGCGCCATCACGTCGCGCTGCCCCGCCTCGACGAACGCAAGATCGCCGATGACCCCGCCCGTCAGCCGCACCTCGACGTCCGGGTTCTTGCGCATCGTCTCGGCCGCAAGCTCGCGCGCGAACGTCGCCATCTCGCGCACTTCCGTGCGGCTCTTGCGCGGCCGGTTGACGTAGATGACGACCGACGTCACGTCGCCCTTGGCCGAAATCGCCTGACCCACGAGTTCGCGGTTGGCCAGCACTCGGGCGCGCACGCTCGCGGCCTCTTCGGCGGTCAGTTTCTTGCGCGTGGAATAGAGTTGCTCGACCTTGAGATCGTCGCCGTCCGCCTTCAGCTCCTGATAGTTCGCCAGCGAGTCCACGCGCAGCGTATAGGGCGTTTTCCAGGCTTCGCGCGTCACCTCGCCCAACAGCGCCAGGAAGTCGGGCGTGAACACGTCGCCGCCCTTCGGCGTCATGATCATCACGAGGTTGGAGGAGACCGCGTATTTCTTCTCCATGCTCTCGAGCGCGATGCGTTCCGGGTTCTCCGTCCCGAAGAAACTGCGCGTGTCCGGGTTGAACGCCAGAAACGGAATCCCGGCAGCCGCAAGAGCCGTCGCGGCGAACGCCGCGACGATGATCGCCAGCCGCCACCGCAGAATGAACATTCCCAGCCGGCTGCTGCCGAGGGCCAGCCGTTCTTCCGCCTCTTCCGTGGGCCGTTGGTCCGACAAGGTCGTGCTCGGGTGGTGTGCTGGTGACTATGCGATACCGGAAAGCTCGCCGATCGTCGCCTGCGGATTTCGGAGCGCCGCCTCCACGATCCGCAAGTACCGGTCGAGATAGTCCTCTGCGCCGCCCGGTGCGAACACGCCTTCGCGCGCGTGCAGCATGAACAGCAGATCGCCGTCGACCTCTTGATAGGTCACCGCCGTGTCGTTCAGGAAGTGCCCGACACCCTCGACCGCGATCGGCAATAACTTCAGTTCGATGTCGCCGAAACGATGCACGGTCCCGGCCGGCGCGAACATCACGCGTTCGAAACCGGTGCGTTCCACATTGTCGGGCCACAGCACGTTGAAGCCCGCGAAGTGCGGCGGCACCGGCCGTCCCTCCTTCTTCGCCAACCCGTCGAGCAGCGTGTGGATCGGATAACCGGCATGGTCGATCCCCTCGACCATCGCATCCGAAAGCCGCCTCGCCTGTTCGGCGACGCTTGACGCCGGATCGATCGCGCAGCGCGTCAGCATCACGTTCGCGACCCAGCCGATCATCGCCTCGTGCTCGCGCCGCGTACGGTTGGCGACGTTCGAAGAGAGGGTCACCTCGCGCGCGCCGGTCACGGCGTGGATCAGCGCGTGGTAGGCGGCGCCCAACAATGCGTGCATCGAAACGCCGAGTTCCTTCGTCCGCTCGCGCGCGGGCCAACCCGCGTCCGCGCCCACGAACCGGCGCACATAGAGGCCGCGCGCATGCGGATCGACCGGCTCGCTCTGCCCGCCCAGCTTCAACGGCGCCGGAAGATTCGCGAGCTTGCGCTCCCAGTGTGCGCCCGCCCGCTTCGCCTCGTCCGAGGCCAGCCACCCGCGTTGCCACCGCGCGAAGTCGAAATAGTTCGACGTCGCGCCGTCGTCCGCCGGCGCCAAGCCGAAATACCGCTGCAGCAATTCGCGGAAGACGAGGCTGTAGGACCACGCATCGCCGAGCAGCACGTGGCTTCTGAACACGAGCACGTTCTCGCCCTCCGGCCGGCGGAACACGCGCAAGTCGATCAGCGGTCCCGTCTCCACGTCGTGCGGCGTGTTCGCAAGCTGACGCAACTCGTCCATGAAACCCGCGTCGTCGAGCTGCGTCGCGTCGACGCCCTGCACCACGAACCGTTCGGGCGGGAGGATCTCGACCTTCGGCGCCCCGTCGACGGCCGGGAAGCGGCTGCGCAAGACCTCGTGCCGCACGATCGTGTCGTGGAATGCGCGTTGAATGCGCTCAAGAACGATCCCGGGCTTGATCGAAGCGACGTTGATCAACTCCATCATGCCGTGCATCGGCATCGGCCCGTCTTTGCGCAACCGGTGCCATAGCCACTCCTGCCGCGCCGACAGCATGCGCCCTTGCGCCTTCGCCTTCGCCGTAC
>CAZLRW010000004.1:0-81572 GCA_964561925.1 uncultured Flavobacteriaceae bacterium
TGCCTCAGTTTCGTAAGATCGAGGTCGTCGGCCTCGGCTACATCGGCCTGCCGACCGCGGCCGTGTTCGCCGATCAGGGCGTGGAGGTCGTGGGCGTCGACACCAAGGCCGACATCGTCAACAAAGTGAACCAAGGCAAAGCGCACTTCGGCGAACCGAACTTGGACGCGCTCGTCCGCCGCGTCGTCGAAACGAAGAAGCTGCGCGCCTCGTTGGAGCATGAGGAGGCCGACGCCTTCCTCGTCGCCGTGCCCACGCCGCTGCGCAACGGCCATCGCCCCGACGTGACCTATGTCGAAGCCGCCGCCGCCGCGATCGCGCCGAAGCTCAGACCCGGCAACCTCGTGATCCTGGAATCGACCTCGCCGGTCGGCACGACCGAGCGCATGGGCGAGATCATGGCGAAGCTCCGCCCCGATCTTTCCTTCCCGCATCAAAAGGGCGAACTCTCCGACATCCGCCTCGCCCACTGCCCTGAGCGCGTGTTGCCCGGCCGGATTCTGGAAGAGGTCGTGAACAACGCCCGCATCGTTGGCGGCATGACGCGCAAATGCGCGCAGCTCGCGCTCTCGCTTTATCAGATCGTCGTCAAAGGCGAGTGCCACGTCACGAACGCCCGCACCGCCGAACTCTGCAAGCTCACCGAAAACGCGTTCCGCGACGTCAACATCGGCTTTGCGAACGAGCTTTCGCTGATCTGCGACCGGCTTGGCGTCAATGTTTGGGAGTTGATCCGTCTGGCGAACCAGCACCCGCGCGTGAACATCCTGCGCCCGGGCCCGGGCGTCGGCGGCCACTGCATCGCCGTCGATCCTTGGTTCATCGTCGACAGCGCCCCCGACGACGCGAAGATGATCCGCGCCAGCCGCGAGATCAACGATTCCAAGCCCGACTTCGTCGTGCGCAAAGTCAAGGAGCGCGCCGCCGAACTGAAGCATCCGGTCGTGGCCTGCCTCGGCCTCGCATTCAAGGCCGACGTCGACGATCTGCGTGAAAGCCCCGCCGCGGAGGTCGTGAAGAAGCTTGCGGGCGCCGATCTCGGCAAAATCCTCGTCGTCGAACCGCATGTGAATTCTCTGCCGAAGGAACTCGAACATCAAAACCTTCAGTTCGCCGATTTCGAAGTTGCCGTGAAGTCGGCGAACCTGATCGTCCTTTTGGTCGCGCACCGCGCGTTCATGCATGTCGACCGCGACATGCTGAAGGACAAGTTCGTGATCGACACCGTCGGCGCCTGGTAGCAGAGCGGGCAACGGCCCCATGCGCATCCTTCACGTTCTCGACCACTCGCTGCCGCTGCAAAGCGGCTACGTCTCGCGCACGCTCGGCATCGTGACGGAGCAGCGCGCGCGCAAGTGGGAACCGGTCCTGATGACGACGCCGCGCCAGAACCGCGGCGCGGCGGAGGTCGAGGAATTCTCCGGCTGGCGCTTTCACCGCACGCCCGCGCCGAACGGCATTCTCTCCCGCACGCCGGTCGTGAATTATTTTCGCGAGATGCAGGCGACCGCGCGCAGACTTGCAACTCTGATCGATGAAACTAAGCCTGACATCGTCCACGCACATTCGCCCGCGCTGAACGGTCTGCCGGCGCTCTGGGCCGCCCATCCGAAAGGCGTGCCCGTGGTCTATGAGGTGCGCGCGCTCTGGGAAGAAGCGGGCGTCGAGGCCGGCACGGTGAAGCCGGGCTCGCTCCGCTACAAGCTCTCCCGCTCGCTCGAAAGTTACGTGCTCCAGCGCGCCGACGCCGTCGCCGTGCTGTGCGAAGGCGTGCGCAACGACGTGCTCGGACGTGGCATCGCGGAAAGCAAACTCGTCGTGATCCCGAACGCCGTCGATCTCGGAAACTTCTCGCCCGAACGCCGGCGCGACGCGGCACTGGCGACGAAGCTCGGGCTCGACGGCGCGACCGTGTTGGGCTTCATCGGCTCGTTCTACGAATATGAAGGCCTCGACCTCCTGCTTCAGGCGCTGCCGAAAGCCCGCGCCCGTGTGCCGAACTTGAAGCTGCTGCTCGTCGGCGGCGGGCCGCATGAGGCCGAACTGAAACGCTTGACGGCGCAGATGAAGCTCGACGACGCCGTCGTCTTCACCGGCCGCGTGCCGTTCGCGGAGGTCGAGCGCTACTACGACCTCGTCGACATCTTCGTCTATCCGCGCAAGAAAAGCCGCCTGACCGATCTCGTCACCCCGATCAAGCCGATCGAAGCGATGGCAAAGGAACGTCTCGTCATCGCCTCCGACTGCGGCGGCCACAAGGAAATCGTCACCCACCGCCGCACCGGCCTCCTGTTCAAGGCCGACGACGCCGATGCGCTCGCCACCGAAATCGTCGCCGCCGTCGCCGAACGCGACGGCTGGGCCGCGATCGGCAAGTCAGCGCGCGAATACGTGATCCGCGAGCGCACCTGGCCCGCCAGCGTCAACCGATACGAAGCGATCTACGAACGCCTGGCCGCGCCCCGCCGCAAAGCGAAAGCCGCATGACCTCGGTCCTGTTCACGACCGACACCGAAATGTCGTTCATGCTGCACCGAAAGGGCTTGAGCGCCGAGGAGAACTTCCGCATCGCCGTGATGGGCGAGGTCGCGGACGGCGAATGGGGCATCGGCCACCAGATGCGCCGGCTCAGCGCTCATGGCTTGAAGGGCGTGTTCTTCGTCGAAGCGTTGAGCGCGCATCTCTTCGGCCTCGACAGTTTGAAGCGCGTCGTCGATCCGATCCTGACCGCGGGCCACGAAGTCCAACTCCACCTGCACACCGAATGGCTGAAGTGGATCGAGAAGGACCTCGTCGGCGACCGCCGTGGCGCGAACATCGCCGACTTCTCCTACGACGATCAGCGCCGCCTGCTCGCCATCGGCGTCGAGGCGCTTGAAGCCGCCGGCGCCCCGCGCCCGACCGCGTTCCGTGCCGGCAACTATGGCGCGGGCAACGAGACGTTGAAGGCGCTGGCCTCCCTCGGGCTCGCCTACGATTCGAGCTACAACGAACCCTATCGCGCGGGACCCTGCCGCATCCGCACCGATGCGCCGTTGAACCGCCCCGTGCGTATGGACGGACTTGTAGAAGTGCCGATCACCTGGTTCGAGGACTATCCCGGTCACACCCGCGCGCTGCAGGTGTGCGCCGCCTCCACGGCCGAACTCGAAGCGGTCGCGCACCAGTCCCTCGCGCAGCGCCGGCCGACGGTCGTCATCGTCAGCCACTGCTTCGAACTCTTGAACCAAAAGCGCACGCACGCCAACCGGCTGCTCGTCAAACGCTTCGATGCCTACTGCGCGTTCCTGCAATCGCAGAAACGGCACATCGCCTCGGTCGGCTTCCGCGACCTGGAGCCTGGCTTGGAGGCCGGGGCGTCGCCGCCGAAACTGACGTCGAACCCCGTGCGCACGGCGCTGCGCATGATCGAGCAATCCGTCGGCACGGTCCTCTATGACCGCGGCTGAGTTTCGCATTGCCGGCACGCGCGACGTGCCCTTGAATTTTCAGATCGGCGAGTGGCGCATGCTCTCCGTGCCCTGCCGCCTGTCTGTCGTCGAGTGCGAGCGTGTTCCCGCCCCCGAAGCGTTGCCGCCGCTCGGCGACGCGCAAGGCTATTTGCTCAAAGGCCTCGAAGCGCCGATCGACCGGGACCATCTCGCCGGCCGCAACGGGTGGTTCCATCGCGTCCTGCGCGAGTACCCGCGCCACCTCGTCGACATGACGACGACCTACGAAGATTATCTGGCGAAATTCTCCGGCAAGACGCGCTCGACGCTGAAGCGCAAGCTGCGCAAGTTTCAGGATCTCTCGGGCGGCACGATCGACTGGCGCGAATACCGCACGCCCGAGGAACTCGCGCAGTTCCTGCCGATGGCGCTCGAACTGTCGGCGAAGACCTATCAGGAGCGCCTGCTCGACGCAGGCCTTCCCACATCACCCGCCTTCAAGGAAAAGGCGCTCGACCGCGCCGCCAAGGGACAGGTCCGCGCCTATCTGTTGTTTCTCGACAAGAAGCCGGTCAGCTACCTCTATCTACCGCTCGAAGGCGATTGCGCGATCTACGCCTATCTCGGCTACGACCCGGCCCACGCCGAGCATTCGCCGGGAACCGTGCTCCATCTCCTCGCGTCCGAGCGACTTTTCGCCGACCCCGCGGTCGCGACGTTCGACTTCACGGAAGGGGCCGGTCAGCACAAACAGATGTTCGCCACGCATTCCAAGCAATGCGTGGATGTCGTCCTATTGAAGAGCACGCTGTCGATGCGTCTGTTGACCGGCGCGCATGCCGTGTTCACGCGAAGCGAAGCATCTATCGTCCGCGCGCTGGACGCGCTCGGCCTCAAACGCCGATTGAAGAAGTTCCTCCGCGCGTTCGCCTCGCGCGGCGCCTAGCGGCGGTTCACCCGCCAAGGCCGCCGGCCGGAGGACTTCCACCCGGGGTGCGGGTTGTCCTCGTCCGAGTCTTTCCCCCCGCCCATGCTGAGCAGGCCGCTTCGCCCGTGTCCGTCGCGGGTCGCCTCGTCGAACACGTACCAGAAAATGATCAATCCCATCCCGAGGATGGCGATGACCAAAAGGAAGGATGCCATCTGGATTCCCCAATATCCAAGCACCGTACACTATCACGGGATGTATGCCGTGTCACATAAGACACTCGACGCGGGATTTAGCGTTAACAAGCAAAGATTCCCCTCTTCCGTGCATGCACGTGTTTTCTTCGCGCGATATTGTGTGCCATCGTCAAGCTCTGGGGGCAATTGACGAAAATCCAGCTGACCCGCTGGGCATGGGGGCGCGGGTGAGAAGTCTAGCCGTATTCTTTGGCGTGTTCTCGGCTTTGCCGGTGGCGTTGGTGTTTCCCTTCGCCGGCCTGCTGCTGTGGGCGTGGATCGCCTTCATGAATCCGCACCGCGAGGCCTTCGGCATCGCGTACGATTTCCCGTTCAATTTCTACATCGCGATCGTGACCCTGGGGGCTTGGGTGCTCTCGGCCGAGCCGAAACGGATGCCGCAGGGCCAGTCGCTGCCGGCGCTGTTCATCGCCTTCGGCATCTTGATGTCGATCACCACGTACTTCGCGCTCGATTACTCCGTTTCCTACGACCGGTGGGACAAGCATATTCGCACGCTCATCCTCGTCCTCGTCGTGATGGCGATGCTGACCTCGAAGCTGCGCATACAGGCGTTCCTTTGGATGATCGGCCTGTCGATCGGCTACTACGCCGCAAAGGGCGGCGGTTACACCCTGACCGGCGGATCGGGCCGCGTGCTGGGTCCGGCACAAACGCTGATCGCCGACAACAACGATTTCGCCCTCGCGCTTGTCGTCGTGATCCCGATCCTGAACTACCTGCGCATCACCTCGGTCAACCCGATCGTGAAGCTTGCGTGTTTGATGGTGATGCTGATGGCCGTTGTCGCGATCATCGGCACCGGATCGCGCGGCGGCTTCATCGGTCTCGCGGTTCTGGGTATCGGTTTCGTCACGTTCACCAAACCGCGCCTTGCTGCGTTCTTGATCCCGGTTGCGGTCGCGTTGGCTGTCTGGGCCTACGCGCCGTCCTCCTGGTTCGAGCGCATCAAGACGATCGAGCAGTTCGAAACCGACGCCTCCGCCAACCAGCGTTTCGCGGCCTGGGAGACGAGCTTCCGCGTCGCGCTCGACCGGCCGCTTCTGGGCGCCGGCTTCTCGGGCATCGAGTCCGACAAGGTCGACTTTCGCTACAACAAAGTCGATTGGCGGGCCGAGGAGAGCCAGCAGGAAAAGTCCCGTTCGCGCGCGGCTCACAGCATCTATTTCCAGGTTTTGGGCGACCACGGCTTCCTTGGTTTTGCCGTTTGGCTTGCGATCGTGGGCGTTGCCTTCGTCAACGTCTTGCGGGTGATCCGAATGTCGCGCGGCGTTGCCGATCTCGAATGGGCGGGGCATTTAGGACGCGCCTTGGTGGTGACCTTCGTCGCCTACCTCGTGACCGGCGGGCTCCTGTCGATGGCCTATTACGACGTATTTTTGTGCCTCCTGGCGTTGACGGCACCGTTGTCGGTGGTCGTGACGAACCGCGTGCGCTCGGGCGTGACGGAGGCTGAAGAAAGCCTCGGCCTCATACCCGCCTTGCACACGGCCAAGGGCAAATGAAACCGGCGACGGGAACGGCGATGGCGGAACGGCCCTACGACCGCGTGATCATGATCGAGTTCAACGAACTCGTTCCCAAACTCATGGACCGTTGGATCGCCGAAGGCGCGCTCCCGAATTTCAAGGCGTTGCGCGACCGGTCGCTCCAGTTCATCAGCGAAGTCGACGTGACCTCCCCGGCCGATCTCGAGCCGTGGATCCAGTGGTACTCGATCCACACCGGCCTGGCCTTCGACCAGCACGGCGTCTTCCATCTGACCGATGGGCCCCACGCGCCGCACCGCGACCTGTATCAGATCCTGGGCGACGAGGGTTTCAAGCTCGGCTGCTTCGGCAGCATGAATGTGAAAGCTTTCCCCGCCGACCGCGGCTTCTTCATCGCCGACCCTTGGTGCGACACGCAGCCAGCCGCGCCCGCGGAGCTCAACACGTTTCAGCGCTTCGTCTCGCAATATGTCCGCGAGTACTCCAACCCGGACAAGAGCGTGGCGCCCGTCAGCCCGGCGCAGTTTTTGGCCTTCATGACCGCGAACGGCTTGAGCGCGCGCACGGTGCTGCAGACCGTGAACCAGCTCGTGCGCGAACGCGTGAAGGACAAAGCGCTAAGCTGGCAGCGCGCGGCCATCCTCGACCGGCTGTGCATGGACCTGTTCAAGCACCTGCACCGCCGCTATCGCCCCGACTTCGCGACGTTCTTCTCGAACTCGACGGCCCATCTGCAGCATTCCTACTGGCGCCAGATGGAACCCCAGGCGTTCAAGATTCAGCCGACCCCGGCTCAGATCGAGCTCTACGGCGGCGCCATCAAATACGGATACACGGCCCAAGACCGCTTGATCGGCGAGGCGATGGCGATGGCGGGCCCGCGCGATCTGATCGTCTTTGCGACCGCGCTCAGCCAACAACCGTTTCTGCGCAAGGAAGACAGCGGCGGCCAACTGTTCTACCGCCCGCGCAATGTCGAAATGATGCTCGAAGCCTTCGGCATCGCCGACGCGAAAATCGAACCGGTGATGACGCATCAATACCGCCTGCGCTTCGAGACGCGCGCTGCCGCCGAACGTGCGGCCGAAATCATGGGCGGCTTGCGCAGCGAAGGCTTGCCGGTCATCGGCATGGCCGAACTGCACGAAGACGGCTTCGTCTTCGGCTGCTCGATCTCGAAGCAAATTGGTCCGGACGCGGTGATCGCGCGCCAGGGCTCGAACGAAACCGTCCGCTTCTTCGACGTCTTCTATCAGATCGACGGCATGAAGAGCGGTTGTCACCATCCGGACGGGATTCTCTGGATCGCGACCGGCGACGGCCGCGACATGGGCCGCTGCTCGATCCTCGACATCTTCCCGACGGTCCTTCAGGCGTTCGGCCGCATGGACTTGATGCCCGCCGACCGCCGCGGCCGCTCGCTGCTGTCCGCAGCCGCAAGCCGCCGGCAGGCCGCTTGATCGTCAGCCCGGACAGCCCTGCAGCCTAAGCCGCATGCCGTTGACGCTGAGTTCGCCCATCTTCGGCGGCACCACCTGCAGCGGCCCGCTCTCCAGAAACGTCGGCAAGTGCGTACCGCACTGTGTCGTGTAGAAGTAGCCGATCGAACGCCAAGCGCCTGTCGGCGATGCCTGGTAGACGTCGATCTGACTGGGATGCTCGAGCAAAATCTCCGCCTTCGCGTCGCCGTCGAGATCGAGCAGATGAGCCCGGCATGGCTCCTGTGCGCACCGCTGCGGTGAGACCGCGGTACCCGGCCAATTCTGCGTCGCGAAACTCTCTGGCAACGCCGATCCCTTCGGCCGCACCTCGATCCGCGCCATATACTCCCTCTGCGGTGTTTCCTTGACCGCAGGGACGGCGCTGTCGCTCTTCAAAGCCGCTTCGGCGCGCGCGGCGATCGCTTGCGCGCGCGGATTGCTCTTGTCCTCGGCCAGCGCCTTCAACGCGTCGCGCCCGTAGCGCGCAGACTCGAAGCGCAAGAAGCTGTAGTCGAACGTCTCCGGCGTCTCGAGCCCGGCCTGAAGTCGGCGCAGTTGGTCGTTGACCGAAAGCCGCGCGGGATCGCCGGCCGGCGAAAGACCCGCCACGATGATGACGACGACAACGACGGCGGCGAGCACGTTCGTGCTCTCGAGCGCCTTGAACCAGCGCCCCGGCAACACGGCGGCCAACCCGTATCCGCCGGCATAGCAAGCCGCGATAGCCAGAATGGCGAGCGCCGTGACGCGTTCGGGCGTCAGCCCGTGCTGTTCGACGCGCAACCACACAGCATAAGCCGCGATCGCGACCAGCGGCACCAGAACGGCGCCCGCGACCCGGGCCGAAAGCTCCAAAGCCTTGTGCGTGCGCTCGTGCTCGCCGCTCTGGTAGGCGGCATTGATGAGGATGACGAGCGTCGCCGCCGCACCGAGCAGAAGCGCCGTGGCGCTGCCCGTCGCCCAAAGCGGCGCGAGCCCCACGGCGGGCAGCGTCAACAGGAACGCGGCGCCGAGAAACGTCATCACCGGCAGAAGCCACGATAGCAGCGCGAGCGCCACCGCGCGGATACCGTTGATCAGACCGACGCGCACGTCCGTCACGTGCACGGCAAGCGCGAACATCGTCGTGGTCACGGGATAGGCAAACCATTCTTCCTGGATGAGTTCGCGCACTGCTTCGATCTTGATCAGCGAAAACAAAGCCGCACCGAGATAGAGCAGCAGCCAAAGCGCGCCCACGAACGCCAGCGACAGAGAAAGCTGCACGCCGTTCTTCCAGGCGACGTCGAAGTAAGTTTCGTAGCGCGCGACAAAACGCCGGTCCGCGTCGGCCGCTGCCGCCAAGTGGTAGGCGACGAAGAGGACGATAGCGATCAGTCCGGCGATTTCGCCTGACATCGCTGCGCCGGGCGTGCCCTGCCGCGCGATGCTGTGCCAAACCGCGAAGCTGATGAACGCGATCACGGACGCGATCCAGGCCGCGAGCGTGGCCGGCCGCATCTGTCCCACCCCGACGAGGATCGTCGGCACCAGGAATGCGGTGGCGAGTGACAACACGCCGATGACCCAAGGATCGTTCGCGGGCCAACTACCGGTCACCCGCGCCGTGTAGAGCAGGAACCACGCCACGCCTTGCGCAAAGCCCAGGATCAGCCGCAAGCCTCCAAGGCCCGAAGTTGCCTGTGCCGTGTCGGAATCGTGCGTCATCGTCCCCTCCAAAGTCGGATGGGCAAGGCTACACGCCTCTATCGGGCCGGGGCCATGCCTCGCCCCGTGACGTTCCTCACGCGCAGGCTCAATTGAAGGTCAGGAGCGCAGAGCCGATCGCGAAGCTCGCCCCAAAGCCGATCAGAAGGGCGTTGTCGCCCTTCTTCGCCCGGCCCTCCGCGACGAGCTGGTCGAGAAGGAGCGGGATGCTGGCACTCGACGTGTTCCCCGTTTCGGCGAAAGAAGCGCACAGCCGCGACGGATCGATCCCAGCCGACTTGCAGGCAGGGATCAATATCCGCGTTAGATTCGCCTGATGCGGGATCAGCCAATCGATGTTGTGTCCCTCGCCCTGATAGCGCCGGATCTCGTCGACCAGGATGCGTGTGGCGCCGACCGCGACCGGCGGCCCCGCCATGTACCAACGCACGTCCTGCGGCACCTCGAGCGAGGGGTTGCTCGCCTGCATGCCGGCCCCCTTTATGAGGCCGATCGTACCGGCGTCGACCATCGATGTGGCCCGCGTGGCCTTCAGCGTCGCCAGTCCGTGCACGCCGCCTTCGAGCACCACGCCCGCCGCCGCATCGCCGAACAGCGTCGAGATGCCGAATGCCTTCGGGTCGTAGGCGATGCAACGCGAAGAGAATTCGATGGCAAGACAGGCAACGCGCCGGTAGCCCATCGCCTGGATCAGGCTCTTGCCGATGGTGAGTGCGTACATGAAACTGGTGCACGCGTTGCTGGAAATGTCGAGCACGAAGGGATGCCCCAGCGCCCCATGCCGCTCGCGCGCTGCCGCGACGATCTGTTGCGAGACGCCGGGAAACCCTTGAGTCGACGACGACGACACGATGATCGCGTCGAGCGTCGCCCATGCATGCTCGTCGATCATCTTCTCAAGCAGCGCGGTCCCCACTTCGACCGGCGTCTCCTCGGGTCCGAAGAACCGCCGCGCCCGCAAGCCTGTCTTCTGCTCGATCAATTCGGAGCGCGTGCGCGCCGTTTCCTCAGCGTCCTGGTCGCGCACGTTGCGCGCATGCGCGCCCTCGATCAGCCGCTGGCCGATGTCGCGATTGGTGACGATGGTCTCCGGCAGAATACTCGCCGTCGCCACGATGGACACGTCTTGCATGCGACACCCTGAGGGGCCCCGTTCATTGGGGGCTCCATGCTGCACTGCAC
Source organism: uncultured Flavobacteriaceae bacterium (assembly GCA_964561925.1). GTDB lineage: Bacteria > Pseudomonadota > Alphaproteobacteria > Micropepsales > Micropepsaceae > SZUA-430. Next base: position 10,477 of record CAZLRW010000004.1, read on the forward strand.
ATACTATCGGAAACGGGCGGGGCGTTTGTCCAGAAAAGCTTGCACCGCCTCTTTGTGTTCGGGCAGCGACCAACACGCGCGCAAGTAGTCCGTTTCACGCGTCTGGGCGAGTTTCATGTCCTGTTCGCAGGCATTCTTGGTTAGCAGGTCCTTCGTCATCCGCAGCATCGGGTCGGGATTGGCCGAAATCGCCTTGGCGATCTCGAAGGCCTTGGGCAACAGGCCGTCGGCTGGAACCGCATAGTCCGCAAGGCCGATCTCGCACGCCTCGCGGCCCTCAACCAGGCGCGCGCTCAGCATCAGTTCGCTCGCCTTGCCGAAGCCGACGCGGCTGACCAGGAAATGCGTCGACGCGAGTTCGGGCACGATGCCCATCTTCACAAACACCATGCCGAATTTGGCGGCCTCCGATGCGACGATCACGTCGAACGGCAGGATCATCGTCACGCCGATCCCGACCGCGGGGCCGTTGACCGCCGCGATCAAGGGCTTCGACGACCGGACAAGCGATATCCAATCGAGCCCGCGCGGCAATCCGCCCTGTCCGCCGGCCGTGTCGCTGCCCGGGTCCCGTCCGTCAAGCCGCGACTTGAACGTATGTTCGATGTCGGCCCCGGCGCAGAAGCCGCGCCCTTCGCCGGTGACGACGATGGCGCCGATCGAGCGGTCGTTGTTCGCACGCTCGATCGCGTCCGCCATCTCTTCGCTCATCTTGGGCATCCACGCGTTCAGCCGTTCCGGCCGGTTCAACGTGATCAGCCCGACGGGCGCTTGGCTGTCGTATTTGATCGTGGAATAGGTCATCGCAAGTCCTTCGCAATGTCGAATGCGAAGGACTGTGGCGCACGAAGCGCCGCAGCGACAAGTTCTTTAGGCGGCGGCGCCTGCCATCATCCCGCCATTGCCGTTACGCAAAGCGGACGGCACCGCGTGATAGGCGGTGGGCTCGGCGATGTTGAGCCGCGCCCGCGCCGCGCTCAGCGGCTCCGCCAGCAGCCGGACATAGTCCTCGCCCGGCAGCCACGCCGCCTTGGCACCGTTGCGATAGGCCTGCCAGACCGCACGTATCATTGGCTGCCCGGGCGTTTCTTGGCGCAACTTCAACGCCCCCGCGAGCGCGATCAGCCCGAACCCGTGCGACTTCGTCTGCGCATATGAGAACGCGACCAGCGAGGCCTCGCCCAGCGCGTCGCGCCCGTATCCGGTCAGCACGTGCCACAAATCGTGCACATCCCGCAGACGCCTGCCGTACCACGTGTAGGGATGCTCAAGGTCGATCTCGTCGTCGATCGACTTCCGGCTCTCTTCGATCAGGCCCTGCGCCGAGATGTTCTCGCTGGTGGTGAAGTCCAAATAGGCCCGCCCGACGCTACCTGCCGGTTGCCGTTCCAAGAACGCGCGGTCGGAGAGGATCTCGGCCAATTCCTGCCTGCGATAGGCGATCGCGCCGCCATTGGGCGTCAGCAACAGCTTCGCATACCCATTCGGAATGGAGCGGCCGCTCAACGCACGCATGATCTCGAAGACCTGCGCCGTATCTTCCTTGTCCTTGAGCAGCTTGCCGAGCGCGCGAAGCGCCCGCAGCGGCTCTATCCGGAACGGCCGATCCTTCAGCTTCTGCGGCGTCGGACCGGACGATTCGGGGGCGTAGGTATCGGTGAGCGACATGGACCCTCAAGGCTCCTGGACGGGAACGATCCCCTTATAACTGACAAATTGTCAGTCGACCAGAGAGTTTCAAGCCCTCCTCACGTCTGCGGCAACGGGTCTCCGAACGCCTCGGCTGTGGCAAACACGTCGCCGGGCCGTGGCAGCCGCGCCTCATTGCCCAGCCGCTGCACGCCATAGGCCGACGCCGCCCGCGCAAACCGGAAGTGAAATTCCCAGCGCGCCTGCGGCCGGCTCAACCACGAATAGACGTAGGCGCCGTGGAACAGGTCGCCGGCGCCGTTCGTGTCGATGACGCGATCGTCCGGCACGTTCAACGCGGCGAGCCGCCGCGTCTCCGCCCCCGCCTCGAACCAAAGCAGCCCGTGCTCACCCTGCGTCACGCCGCCGACCTTGCAGCCGCGCTCGCGCAGCAACTGCAGCGTTTGCTCCGCGCTCTTGCCTAGCTGTTCGCAGAACCGCTCGCTCACGATCGCGACATCGACGAGGCCGAGCAACGCCATGGTGTTCGCGCGCACCCCCCCGCCGTCGAGCGAAACCAGAATGCCGCGCTCGCGCGCAAGCTTCGCATACGCCATCGCCGCATCCGGCTGATGCCCGTCCAAGTGCAGCACGCGGCACCCGTCGAGGTTCAGCATCGGAAACGGATGCAGATAGGCGTCGTCGCGGCAGCGCACGATCGCGCGCTTGCCGTCGTTCGGCATGATGAACGACAGCGACGACCGCGCGACTTTGCGCGCGTGCAACGGAATGCGATAGGCCGAAGCCATGTCCATGAACATGCGCCCCAGCCAATCGTCCGCCATCGTCGTCAGAAGGTCCGGAACGAGCCCGAGCTTCGCGCACGCGAACGCCGCCGTCACCGCGTTGCCGCCGAACGCAACCGCATAGTCGCGCGCAACCGTCTTCTCGTCCCCCGTGGGCAGAGCGTCGGTGATGAACGTGATGTCGATATAGGTCTGCCCGATGAACAGCGCTTGCACGGTTTTGCCCTAGGACGAGTCGTTCCCGTTCATACCGTAACCGCGACAAGCGTCGCAAACAGCGCCTGGTCGTTGATGATGCGCGGTACCTTGTTCTGCCCGCCGAGCCTCCCGCGCGACTTCATCCAGCGCGCGAACGTGCCCGGCGTGACTGCGCGGACGTCAGGCGCGCGCATCCCGAACCCTTCGGCGCGGTGCGCGCGATAGTCGTCGTTCTTAAGCTTGAGCCGTTCGTCGATCGCCTTGGCGAACGCCGCGATCGCCGGCGCATCGGGCGTGTGCTCGAACTCGACAACGAAGAGATGCCCGCCGAGCTCGCCCGCGTCCTTCGGAAAGACCGCGCCCATCGAAAAGTCGGTGATGGTGAGCCTCCCTTGCTCGGCCGCGAACGCCACCGCATCCTCGACCTCCTCGCCGATCAGATGCTCGCCGAACGCCGACATCGAATAGCTCGTGCGGCCCGTGATGAAGAGGCGCGGCGGCGTCAACGACGCGAAGCGCACGGTGTCCCCGATGATGTAGCCCCAGCATCCGGCGCACGTCGAAAGCACGATCGCGTAGTTGACGCCGGCCTCCGCATTGCCGATCCAATGCCGTGTCGGCGATGGGCTGTCGAGTTCCTCGACCGGAACGAACTCGAAGAAAAGTCCCGTATCGGTCAAAAGTCGCAGCCCGTCTTCGGGCCGCTCGTCCTGCACCGCGATGAAGCCTTCGGAGGCGGGATAGACCTCGCGCAACTCCGCGCCGCCCGAGAGGAAATGCTCGAAGCGTTGGCGATAGGGCTTGAAGTTCACCCCGCCGTGCACGAGCAGGTCGAGCTTCGGGTAGATGTCGCGCGCGGTGACCGCACGGCCCGCATTCGCCTGCTGCCTGTCGAACAGTATGAGCAGCCACGAGGGCGTCCCCGTGATCACGCGGATGTCGCTTTCGGCCGCAAGCGTCGCGAGCCGCCGGACTTTCTCCTCCCAATCCGTGATCAGCGCGAGCTCGACCGGCGGAAAGGCGAACTGCCGCGCCCACCACGGCAGCCGTTTGATCGCGATGCCCGAAAGATCGCCCGACCACACGCCGTCCGCCTCGCGCACGAGATCGGTCGACCCGCCCAGCATGAAGCTCTTGCCGCCGAACACGCGCGATCCCGGCCGCGCGGTGACATGGTGCGAGAAGAGATCGAGCCCCGCGCGCGTGTTCGACCCGTTCATCGCATGCGTCACGGGAATGTATTTCGACGAGCCCGACGTCGTGCCCGACGTCACCGCGAAATAGGGCACGCGTCCCGGCCACGTCACGTTCTCGACCACGGGGAAGGCGGGCTTCCAATACGCGCGCCAGAAATCGTCATAACGCCGGAGCGGCACGGCCGCCTGAAAATCCTCGACCGTCTTGATCGACCCGAACCCGTGCGCCCGCCCGAACGCCGTGTCGCGCGCTTGCGCGACGAGGCTCGTAAGCTGCCGCCGCTGCGCCTGCGCATTGTCCAGTCGCGCCAACACCCCGCGCCGCCGTTTCGCATAGAGCTTGAGCAGCGGCGTGAAGTCGGTCATTTCCCTGAGAGCACCGTCTTGCTCGGGAACGTCTTGCGTACGGTTTCGATCTGAAATGGCATTTGGAACGACTGCCCGTCCTGGAACGCGGCGACCTGATTGCGGAAGGTCGATGAGTTGTACCACCCGTCGTTGCCGCCGAGCAGCACGAACCAGTTCGCATCCGGATCGGAAAGATCCGATACGTGCCGCGCCTGCGCGCCGTAGCGCGTCGGATGCCGTTCGGCCGACGATTCGTGATCGGTCTTGAGCAGCGTCTCGCTCGACCCCGAAGCGGGAACGTCCTCGAACACATAGCGACTGCCGATCACGGGGATCGCCGCGAATTGGCCCTGCACGACCATGCGATGCATGTCGCCCCACGTCGCGTACGCCGCCTGCGCCGCCGCCCCCGACGTCAGCCCGGCGGCGGCCGCCTTGGCGAACGCGTCGGCGGAAACCTCCCCAAGCCGCGGCGCGTAACGCGCGAACGCGCTCGCCGCCGCATCGAACGCGGCAATCTGCGCCGGCTCGAAGCACAGCGGCAGAAACGCCGCCATCGTCGCTTCGAACGCCACCGCATGCGGGTTGTCGCGATCATAGCGTCCGCTCCACGCGCGGATCGCATCGGCCGCCTTCGCTTGCTCCGCCGTCAAGGCGAGCTTTGCGGCGTCGAGCCGCGCCACGAACGCGTCGCGCATCGCAACCGACGAACTCGAATACGTATCGACCTGCACCTTCTTCAGGTCGCCCGCCGTGACCTTCGCCATGCCGCCGAGAAGCTGCTGAATCCGCGTCACCCGGTCGTCGGCGGAAAAGAAATAGCCGATCGGCACCTGCGCCTCCGCGCCGCGGTTGTTCGCCGAAGCCAAGAAACCGCTCTCAGGATTGTAGGACGACGGCAGATCGCGCGAAGTAACGATCTCGTTCCATGCCGCGGCATCGGCAAGCGGCCGCACCAAGTCCGCCGGCAGCGCCTTCGACCGCTTCGGCAGATGCGTCGCCGTCACCTGGCCGATGTTGCCCTTGACGTCGGCGTAGAGAAAATTCTGCGGCGAAATCGAAAACCCTTCGAGAGCCTGGCGGAACCCGTCCCAGTCGCGCGCCTGATTGACGCGGATCATCGCCGACATCTCGTCGGACGGATTGTGCCCGATCCAGCGCAAGGCCAGCACTTCGCCCTCCCGTTTCGGCAGAATGGCGGCATCCGAGAAGATCGGCCCGTACGGCGTCTCGCGGATCTTGTGCTCCGTGGTGAACCACCAGCGCGTCGGCACGCTCTCGACCCGTTCGGTGATCTGCTCCTTGGAAAGACCGCTGACGTCGAAGAGGTCGCTGCCCGCCGAGCGCATGTTCGTGCCGCCCCACGCGATGTGCGCGTTGCGCCCGACGGCGACGAACGGCACGCCCGGCACCATCAGTCCCACCGCATGGAACGACGGCGACTTCACGCCGGCCAGCACCCACAGGTTCGGAAGGCTGATGCCGAGATGCGGATCGTTCGCGATCATCGCCGCACCCGTTCCGGTCTTCGCCGCACCCACCGCCATCGAGTTCGAACCGTTCCGGCTCATCGTGGAGAGAAGCCGCTGCAACTGATTCAGCGCGCTCTTCTCCGACCACGCGAAGCTCGGCGCCGAGGCCGTCCCGTCTTCGAGCAGCGCGCGCCAAAGCTGGGGCCAGTCCTTGCGGTCGCGCAGGGCCATCACGCGAAACCAAACGAACCACGACACGTCGACCGAAGCGAGACGCCCGATCGTGAGAACCTCTTCGCTTCGCCACGGCTCGCGCTCGAGCCCCAGCAGCGCATACTCGTGCGGCAGCTCCTTCGCCGTCGCTTGATAGTGATTGATCCCTTCGACGAACGCGTCGAGCCAGGCTTTCGTGTCCGCCGGCATCGCCGCGTACACGGTCTTCGACGTCTTACCGAGATTGAGAATGCGCAACGCATGCTCGATGTCGGCAACCTGCGGCACCGGCCCCGCGATCTCCGAAAGTCGTCCGTGCGCGACCCGCCGCATCACCTCCATCTGCCCGAGCCGCAAATGCGCATGCACGAGCCCCAGCGCGAACGCCGCGTCGCGATCGCTCGCCGCCTCGATGAACGGCACCTGATGCTCGTTCCAATAGACGCTGACCGGACCGTTGAGCGGCAACCCCTCGGTCGGGAACATCGCAAGCCGCTCCGGCAGGCTCTTCGGCTCGGGCAACGGCGTGAACACCGCGCAACTCGCAATGCCGAGTGCCAACACGGAAGCAAAGACAATCCGCACGAATACCTGCATCACTGTAAGGACCCCAACCTGTGCATCTCAGCGGGGTTATACGGTATGCAAAGCCGCACGGATGGGTTTCTTCGCTATTTCCCGTCCCGCAAATGGAGAAATGACGGTTCCATGAAGAACGAACGCACCTATCGCTGGGCCGATCCGGCCGAGATAGCCAAAGCGGCGGAGGGGCTGTCCGGGCTAGACCTCATGCGCGCGATCGCGGAGGGCAGGGTGCCCCCGCCGCCCGTGGGCAGTCTCATCGGCGTCGGCGACTTCGTGGCCGAGAAGGGCAAGGTCTCCGTCGGCTTCGACCCGCAGGAGTTCCACTACAACGCGCTCGGCACGGTGCACGGCGGCGTCATCGCGACCGTCATCGACATCGTCATGGGCTCGGCCGTGCACGCGACTCTGAAGGCGGGGCAGGGCTTCACGACGCTGACGCTCGAACTCAAATACCACCGCGCCGTCACCGCAAAGTCCGGCCGGCTGACCGCGACCGCCGAAGTCGTCACGCGCGGCCGCGACATCGTCACCGCGGAAGCGAAGCTGATCGACAAGAACGATCGCCTGTTCGCGAACGCCACCTCGACGCTGATGATCCTGCGCCCGCCGCCGGCCTAGTCCGCGCGCAAGCCTTGCGCCCCGCTCAAGTGACGGCGCAGGAATGCGCCCGCGTCCCCGATCGCCCGCTCGCTCTGCGTGTCGAACAGCCGCTCGAACACATGGCTGCCGCGCGACCACACCCGCAACGTCACGTCGCCGCCCGCATCGTGCACCCGCTCGGCCAACATGCGGGCGTCGTCATGCAGCGCGTCCGTACGGCTGGTCTGGATCAGCATCGAAGGCAGCGCGCGCAAATCGCCGTAGACCGGCGACGCAACCGGATCAAGCGGGCTCAGGCCCTGCAAATAGAAATGCGCGCAGATCGCCATCGATTCCATGGAGATGGGGCTCTCGCCCGTGACGCTTCGCGCCGCGGCGGAACGGCCGGTCAGCGCAAGGTCCGTCCACGGCGACAACAGACAGATCGCGCCCAGCTTCACGCCCGCATCGCGCAGGCGCGCGCACGCGGCGAGCGCGATCGCCGCCCCGGCCGACTCGGCGACGATGCCGATGCGATGGCCGGCGCGACCGCCGGCGATGATCTCGTTCAATGCCGCGCAGACGTCCTCGATCGCGGCGGGGCAGGGATGCTCCGGCGCCAGGCGATAGTCGACCATCAAGGTCTTCAGCCGCGCGGCCTTCGCCACGCGCGCGATCATCGCGGTCAGGCGCGGACTGCGGTCGGCGATGAACGATCCGCCATGCACGTAGACCAGGATTGCGTCGTCGCCGAATTCGTCGTGCGAGAGCCAACTCGCGCGAGGGCCCGTCGACGGCCTGATGCTGAATCCCTCCATCGCCGCCGCCATTTGCGAAGCGGTGGGCATGCTGAAACGCTCGTGCATGGCGCGGCCGCGCGCGAGGTAACGTGACAGCGCATCGCCGTCGCCCGACTCGAACGCTCGAACCGCACCCGCGACCGTCGCCCGCTCGATCGCGCGCTGCAGCGCCGTTGCGAGCCGTCCCGCGACCGCCGCGAACGGGACGCGCGAAGGCGCCGACGCGACGCGCTCGATGTGCAGAGCTGATGAAATGTGTGTGGCGGCCATGGCGGCTTCGTCCTTCGCGCATGTGACGCAGTGATAGTCTAGAGTCTACGCTGATTCGCGACAGACGGTGCGCTCATGTCCCGCCACATCAAGCTGGCCGACGCTGTGGAAAGCCAAATCGACACGATCCCGATGGCCGACTACGCGAGGACCTATCCCTCGATGCCCGATCGCTTTCGCGGCATCGCCGATTGGCTCGACCAAAATCTACGACGCGCGGGCTTCGCGTTCATGATCGAACGGCTGGACGCGCGCGTCGCCGAGATCGAAACCGCGTGGACGCAGAAATATTCGCTGACCCCGGCCGAAATGCGCCTGACGGCGCACCTTGTGAACGGCGGCACGATCGCGAGCTACGCGAAGGCCCACGGCATCAGCCGCAACACCGCGCGCAACCAGCTGCAAGCCGCCTATTGCAAAACGGGCACACATCGCCAGGCAGAACTCGTTTCCCTGCTGCTCAAGGCGTGAATGCTCGCTTCGCTTAGTGCGTTTGCATCATGCGCGTAATCGCGCGTGCACCTCACCTTGGGTGGTGAAGCGAATCGCTTCGCGTTCTTGAGGGGGCTTTGCCATGCGGAATCTTCCGCCACGTATTCTCGTTTTGTCGACGTTCTTCGCGGCCTTGGCAACGGTGATTTCGCCCGTTGCAACGCCTGCGCGGGCGCAAACCTTGCCCGGCCCGGAGGTTCACCCGATCAAGCAACTCTGGCGGGACGCCAACGGCATCACCGAAGACGCGGAGGCGGTCCGCATACGTTCGAGCTACTGCAGACCGCCCCACCAGCCGACCAAGGCGGAGCCGCAAGCAGCCCTCGACGCACTGCAACAGCAACTGCAAGCGCTCAAGAGGCTGCAGGATCAACTGAAGAGGACGTTCGACCAAGCACTCACGAAGGGAGAGATGGGAAAGAGCACGCGCGCCGCCTTTCCCAAACTGGACGGCCTGGAAGCCGACCATCGCGACTATTGGGCGAACTCGAACAAGCTATTGACCGCCGCGCAAGCGGCCATCGACGCCAAGCAAGAAGCGTTGAATCGTGCCCCGGAGCGAGATTGCAGTCAGACACCACCCAGGACCGAGACGATTATCGGCGGCAATCAACCACCTGTTCAACCGCCGCCGCCCCCATCTCCTCCGCCGCCGCCGGCGCCGCCGGTCGATCCACTGAAAGGCCTGGACCGGCCCATCTCCAAGGGCGTCAACTTCCCGCGGCTCGAAAAATTCTATTGCTCGCAAGCACAAAAGGACGCGGCCCTCGCTCTGATCCCGCCCGAGATCGCAAAGGTCAACGCAAACATCGCGGACATCGACACCTACATCGCGTCGCTGCGCACGCGCCGCGGCGAGCTTGCGGCCAGAGGCGTCGAACAGCATTGGCTGGACTCGATGGATTACGCAATCCGCAATGCTGAAACGGAGAAGGCGAGCCAGGCAACGACGATCCAAGCGCTGGAAACCACGCGCCGCCTGATCGCCTCGACACCCATCGTCGACTGCGCGACCGGAAAGGAAATCGGTTCGCTCCCCGGCAACACCCTCGGCGCGTCGGTCGAAGTCGGGGGCGCGGTCGGTGAGGTGACGATCCCGGAGAAGCCGTATCTCTCGATCGAAGACGGCGGCGGCCTGATCCTGGGCGTCGTCGACCACGAGCGGACCACGGACGTTGCGGCCATGATGTTGGCGCTCGCCTATGATCTCGACTTCATGCCGAACGTCGACTTTGCGAGCGTTCGCCGCCAGATTTGGCGCGCCACAGTGAACTACTATGGCTACGACTTCAGCGTGCGCTCCGACGGTGGTTCGATCGCGACGACCACCGAAGGCGTCGGCATTCCGGGCACGGGCGATCCGTCGGCGGCGAATCCCGCGGGCGTCTTCCTCGCCAATCCGGCGTTCAACGACGTCACCGACATCGCCTTCTCGCATCACAGCGAAGCGCAGAGCTTGAAGGCCGGCATCGCGTTGCAGTCGCATGTCGGTTTCGGAACGGTGGATCTCGGCCTGAAGGTCGGCTACGAACGCCGCGAGACGTCGGACACTCTGTCGGCGAACATCGCGGGCTTCCTCACGGACCTGCGCTATCGAACGGACGTCGAGACGACGGGCGGCTCGCTTTCGGGAACGGTGCTGATCAACGTGCCCCTCGGCCTCGTCCTGGATTACGAAGCGACCGCGCTCGAGGGCTTCTCGGTCGATGCGCGGGCCGAGGGGCGGGCCTACTTCCTCGACGCCGATGGCGTCGACCGCCTCGATCTGAACGGCTTCATCAACGACACGCAGAGAGTGCGCGTATCGGCAAGCGACACGACGTTCGGCTTCAGCGTCGGCGCGTCGTTGAACTATTCGCCGGTCGACGCACTGATCATGTCGTTGGGTTTCGAATACAGCGAGAACGACACGCACGCCGTCCCCCACCGCTCGGGCCAGACGGGCGAGCAAACCACTCTCGACTTCGAAACGGAGGAGATCTACCTCGGCACAGTGCGCACGACGTTCAAATTCTAGGCAGCAAGTCGCGTTCTGAGGAAAGTGCCCGCGTCGGCAATGGCGCGGGCGCTTTGCGCGCTGAAGCCCTGTTCGAACGCGTGTTCGCGGCCCGGCCAGACACGCAATGTCACCTCCGTGCCCGCATTGAACGCGCGTTCGGAAAGCGCGCGCGCATCGTCGTGGAACGCATCGCCGCGACTCGTATGCACAAGCATCGGCGGCAGGCCGCTGAGGTCGCCGTAAACCGGCGACGCGACCGGATCGACCGGACTGCGCCCTTGCAAGTAGAGATGCGCGCACACGGCCGGGAACTCCATGCGCGTCGCGCTGCCCCGGCTCAGCGACCGCGTGACGAGCGACAAGCCCGTCAATGCTAAATCCGTCCAAGGCGACAGAAGGCAAACGCCCGCGATCGCGATATCCCGATCGCGCAGCCGCCGCACGGCGGCCAGCGCCACGGCCGCGCCCGCCGATTCCGCGAGCACCGCAATACGCCGTCCGGGCCATTCGCTCGCCAGCGTCGCGATCACGCTCTCGACATCGTCGACGGCGGCGGGGCAGGGATGCTCCGGCGCCAACCGATATTCGACGATGCAGGTTCGCGCGCCCGCCGCCTTGGCGATACGAGCGACCATCGCCGTCAATCGCGGGCTCATGCCGACGACGAACGAGCCGCCGGGCACATAGACCAGCGTGCCGTCCACGTCGAATCGCTCGCTCTCGATCCACGCTGCATCGGCGGCAAGACCTTCGGCGCGCCGGATCGCAACACCCTCGAGCGCCTGCTCCATGGCAGCCGCCGTCGGCAAACCGAAGCGTCGAGCGCGTGCACGCCAGCCGGGCGCCGCACGCAACAACGCCTCGCGATCGCCCGTTTCCAACACGCTTGCCACTTCGCGCGCGGCGCCAAGAAAGACGCGCTGACTGACGAACTCTCGTATCCGCGCACGAGCGACGTCGAAACGGCTCGAGAGCGGAGCGACCCGTTCGATGTGAATCTGTCTGCTGTGCGAAGCGGTGGAAACCGCGGGAATCAAGGCCATGCCGCCCACTCCCCCTGCCACGTTGTCGGTGATAGTTTAGCCGCGATTGACGCTTGGTAACAGCCGCATGACCTCTTCCCCGCGCTCAGCCCCCGACCGCCATGTTTTGGCGATTGCGACCAGCCTCGCCGCCCGCGAGGAAGTGCGCCGCTCGGCCGAAGGCAATCCCGCCGTGCCCCAACGCCTGTTGGAAGTCGTGCGTTGGGTCGACGCCAACATGCGCGAAGCGGGCTTGCGGCTGGCGGTAGAGCCGGTCGACGGCGTTGCGCATGACGGCGACTGGACAGTGCGCTTCGCCCTCACCCCCGCCGAAACGCGGCTCGCCTCGCATTTGTTGAAGGGTGGCACGCCCGCGACGTTCGCGGCCGAACGTGGTTTGAGCCCCCACACCGTGCGCAACCACTTGCGTTCGATCTACGCCAAGACGAATACGAACCGCCAAGTCTCATTGTTGCAACTTCTACTCCGCGCCTCCGGAAAAAATCCCTAAGTAGGCGGTTGGTACTTTCGCGTCATGCGCGGGCGTTTCACGCCGCGTATTCCTGCCCCGTCGATTCGAGCAGTCGCGGCGACGACGTCCGCATCCGGACGCGCAGCGCCGTTTGCGAAAGGGCAAGGCGATGCGCAGATCCCTCCATGTGTTCACCACCGTCTTGGCTGCGGGCGTCAGCATAGTCGCGCTCACGGGCACTCTCTCGGGCCCCGCGGTCGCCGATACGCCCGTTCCTCAAGGCGATATTGGACAACAACAGTCGCGCGTGTCGGAACTGGAGTCCGAGAACGCGCGGCTCAACCGGGAGATCAGAGAGATCGGCGGGGGCAGGACGCCCCAGCAATCGATGAAGAACGTCGAGGGTCGAATGGATCAACTCACCCAGCGCGACCTTGAGCTGGATCGAACCGTCCAGCAAATGGGTCAGGGCGCCGAAGAGGTGAAACAGCTACGCGATCAAGTCGCCAATGAATCCGTGATCGGCCTCAAAGATGTTGGCGAGGAGGTAATCGAGGAAGGCGTCGAGGGCGCCATCAAGGAAGGTCTGAGCAAAGGTGCCGGCAAGGCAGTGGGTATCGCCGGTCTTGTGGCCGACGTCATCGAGTACGGCGGCAAGTTCTACGTTCGCTGGCGGACGAAAAGTTCGCTCGGCGAAAACGTGAAGGTGCAGCAAGCGCAGATGATCGACATCCTGAGAATTCAGAGAGCGACTCGTGAACAATACAACCAGCAGCTCAAGAACCGCGAACGCCTGAAGGATCTGACCGCCAAGGAGCGCGTCAGTTACCTGAAGCTTTTGGACGAGCGCGCGAAACTGCAACGCATGACCAAGGCGACGCAGGGCGTCAATCCTGAGCGCGAATTCGATCAGCCCGGTGACGATAAGCTCCGCGAAGAGTCGCGCGAATATTGGCGCGAGAGAAACAAGTTCGGCGTCACCAAGTCGAACCAGATCTCCTTCGGTGGCGGTTACCACGAAAGCGACGCGCCGCAGCAGTTCATCGGCCGCATCGTCGTTGGCGGCGACGACACAGCGATGATTTACACCTCGCCGACGCTTGCCGGTTTCTACGCCGAGGCGAAGGCGGACGTCTGGGACACGGGCCTCAGATATGCCGGCGATTTCGGCGGCTTCCGCGTTGCGGCGGCATATAGCGACGTCGAGGGTGACGAATACCGCCGTGTCGAAGCCGATCCGACGATCACGACAGGTTTCGTGTGGATCGACCCGCTCGATTCGGGGACCCCGTTCGCGGTCGGCCTCGGTGCCCCGAACCTCACATGGGACGCCCGCACCAGCACGAACCAAATCGACGCCGCAGCGACGGCGATCTACATGGAGTACCGCCGCTTCTCGCCGGACCTCACCGGCGGCTTGGGCGTGGGCGTGATGGCCGACTACCGCAACACCGAGCACCGGACGCGGATCGAGAATCTCGATTTCGCAGGCTTCGCCGTCGATGAGAATTATGACTTCGAAACCTTCGGCCTCGGACCCCGCATCGAAGCCATGCTGGATTGGGATTGCGATCCTGAAGCGGACGGTCCCTTCCCAAGCTTCGGCGCCACCTTCCGCGCCCACGCGGCCGCAACCTATGACTGGCGCAGCAGCGAAATCTCGCAACGCGCGACCGGCCCGTTCTTCGGCGGCTTCGATTATCGCCAGCGTGTCAACCTTGACGACGACGGCTTGAACCTCCGCTATGGCATCGACGCGACCTTCGACCTGAAGTTCGACGCGCGCACGACGGCCTTCTTGAAAGTCGGCTGGCAAGGCCAAAGCGACGCGCCGACGATCATCCCGGCCGACGGCTCCTTCGCGCCCGGCGCGCCGATCCGCGCCGATACCGCTGACGCAAGCGAATGGTTCCTCGGCGCCGGCTTGCGGATCGAGTTCTGAGAAACGCCACGAGGGGCCGCGGCTGCCGAGCAGGCCGCGGTTCCGGTGCGTCTTCACGTTCAACCCCTTGACGGCGCCCGATCCTCGCGCGTCTATGGCGCCGTCTGCGCGACTGAGGCGCCAGGCGGAGCATCGGGGAGGTTCAGGCCCATGTGGCGGATGTTGCCGCTCGCGGCCGTCGCAAGTGGGGCGCTTTTGGTTGGCGCCCAAGCGCAAACGCCGCCGGCGGAGGGCGGAGCCCAGCCGATCATTCTGACGCTTCCAACAGCCGATAAACCGCCGCCCGCCGATCCGCAATTGCCGCCGGCCCCGACGATCATCGCGCCCGAACCGGCGCCGAAGCTAAAGGTGCAGACGCCGAAGCCCAAGCCCGCGCCGAAGAAGGAAAAGCCGCCTGGCGAAATGAACCCGGTCGACGACACGCCGAGCGCGGCCTTGATCAACGAGCCCGGCAAGCCGCCCGCGTTCCGCTGCTTCGTGCGCGACGTCATGGCGTTCTACGACCGCACGCACGTCCGCTGCTACAACAAGGTCAAGGGTAAGATAAACTTCTTCGCCGTCGACACGGCCCAGCCCGTCGCCGCCACGTTGCTGACGAAAGGCCTTGCCGCGATGCAGGCCGGCAAACCGCTCGTCATCACGTTCGCGCCCACGACGGATTTGAATCCATCGAACTGCGAGCGCGCGAATTGCAGGCGCCTCATCGACATTCGGGAATAGCGCGTGCAAGACGGCGTCCCACTCGTCTCGATCCTGTTCGGATTTCCGGTGCTGTTCGCCGCCATGTGGCTCGCGGTAGCCGCGCTCATCGCATTCATGGCCGGCTGGTTCGCGCTGATGCGCCGCTACCCGGATCGCGACGAGACCGCGCTTGCCGTTCTGAAATGGCAGTCCGGGCGGATGGGCTGGATCGGCGCGCGTCTGCGCGGTGTGCTGACGTTGAGCGTCTGCCCCTCGGGCTTGCGCGTGGGCATGTTCAGACTATTCGGACCGTTTTCGCGCGACTTCTTCGTGCCGTGGAGCGAGATCGAAGTGACGCGGCGGGATTGGTTCTTGGGCCGCGTCGCCGAACTGAAGTTCGGCACGCCGGCCATCGGAGTGTTGACGATCCGCGCCGACGTCGCCGACGAACTTGCCCGCACCGCGCAAACGCGCTGGCCGGAACGGCGCCGCCGGTGAAGCCCTTGCCCCCGCGCACGCAACCGCGCGACAGTTGAACATGCTCAGACACTACGCAATCGGCGACGTCCACGGCCGCGACGATCTTTTGCAGCGCCTGCTCGAACGCATCGCCGCCGACCGCGTGCACCGCGGCGGCGATCGCGCCGTCCTCGTTTACGTGGGCGATTACATCGACCGCGGCGCGCGCAGTGCCGAGGTGATCGACCGCGTGATGCGCGGTGTCGAAGGCTTTGACACGGTCTGCCTCAAGGGCAACCACGAACAGATGATGCTCGACTGTATGAGAGAGGATGCTGACGAGGATTGGACGATCTGGCTCGAGAACGGCGGCGACGAAACGCTGGCCTCCCTCGGCTTGCCGCGGCAACGCGATCCGATCGCGCTCGCAGCCGCATTGGGCGCCAAACGCCTCGCCTGGCTCGACGGCTTGAAGATCAGCTATCGCGCCGGCCCCTATCTCTTCGTGCATGCCGGCGTTCTGCCCGGCCGTCCGCTCGATCAACAGCTCGAGAAGGACATGCTCTGGATTCGCCGGCGCTTCCTCGACAGCGAAAACGATCACGGCGCGATCGTCGTGCACGGCCACACCCCGTCCGAAGACCCGGAGCTGCGAGCGAACCGCATCAACGTCGACACCGGCGCGACGCTCCGCGGCAAGTTAAGCGCGGTTGCCTTGGCCCTTGCCGAAGCGCCGCGGTTTTTCACCGTCGAGAGCGAACCGGGTCGGGGACCCTGACCCGCCACGGGCCGCGTAAGGCCCTGATTCACATTCATTTTTTGTTATTCATGCAGCGTTCAGCCCGGAAATGTGCGAATAGGCACGCGGAAGAATGGGTCCGGCGTTGCGGTGTCCGCCGCCGAAGGTGTCAGCCGGGCCTCCGCCTGGGAGATGGTTGGAAATGAAGAAGTTACTCGTATCGGCGTTCGCAGTCGCCTTGACGGTGGCCGGTGCATCGCCGGCGTTCGCGGGACAGATTTACGGCAACTATGGTCAGGGCTATGCGCCCTCATACGGACCTGCGCCGGGTTACGATCCATATCGCTCAGGGCCGCCCGCCTACGCGTACGACCGCCGCGGCTATCGCAACTGTGAAGGCGATCGCGTCGCAGGCACGATCATCGGCGGCGTCTTGGGTGGCATCATCGGCAACAACGTCGGACGCGGCCACCGCCATCATCATTGGCACGGTCACCGTCACGGCAGCCGCGGCCCGGCGACGGTCGCCGGCGTGATCTTGGGCGGCATCGCTGGCAACGCGATCGCCGGCGGCGCGTGCCGCGATCGCAGCTACGGCCCGGCGCCCGCGCCTTACGGCAACGCCTATTACGGCGGCGCGCATGGCGGCCCGGGTTACGGCCCGCAATACGACGATGGCCCGCAATACGGCGACTACGGCCCCGGCGACGACGACGGCTATGGCTATGGCGATGACGAGGGCTACGACCCCGACGCTCCCTACAGCCCGTATCGCCGGTAGACGGATCTGACGAACTGTCGATGGCCGCGCTCCGCGAAGGAGACGCGGCCATCTTTCATTTGGGCCGTCGCCGTGGTTTCGCCGCGGCCAACGCAGCCGCGGCAGCAAGCTTGTGCTTGGCCTGCCAAGGCGGCCCCGCCGTGCGCCCCATCGCGCGCAAGACCCCGTCAATGTCCGTTGCCCCCACCGCTTTCGCTGCGTCGGCGAACACGGTCTCGCGGTCGTACCAAAAGACCGACCACCCTCGCGCCTTTCCGGCATCGGCGAGCGCCTCGCGATACATCACCGAGTCGGCGATGTTCGCCGCGCGCGTATCCATGATGCGCTCTTCCGTCGTTGCGGGAAGCGGCGGACAAACGCGGATGGCAATGCGCGTGATCGCCAATGGGACTGCGGCGGCCAGCGCCTCCAGCCCGTCGCGGGCGCCCACCGCCGCAGCGTTGCGCACGCGCACGACCAGCGCAACGGCCTCAGCCATCGTGGTCTTCTTCGCCCACGGACTGTCGACATAGCGCCCCACGGCCCACGACCCTTCGTGGTGATAGGGATGCGTCGGTAGCCCACGCGTGAGATCGATCGTGCGCCGATCGAGAAGCGCCCCGTCGCGCGCAAGCGTGACAAGGATCGCCGAGTTGCCGTGCTCGGCGACGCCGACGACCGCACTCCGCAATCCCATTACCACGCATCCTCCCGTTGCCCGCGCCGCCGCCTATCGCCGCCGCGGCAGCACCCGGTCGAGGATCACGGCCATCGCGGGCAGCACCGTGACGGCGGCGAGCGCGTTCGCGAGCACGAGGAACGCGAGCAGCCAGCCCATGTCGGCTTGGAACTTGAGGCCGGAGAACGCCCAGCAGCCGACGCCGAGCGCGAGGGTCAGCGCGGTGTACACGATCGCAGCCCCCTCCTCCCGCATCGAAAGCGCGAAGGCTTCGTCCATCGGCGCACCTTCCGTCAAATGAGCCTCAATGCGTTCGTAGAGATAAAGACCGAAGGCGACGCCGATGCCGGCGGCGAGCACGAAGACGGGCAACGTCGTCACCGTGAGCCCGTCCTCAAGCCAGGTGAGCAGCCACAAGCCAAGCGCGTTCGCGAGACCGAGCGGCGCCAAGATGCACGGGATCGCGCGCCAGTCGCGGTAGGCGGCGAAGATCAGGATCGCGATCACGCCGAAGACGAGCAGCGGCGCGGTCACGCGCGCCTCGCGAACCGCGTCGTTGATCGCGGCGAGCACGCCGCCGTTGCCGGTCGCGAGGCGGAACTTCACGTTCTCCGCCTTGTTCTCGGCGACGAAGGCCTCGGCGGCGGCCGCGACGCGGCGCAGCGTTTCGTCGCGATGATCGGTCAGATAGACCGCGATGGGCAGCAGCGAGCAATCGGCGTTGCGCAAGCCTGTCGTGTCGGAGATCGCGCCGGTCGCAATCGCCAGCACGTCGGGCGACTTGGGCACCACGCGCCACTTCAGATTGCCTTCCTGAAAGATCGAGAACACGAAGCGCGAGGCTTCGGGCAGTGACATGACGGACTTCACGCCCTCGACCGAGCGCATGGCGACGCCGAAGCGTTCGACCAGCGCCATCACCTCGTAGTCGACGCACGCGTCGACGGGCGCGGTCGTGATGATGACGAAACTGTCGAGATCGAGGTCGAAGTTCTTGGTGATTGCGGCGGAATCGACGTTGTAGCGCGCGCTCTGCCAGAGCTCCTGCACGCCGGGTTTCCGGTTGCCGACGCCGATGTCGGCCGCGTTCCAGACGGCGACTGCGCCGAGGATCGCGCTTAAAGTCAGCACGATGAGCGCAGGTATCGGCCTCGCGTCGCGCGCAAAGCCCAGCATGAAGCGTTGGCGCGCGGCCAAGAGCTTGCGCTGCCGGTCGATCGCCGTGGCGTCGAAGCGTACATAGGAGATCGCAAGCGGCAGCATGATCAGGTTCGACACGAATTTGAGCGCGACGCCGATCAGCGCGATGATGGCGAGGTCGGTCACGAACGGGATCGGCAGCAGGAGGAGCGCGGCGAAACTTGCAAGCACGGTCACGATCGAGAAGACGCCGGGGATCATCAGCCGGCGGAACGTACGGCGCGCGGCCTCAAGCGGCGTGTGCCCGCGCTTGGCGACGGCGGCGAGGAAGCGGTTGATCTGCTGCACGCCGTGACTGACGCCGATGATGTAGATCAGAAACGGAATGACGAGACCCAAGGGGTGCAGCCGCAGGCCCGTCAGCTGAACGATCGCGAGCAGCCACGCGATCGAGGCGATCGAGCAGAGCACCGTGATCAGGGTAAGCGCGAGCGAGCGCGAGTAATACCAGAGCGCGAGCGCGCTGAGCACGAAGGCGAGGCCGAAGAACGCCAGAACGTTGACGGCTTCGTTCGCGATGTCGCCGACGAATTTCGTGAAACCGATGATGCGGACCGTGATGTCGCCGCTCTCGTATTTCTTGCGGATCTTGGTCTCGAGTTCGTTCGCGACCGCGATCAGATCAGGCGCTTTGCCGTCGGGCATCTGCGACAAGATCGAGGCGTGGATCATCGCCGCCTTGCCGTCGAGGCCGAACAGCCTTCCGCGAAAGTCGCCCTTGTGGGCGTCGGCGCGGATGCGCTTCACGTCGTCTGCCGTGAGTGCCTCCGGCGTCACCGTCGCCGGGATCAGCGGGCGCCCCTCGACCGCGTTCTCGGTCGCCTGATAGACGAATGTGTTCGGCGTCCAAAGCGAGGTCACCGATTCCCGCGCGACGCTGGGCATGTAGGTGACATCTTGCGTCACGTCGTTCAGTGTCTTCAGAAAGGCAGGCGTCCAAATGTCGCCCGACGCCGTTTCGACCACGATCTGAACGCTGTTCAGCCCCGCGATCTTCTCTTTGTAGTCGAGCGCGGTCTGCGCATAAGGGTGAGCGCGCGGCAACTGCCGTTCGAGGTCGGTGTCGAATTTGAGCTGCAGCGCAAGCCAGGCCGACCCCGCGGTCAGCGCGATGAGCAGCGCAAGAAAGATCGCGCGTCCGCCGAACAGAACGCGTTCCAGAAGGTCGAGCACCAAGTCCCCCGCTGCCAAAGGCCGACAAGGGACACTATGTCACAAAAACGCGCCCACGGCGTATCCCCCGCTCCGTTGCGGGCGGCGTAACTGCCTTAACGCCAAAACAACCCGGCCGCACGGCGTTCGCGAGTGCGATCAGAAGTCGCTAACGATACCCTTGCTTTCCCAATCGCCGTAGCGCGTGGGGTCGAGGCCGCCGCGCCCGCCGATCTCCTTCGGCCGCTCGACTTTGTTTTTCGCCTCTTCGGCGCGCCGCGCCTCGGCCTCCGCAAGCGCGCGTTGCGCGGCGGCGGCGATCCGTTCGGCGATATCCTTTTCGCTCATGCACCAAACGACTTAAGGCGGGGGTGGCCCTTGGTCAATAACGCGTGAGGCCGCGCCGTGCGTCATCCGCCCCGCGAGACAAGGGCGCGGCACGCACTAAGATAAGCGCGGGGAACTGGGGGGAACGACCATGATGAAGCGCACAGCGCTCGCGATGTTGGCCGCATTCGGCACGTTGATCTTGGCGGCCGCAGCGCACGCCGCCGACTTCGACCCCAACGCCGCGACCGAGGCCTATCTCGCGACCGTTTCCGGCGAGGCGCGGGCGAAGTCCGACGCCTATTTCGAGGGCGGCTATTGGCTGATCCTCTGGAACGCGCTCTACGCCATGGGCGTGGCGCTTGTGCTGTTGTTCACGCGCGCCTCCGCCGCGATGCGCACGCTTGCCGAACGCATCCTGCCGTGGCGCTGGCTTCAGACGATGTTCTATGCCGTGCTCTTCGTCCTGGTAACCGCCGCGCTCACGTTCCCACTGACGCACTACGAGAGCTTCACCCGCGAACACGAGTTCGGCCTCTCGAACCAGACGTTCGACGCCTGGCTGAATGAGTTCTTCACCGGCTTGGCCGTCAACGTCGTTCTGACCTCGGTCTTCATCACCGGCATCTACGCGATCGTGCGCCGCGCGCCGCGCACCTGGTGGATTTGGGGCGCGGGCGCAACGGCGGTCTTCATGGCGGTCGCGATCATGCTGGCGCCGATCTACATCTCCCCGCTCTTCAACGACTACAAGCCCATGCGCGAAGGCGAGCTGAAGGAGCAGATCCTGTCGCTCGCGCGCGCGAACGGCATTCCCGCCGACAACGTCTACGAGGTCGACGCCTCGCGCCAGTCGACCCGTATCAGCGCCAACGTGCAAGGCTTCCTCTCGACGACGCGCATCTCGTTGAACGACAATCTCTTGAACCGCTCGACGCCGGCGGAGGTTCGCGCGGTCATGGCGCACGAGATGGGCCACTATGCGCTCGGCCACGTCAACGAACTCATCGTCTACTTCAGCTTGCTCGCCGCCGCGGGCTTCGCGTTCGTTCAGTACGGCTTCGGCGCCCTTCACCGTGCCTTCGGCGGCTGGTGGGGCGTGCGTGACATCGCCGATCCCGCGGGTCTGCCGATCGCCATGCTGTTGTTCTCGCTGTTCGGCCTCATCGCGACGCCGATCCAAAACACGATCACCCGCCAGAACGAGATCGAAGCCGACATCTTCGGCCTGAACGCCGCCCGCGAACCGGACGGCTTCGCGACGATCGCGCTGAAACTTGCCGAGTACCGCAAACTCGACCCCACGCCGCTTGAGGAATTCATCTTCTACACCCACCCCTCTGGCCGCTCGCGCATCTCGATGGCGATGCACTGGAAGGCGGAGAATCTGAAAGACGCAGCCCCGCTGCCGCCGCCGGAGACCGCCGCTCCGCCTCCGCCGCAGTGATCCGACTTGATGCGCAGCACGGGCGCGCTTATTCGTGCGCCTGGCTCCGACGGTGAGGATTCTCAGCCCATGACCTGGATGAAACCAGCAACGTTTGCCGCACTGGCGCTCGCGTTGATCGCAAACGCCAACGCCGCGGAGACGCTGCGCTACGTCGCGATGGTCGACGACGGAAAGAAGGCGGGCCACCAAATCGTGGAGCAGGGCGACGACGGCGTCACCCGCGTCGATTACATCTTCAAAGACAACGGCCGCGGCCCCGAACTCAAGGAAGAGTTCACGCTCGCGCCCGACGGCACATATCTACGCTACGCGGTGAAAGGCACCGCGACGTTCGGCGCGCCGATCGACGAAACGTTCAGCCGCGACGGCGACAAGGCCAAGTGGAAGTCGACGTCGGATGAGGGCGCGGCGACCGTCACCGGAACCGCGCTCTACACGCCCTTGAGCGGAACGCCGGCCGGCTATTCGGTCATCCTCGCCGCAATGGCCAAGCGCAACGACGGGAAACTGCCGTTGATCCCCGGCGGCACGCTCAGCATCCGCAAGGTCGCCGACGCCACGATCGCCCGCGGCGCCGAGCGTCGGAAGCTCGCGCTGATGTCGCTGACGGGTGTGGGCTTCTCGCCCACATTCGTCTGGGCGACGACGGACGCCAAGCCGCGCCTGTTCGCCTATCTCGAGTCCGGCTGGATGCAGCTGATCGAAGAAGGCTGGGAGCCGCACGCCAGAACGCTGGAGGCGCGCCAAAAGGCGGCCGAGCGTAACGTCCTTGCCGCCATGCAAACCCGCCTCGCGCACCCGCTGAGGGGCGCGACGCTGATCCGAAACGCGCGCGTCTTCGACAGCAAGCGCGCGGAACTTGGGGCCGCCTCCGACGTGCTGATACGCGACGGCCGCATCGTCGCCGTCGTTCCGGCGGGCACGCGCAAGATCAAAGCCCGGCACGTCGTCGATGCCGGCGGCCGCGTGCTTCTGCCGGGCCTCTTCGACATGCATGCGCATATCGGCCAATGGGAAGGTGGCCTCAATATCGCCGCCGGCGTGACCACGGTCCGCGACATGGGCAACGACAATGCAACGCTGCTGCAGATGATGGCGCAAGAGCGCGCAGGCAAGTGGATGATGCCGCGCATCGTTGCGGCCGGCTTCATCGAGGGCAAGAGCGGTATGTCGGCCAGCGGCGGCTTCACGATCGCAACGCTGGCGGAGGCGAAGAAGGCAGTCGATTGGTACGCGAAGCACCGCTTCCCGCAGATCAAGATCTACAACTCCTTCCCGAAGGAACATGTGCGCGCGACCGCGGCTTACGCGCACGCCAAGGGCATGCGCGTCAGCGGCCACGTCCCCGCCTTCATGCGCGCCGAGGAGGTCGTCGAGCAAGGCTACGACGAGATCCAGCACATCAATCAGGTGCTGCTGAATTTCTACGTGACCGAAAAGACCGACACGCGCACGCTCGAACGCTTCTACCTGCCGGCCGAACAGACCGCCGCACTCGACTTCGACAGCAAGCGCGTTCAGGACTTCATCGCGTTGCTCGCGCGCAAGCAGACGGTGATCGACCCCACGCTCACGACGTTCGACTTCATACGCCAGCGCGCAGGCACGCCGTTGCGTACGCTCGCCGCCGTCGCCGATCACCTGCCGCCGGACGTTCGGCGCGGCCTGCGCGTGGCCGAAATGAACATCCCGGACGACGCGACCGCGGCGCGTTACGAAGAATCGTACCGGAAGATGGTCGAGTTCGTCGGCCGCCTCTACAAGGCCGGGGTCCCGATCGTGGCGGGGACGGACGACGTTCCGGGCTTCACGCTCCACCGCGAACTCGAACTCTACGTCGAAGCTGGCCTGACCCCCAATCAGGCGCTCCAGGTCGCGACGTTGAACGGCGCGCGCTACGCCCGGGTCTTGAACGACCGCGGCACGGTCGAGCCGGGCAAGCGCGCCGACCTCGTTCTGGTCGACGGCGACCCGGCGGCCCGGATCGCCGACATCCGCAAGATCGCCCTCGTGATCAAGGGGTCGGCCGCCTATTACCCTGCCGAAGTCTACGAAGAGCTCGGAATTCGGCCATTCGCAGCGCCTGTTAAGGTCACGCGCATGCGCTGAAGCGCCGGTTTACCGGGGCCCGGATTTCCTTGATGAAGAGCATCTTCGTACCTACATCATCGCCGATGAAAACGCTTTGGGTCCTTAATCCATGAACTGGACGAAAACCGCACTCCTCCTGGCCGCGATGACCGCGCTGTTCGGGACGGTCGGTTACTTCATCGGCGGCTCGACCGGCATGCTGATCGCGTTTCTGATCGCGGTCGGCATGAACGCGTTCGCCTACTGGAACTCGGACAAGATGGTGCTGCGCATGTACGGCGCGCACGAGGTGACCGAACGCGACGACCCTGATCTCTACGGCCTCGTGCGCGAGCTCAGCCGCCGCGCCCAGATTCCGATGCCGAAGCTCTACATCATGGAGAACGACCAGCCGAACGCGTTTGCGACGGGCCGCGACCCGGCGCACGGCGCGGTCGCGGTCACGACCGGCATCATGCGCCGCCTCTCGCGCGAGGAGTTGGCCGGCGTCATCGCTCACGAGCTTGCGCATATCAAGAACCGCGACACGTTGATCATGACCGTGACGGCGACGATCGCGGGCGCGATCTCGATGCTCGCGAATTTCGCGATGTTCTTTGGCAGCAGCGACAACCGCAACAACCCGCTCGGCATCATCGGCACGATCGCGCTCGTGATCCTTGCGCCGATGGCGGCGATGCTGGTGCAGATGGCGATCAGCCGCTCGCGCGAGTACGAGGCCGATCGCGTCGGCGCCGAAATCGCGGGCCAGCCGCTCTGGCTGGCGAGCGCGCTCGAGAACATCCAGTCGACCGCGAACCGCGTCGTCAACGTCGATGCGGAGCGCAATCCCGCGACCGCGCACATGTTCATCATCAACCCGCTGACGGGGCAGGGGATGGACAATCTGTTCTCGACCCACCCGTCGACGCAGAACCGCGTGGCGAAGCTGCAGGAAATGGCGCAGGGCATGTACGGCGCCGCGCATGACGCGCCGCGCCGGGGCCCCTGGGGTTGAAACCGCGCGTCAAGCCGCTCGAAGGCACGCAAGGCCTAAGTGCGCGCAACGCCGCGCTGACCGCGCTCAGCGCGATCTTCTTCAGCGAGCGTCCGCTGGGCGAGGCGCTTGATGGCGCACTCGCCAAGGCAAAGCTCGAACCGCGCGACGCCGCCTTCGCCCGCGCCATCGTGATGATGGTGCTGCGCCGCTTGGGCCAAATCGATGCCGTGATCGCAGCGTACCTGCGTGAGCCGCTGCCCGTGCGCTCCGGTCCCGCTGAGTTGATCCTGCGCATCGCCGCGGCCGAGCTTCTCTTCCTCGACGTCGCCGCCCACGCCGCGGTCAGCTCCGCGGTCAGCCTGGCCGACCGCGACCACCGCGCCCGCCACTTCAAGGGCCTGATCAACGCCGTCGCCCGCCGCATCGCCGCGGAAGGCAAAGCGATCGCCGCCGCGCAGGACGTCGAACACATCAACACCCCGCCCTGGGCGTGGGAGGCTTGGAGCGCGACCTACGGCGAAGACACCGCACGCGCGATCGCGAGGGCCCATCTTGCCGAACCGCCGCTCGACATCACGGTGATGGGCGACGCGGCCGCATGGGGCGAGAAGCTCGAAGCGAAGCTCTTGCCCACCGGCACGCTCCGCCGCGCCGCCGGCGGGCGCATCGAAGACCTGCCCGGCTACGCCGAGGGCGCCTGGTGGATCCAAGACGCCGCCGCAACGATCCCCGTCGCGCTGCTCGGCGACGTCAAAGGCAAAACCGTCATCGACCTCTGCGCCGCCCCAGGCGGCAAGACCGCGCAACTCGCGGCAGCGGGCGCCAAGGTCACCGCCGTCGACCTCGCCTTCGACCGCATGAAGCGCGTGATGACGAACCTCGGCCGCCTGAATCTGAAAGCCGAATTCGAAGTCGCCGACGCCCTAACTTGGTGCCCGAAAGAACCCGCCGACGCCGTTCTCCTCGACGCCCCCTGCACGGCGAGCGGCACGGTCCGCCGCCATCCCGACGTCCTCTGGCGCAAAGACCTCTCCGACGTGATGGCACAGGCTGAGGTGCAACGCCGCCTGCTCGCCGCCGCGTCGGAAATGGTCAAACCCGGCGGCACGCTCCTCTATTGCGTCTGCTCCCTCGCCCGCGAAGAAGGCGAAGACGTCGTGGATGCGTTCCTAAGCACACACCCCAACTTCGCCCGTGCAAAACTCGAACCTGGCGATACCTTCAACCAACCCCAGTTCCTGACACCCGCGGGCGACCTGCGGACGCTTCCCAGCCATTGGCCCGAAACCGGCGGCCTCGACGGCTTCTACGCGAGCCGCTTGCGGAGAACCGCCTGACGTTGATTGCGCGAACCACCGGGAGTCGTTAAAGGCCGCCCATGACGAAGAAGACGAAAATCGCGCCCTCCATCCTCGCTGCCGACTTCGCCAGGCTGGGCGAGGAAGTGCGCGCGATGACGGAGGCCGGCGCGGACTACATCCACGTCGACGTGATGGACGGCCACTTCGTGCCGAACATCTCGATCGGCCCGCAGATGGTCAAAGCGCTCAAGCCCCACACGAAGCTGCCGCTCGACGTTCATCTGATGATCTCGCCGGTCGACCCGTACGTTAAGGAATTCGCCGACGCCGGCGCCGACATCATCACCGTGCACCCGGAGGCCGGCCCCCACCTTCACCGCACGATCCAACTCATTAAGGCGGCAGGAAAAAAAGCCGGTGTGTCGCTCAATCCCGCGTCGCCCATTTCGCTGATCGAGCATATCTTGGGCGACATCGACCTGATTCTCGTGATGACGGTCAACCCGGGCTTCGGGGGGCAGAGCTTCATCGACGGCCAGCGCGCCAAAATGCGGGACGTGCGCGCGCTGATCGATCGGTCGGGCCGCGCCATCGAGCTTGAGGTCGACGGAGGTATCAATGGGCAAACCGCTGCCCTGGCTGTCGAAGCAGGCGCCGACGTCCTCGTCGCCGGAACAGCCGCGTTCGCCGGCGGGCCGGAGCGTTACCGCGACAACATCGCAAAGCTCCGCATCCGCTGACAAAGCTGCGCCCGCGCATCGCCTCTCCTGGCGCGCCCATGGCGGCGAGCTGATTTCGGCCGCCGCCGAAGAAGCGGGCCGCAGCCTCTCGCGCCTGCTCTACGCCAGCAGCTTCTGGCAGCGCGCGCTGAACGGCCCCGCGCCCGACCGCATCCTCGTCAACCCGCGCTGCTATTACCGCAAGAGCATGGCGGAGGCTGAGCTTTTGATCATGGGCCGCTTCCGCCTGCCGGGCGGCGACACGACCGCGCGCGACGGCTCGCCGTTCTTCATCAAGCCGCCGAGCGAGCTTTGGTCCGAAAGCCTCCACTCGTTCCACTGGCTCCGCCACTTCGACGCCGGCGGCTCCGATCCGGTGCAGGAGCACCTGCGTCAGCTCATCGCCCATTGGGTGCGCGCTTATGGGACATGGAACGAACTCGCCTGGCGCCCGCACGTGCTCGCGCGCCGGCTCGTTACCTGGGCAAGCTTCGGCCGTCTGATCCTGGGCAACGCCGACGTGCTGTTCCGCAGCCGCGTGCTGCTCTCGATGGCGCGTCAGGCACGCCACCTGAACAAGACGGCGCACAAAGCCCCGCCGGGCCTGCCGCGCATGACGGCCGCGATCGGTCTCGCGCAATCGGGCGTCTGCCTGCCCGACGGCGACGCGCGCATGGCCAAGGGTCTGCACATGCTCGCCGAACAGCTCGGCGATCAAATCCTGCCCGACGGCGGCCACGTCTCGCGCAATCCGGAGGCGATCCTGAACGTGGCAAGCGATCTGCTCGCGCTGATGGATGCGATGACGCAGCGCGAACTGATTGTGCCCGTCGCGATCCGCCGCGCGCTCGACCGCATAATGCCGATGATCCGCTTCATGATGCACGAGGACGGCAAGTTCGCGCTCTTCAACGGCGGGACAGAGGCGGTGGACGGCTGGGCGAAGACGCTGCTCACCTACGACAGCGGCAAGACGAAGACGCCCGAACACGCCCAACAATCCGCCTATCACCGCATTGCCTGCGGCCGCACGGCGCTCATCGCCGACACCGGCACGGCAGCAATCGGCGCGCTCTCGACCGAGGCCCACGCCGGCGCGCTCTCCTTCGAACTGTCGAGCGAAGGCGACCGCATCATCGTCAATTGCGGCGCTTCTCAGGTGAAGGGCCCCGAATGGGCGCTCGCGATGCGCGCAACCGCCGCGCACTCGACCGCAACGATCGCCGACACGTCCTCCGCCCACGTGGTCAGTGGCGGCCGCGCGCTCGCGCTGCTGGGCCCGCGCCTCGTCGACGGCCCCGCGCATGTTGAGGCCAAGCGCCGCGAAAGCGAAGACGGCATCCACCTCGACGCCCGCCACGACGGCTACGCGGCGGCGTTCGGCATCGTGCACGAGCGGCGCTGGTTCATGTCGCACGACGGCACCGACATCCGCGGCGAGGACACGTTCGTCCCCCACGCCGACGCCGCGCCGCAGCCTTTCGCCGTGCGCTTCCACCTGCACCCGTCGGTGAAGGCGACGCGCATGGCCGACGGCAAGGCGATCGTGCTGACGCTGCCGTCGGGCGCGACCTGGCGCTTCGGCAGCGACGCGACGCTCGACCTCCCCGACAGCGTCTATCTCGGCACCGGCGATGCGATCCGCAAATCGCACCAGATCGTGATCGCGGGCGAAACCGCCGCGACCCCCGTCTCCGTCAAATGGGCGATCAAGAAAATCGCGAGTCCCGCGGCCGCGCCGCTTGTGAATTGAGACATTCGCTCCCTTGGGCGCGCCGCCGGGGCCGTGCTAGGTCGACGCCTCAAAATCAAGGGGCCGCGCCATGTCGTCAGAAACCCGTCCCGTTCGCCGGGCTCTTCTCTCCGTCTCCGACAAAACCGGCCTCGTCGACTTCGCGAAAGCGCTGGCGAAACTCGGCGTCGAACTGATCTCGACCGGCGGCACCGCCAAGGCGCTCGCCGACGCGGGCCTCAAGGTCACCGACGTCGCGGCGGTGACCGGCTTCCCCGAAATGATGGACGGCCGCCTCAAGACGCTGCACCCGCGCGTGCACGGCGGCCTGCTCGCGCTCCGCGACGAACCGGCCCACGCCAAGGCGATGAAGGAACACGGCATCGAAGGCATCGACCTGCTCGTCTGCAATCTCTACCCGTTCGAACAGACCGCCGCCCGCAACGCCACGTTCGACGAAACGATCGAGAACATCGACATCGGCGGCCCCGCGATGATCCGCGCGGCGTCGAAGAACCACGGCTATGTCGCCGTCATCGTCGATGTCGAAGACTACGCCCCCGTGCTCGCCGAATTGACGGCCGGCAAAGGCGAACTCTCGCTCGCCACGAAGAAGGCGCTCGCGGCGAAGGCCTACGCCCGCACCGCCGCCTATGACGCCGCGATCTCGACCTGGTTCGGCCAGACGCTCGCCGCGGGCCAAAAGCCGGAGGAGCGCACGCCCCCGCGCCGCTTCGCACTCGCCGGCCACCTGAAGCAAGG
The DNA here is from genome assembly GCA_964561925.1 of uncultured Flavobacteriaceae bacterium. Classification (GTDB taxonomy): domain Bacteria; phylum Pseudomonadota; class Alphaproteobacteria; order Micropepsales; family Micropepsaceae; genus SZUA-430. The sequence goes on from CAZLRW010000004.1 coordinate 39,531, forward strand.
CCTGCGCTACGGCGAAAACCCGCATCAGGGCGCCGCGTTCTACACGACCGCGGAGAGCCGCTACGGCGTCGCGACCGCGACGCAGGTCGGCGGCAAGGAACTCTCCTACAACAACATCAACGACACCGACGCGGCCTACGAATGCGTTGCCGAGTTCGACCCGAAGCAATCGGCCGCGATCGCCATCATCAAGCACGCAAACCCTTGCGGCGTCGCGACCGCGCCGACGCTGGTCGAGGCGTACAAGCTCTCGCTGCGCTGCGACCCGGTCTCGGCCTTCGGCGGCATCGTCGCCTGCAACCGCAAACTCGACGGCGCGACCGCGACCGAACTCGCGAAGATCTTCACCGAGGTCATCATCGCGCCCGACGCCGATGAAGAGGCGCGCCAGATCTTGAGCGCGAAGAAGAACCTGCGCCTGCTGCTCGCTCACGGGCTACCGGACCCCAATGCGCCCGGCATGACGCTGCGCACGGTCGCCGGCGGCTTCCTGCTGCAATCGCGCGACAACGGCCGCGTGGCGGAGAAAGGCCTGCGCGTCGTCACCAAGCGCAAGCCCACGGAAGCGGAACTCGCCGACTTGCTCTTCGCCTTCCGCGTGGCGAAACACGTGAAGTCGAACACGATCGTCTATGCGAAGAACGGCGCGACCGCGGGCATCGGCGCCGGCCAAATGAGCCGCATCGATTCCGCCCGCATCGCCGCCTGGAAGGCGCAAGAAGCGGCGAAGACCGCGGGCCTCGCAGAGTCGCTCGCGAAAGGCTCCGTCGTCGCCTCCGACGCGTTCTTCCCGTTCGCCGACGGCCTGATCGCCGCCGCCGAAGCGGGCGCGACCGCCGTCATTCAACCCGGCGGCTCGATCCGCGACGACGAAGTCATCGCCGCCGCCGACGAACGCAATCTCGCCATGGTCCTAACCGGCATGCGCCACTTCCGGCATTAATCGGCGTTGGGCGCTCGTTCCGTCTTCACGAACAGCATCCCGATCCACCCGGCGCCGAGCAGAATCAGGATCGAGGCCAAGCCGATCGCGTTGCTTTGGAACCACTCGGTGAACCGTGCGACGATGAACGGCGCCAGAAAGGCCGTCGCCGTGCCGGACAGCGCATAGAGCCCGAAGAACTCCGCCATCTTCGACACCGGCGCGATGCGGGCCATCATTGTGCGGCTGTTCGCATAGGCGGCTGTGATGAAGATCGCGATGATGATCACGATGATGACGTAAATGATCTCCGGCCATGACTCGAAGAACGGCAACCCGTGCACCGGCGGCGATTTCGGATCGTAGGGGATGAAGAAGAGGATCGTGTCCGGCCGCATCGAAAGCGAAAGGACGAGGCCTACCATCGTGCCGCCCACCGCGATCAAAAGACCGTTGCGCGACCCGAACTTGTGGTCGATCCACCCGCCGAAGACGCCGCCATAGGTCGCAAACACGCTCAAGATCACGCCGTAAACGAGCAGGTCTTGCGTCGTCCAACTGAACGTCGTCGCCGCATAACCGCCGCCGAAAATCAGCACCGCGTTGCAGCCGTCGTTGTAGATCATGCGCCAGAACAGAAATGATCCGACATTGCGATAGTTGCGCAAGCTTCTGATCGTGCGTGCGAGTGAACTCAGACCACGTTTGACCGCTGCAACAGGTCCAAGCGCAACACGCGGCTGGTCGGGCGTGAAGAAAAAGAGCCACGAGCCGAAGAGGATGAACCACACGGCGAACAGCGGCCCCACCATCCGCTCGGGCTCAAACGCCGCCTTGTCGATTCCGAACCACGGTTTCTCGGGTACGAACGGCCAATCGACCTCACCGGGCCAAACGAAGCAGACCAGCATGAACACGAACAAGATCACGCCGGACAAATTGCCAAGCGCGAGCGCCAAGCCCGACAGCCGGCCGACCTGGCGATCCGGCACCAGCGTCGGCAGCATCGCATTGTGGAATACGGCGGTGAAATCGAACGAGATGATCGTGGCGACCAGCAAAGCTGAGATCGCGAGCAGCGAGAGCCCGGCCTCGTTCGGAAGCGCATACCAGAGCGCCACGGCCGTTAGCGTGAGCGTGCACGAGAACGCGAACAGCCACGGCTTGCGCCGCCCACCCGCGTCCGCGACCGCGCCCAGGATCGGCGCCGTCAGCGCGATGATGAGCCCTGCAAGCGAATTCAAGTCGCCCCAGAGCGACTGCCCTTTCACCGGATCGCCGACCAGATGCAGATAGAAATAGGGCGCGAAGATATAGATCGTAATCAGCAGCACGTGCGGATTGCGCGCCCCTTCGAACCACGCCCACGCCCATTGGCCGAGCGGCGTGGCGCACGCGCCGCCGCTGGCTGAGGTCCCCTCCGGCGCCGTGGTCCATCGTTGGGCCAAAGTCGGCTTCGCCGGAATGTCGCTCATGAGGGACCCGATGTCTTCGAATGGCGTGGTCCGATGAGCTTACGCACGAACCGGCGCGACAAGCGAGTGCCTTGACGAAGCCGTGACCGCTTGGCCCTGATGGCGCCGACCGATCTCGAAGCGAACTCTCTCACATGATCCTGCCTTGGGAAGCCGTCGCGGCGGCGCTCGTCGCGGCGCTGCTGCATGCGGCTTGGAACGCTGGCTTGAAGGCGGGCAACGACCGCTTGCTCGATGCCGCGTTGCTGTTCACGGTCGCAGGTGCGATCGGTCTTGCGATCTTGCCCTTCGCGCCCGCGATGAACGCCGAGGCCGCGATCTGGATCGCGCTCACCGCAGTGCTCCATCTGCCTTACGTCTACTTCCTCGCGCGCGCTTACGAACTCGGCGAGCTCGGCCACGTCTACACGATCGCGCGCGGCTTGCCGCCGCTCTTGATCACGCTGCTCGCGGCCGTCACCGTCGCCGAAGTGCCGACGCTGACCGCGGTTGCCGGCATCGCGCTCATCAGCGTCGGCATCCTGACCGTCGGCATGAGCCCCGGCGCCCACACCCGCGCGACGGTTCTTGCCGCCGCGGTCGCCGTCAGCATCGCGTTCTATTCCATCTCCGACGGCATCGGCGTGCGCGCCTCGGGCAGCGCGCTCGCTTACAATTGCTGGGTCTTCGTTGCGGTCGGCGTGACGACGCTGGCGATGGCGGCGATCCTTCGCCCCGGAAGAATCACGGCCTACGCCAGGCTCAACTGGAAACGCGCCGCCATCGGCGGCGTGCTCTCGTTCGTGAGCTACGGCCTCGTCCTTTGGGCGATGACGTTCGCCTCCATCGCGGGCGTCAGCGCTTTCCGCGAAACCTCGGTCGTCTTCGCCGCCCTCATCGGCATGCTCTTCTTCGGCGAGAACGCAGGCCCCCGCCGCCTCACCGGCGCCCTCATCGTCGCCGCCGGCGCCGTGGTGCTGAAGCTGGCTTGACGTCGACGCTATGTGAGACGTCGGATTCGCGTGACGACGCGATCGAGCACGGCAAAGATGCCTCGACCATGGTTCTCCAAGTTGACCACGCGCTGGGCTGTTTCTTGAGCCAGCGCCGCCGACGTGATGTCGAACCGGATCAGCGCGACGCCGAGCGCACTCTTCCCGTCGCGAAACACGAGTTCCCCGAAATCCTTGTCGGCGGTGATCACCACGCGATCGCGCGCGACAGAGCCTTCCAAGATCTCCGCATCGGGCATGGCTGGACGACCGGCGGCCAAAATGACATCGGCGCCGAGCAAACGAAGAGCGTCCGCGAGTTGCGCGGGCACACAAGCGTCTACGGCAAAGCGCATTTATTCGGCGGCGGTCGGAACGCTTGCGACGCACGCCGCCGCGTAGGCAAGCGCCGCGCGAACGTCGTCGGCGTCGAGGTCGGGAAACGCCTTCAGCACCCACTCCATATCGGCGCCTGCGGCGAACTGGCGAACGACCGCGTCCACGGGCACGCGCGTTCCCGCGATGACGGGCTTGCCCATCATCACCTTCGGATCGCGCGAAATGCGCGGATGTCCTGCTTCGACCATATCGTCAAACTAGCACAATCGCGGCACGACAGGAATCGCGAGCCTTAAGCCAACAAATCCCGTATCTGCCCCGCCGCCAGCGTCAGCCGGGCGACGGTAAACGTGCCGGAGCGCTCAAGGTCGGTGATCAGCGCGCGCACACGCTCGACCTGTTCGCCGTGCGTATTCGCCCACGCATCGACCGCGGCGGAACCCGTCGCGCGATTGTCGCCGGCAGCCCCGTTCGCAAGCGCCCGCGACGCGAGCGCCCGCTGATGCACGGCGAGATCGTCGATCAAGCGCCGGACCGCGAGCCGGTCCCAATGCTCGGGCAGGTTCATGCGCTCCGCCGCCAGTCTCAGCCGGTCGACGCCGATCGTGCGCGACGCCGCGAAGTAGGCGCCGGCCACCATGTCGAGCGGCCGCTTCGTCTCGGCCGAAAGCCGCGCGATGTCGGGCGTTGCGCCGATCGCGGGAAGCGCGCCGATCTCGTCGGCCAAATCGTCCGGCACGCCGGCCGCCCGAAGATCGTCGATCGTCGCCATGATCGCCTTCGTCTCGGCCTCCGACACCAGCGTCGAGAACGTGCCGCGCAACTTCGCGACCCCCTCGGCGTAAGGCGCGATCGCCGCGGCAAGCGGCACGTCCGCCGCGACGTGCCGGTGGAACCACATCGACTGTCGGAACAGATGCTTCGCGAGCAACTCGTGCATCTTCACCTGCACGGCCGCCGGAATCTTGTTGTCGAGCGCGTTGATGCTTCGTGCGAGCCGCTCGATCGAAAACGCGTTGAGCGCGATCGTATAGGCACGCGCCAGCGCCCCGGCCTCGCCCGCGGTCGCCTCCTTCAGCCGGTGCATGAAGACCGGGCCGCCGCGGTTGATCATGTCGTTGGCGAGCACCGTCGCCACGATCTCGCGCTTCAGCCGGTGCATGGCGAGCCCCTTCGGGAACCGCTCGCGCACGTCGCTCGGGAAATAGCCCTTCAGCGTCGAAACGAAGAACGGATCGTCCGGGAGGGTCGAATGGTTGATCTCGTCGAAGAGCTGCAGTTTCGCATAGGCAAGCAGCACCGCAAGCTCCGGCCGCGTCAGCCCCTCGTTGCGGTTCGCCCGCTCGCGCAGATTGTCGTTCGACGGCAGACCCTCGACCGCGCGATTGAGCCGCCCTTCGCGCTCCAGCGCGCGCATGAACCGTCCATACGCGTCCGATTCCCACGCCCCGCCCGCCTGCGCCACGCTGAGCGCCAGCGTCTGATTGTAATTGTCCGCAAGCACGAGCCCGGCGACCTCGTCCGTCATCTTGGCAAGCAGCGGGTCGCGCTCGGCCGCCTTCAACTCGCCCGCGCCGATCGACGCGTTGAGCAGGATCTTGAGGTTCACTTCGTGGTCCGAGGTGTCGACGCCCGCCGAATTGTCGATCGCGTCCGTGTTCGAGCGCCCGCCCGCCTTCGCATACTCGATGCGGCCCGCTTGCGTGCAGCCCAGGTTCGCGCCCTCGCCGATCACCTTGGCCTTGACCTCGCGCCCGTCGATGCGCACCGCGTCGTTTGCCTTGTCGCCGACGTCGGCGCTGTTCTCCGCTGAGGACTTGATGAACGTGCCGATACCGCCGAACCAAAGCAGGTCGACCGGCGCCTTCAGCAACGCCTTCATCAGTTCCGCCGGTTCCGCCTGATCCGCCGTCAATCCGGTCAGCGCCTTCACCTCCGGCGAGAGCGGAACCTTCTTCATCGCACGCGAATAGACGCCGCCGCCCTTGGAGATTTTCGCCTGGTCGTAATCGGCCCAAGAGGAGCGCGGCAGATTGAAGATGCGCTGCCGCTCCGCAAAGCTGACGGCCGGATCGGGATCGGGGTCGAGGAAAATGTCGCGGTGATCGAACGCGGCGACAAGTTTCGTCGCCTTCGACAGAAGCATCCCGTTGCCGAACACGTCGCCCGACATGTCGCCAACGCCCACGACCGTGAACGGCGTCGTCTGAATATCGGTGCCGATCTCGCGGAAGTGGCGCTTCACGGCCTCCCACGCGCCCTTGGCGGTGATGCCCATCTTCTTGTGGTCGTAACCGACCGATCCGCCGCTCGCGAACGCGTCGGCGAGCCAGAACCCGTACTCTTTCGAAATCCCGTTCGCGATGTCGGAGAACGTGGCCGTGCCCTTGTCCGCCGCCACGACCAGATAGGGATCGTCCGCATCGTGCCGCACGACGTCCTTCGGCGGAACGATCTTGCCGTCGGCCGCGATGTTGTCGGTGACGTCCAGAAGCGACGACACGAAAAGCTTGTAGGCCGCGATCCCGCCGTTCAGCCACGCTTCGCGGTTCGAGGCCGGCGGCAGCTTCTTCGGATAGAACCCGCCTTTCGAGCCGACGGGCACAATGACCGCGTTCTTCACCTGCTGCGCCTTCACAAGGCCCAGGATCTCCGTGCGGAAATCCTCGCGCCGGTCCGACCAGCGCAAACCGCCGCGCGCGACCTTGCCGAAGCGCAGATGCACGCCTTCGATGTCGGGCGCATAGACGAAGATCTCCACCATCGGCCGCGGCAGCGGCAGGTCGTCGATCTTGGACGAATCGATCTTGAGCGCGATCGAGGGTTTGCCGGTTTGGAAGAAATTCGTCCGCAGCGTCGACTGAATCACGTTGCGAAAGCGGCGAATGATTCGGTCGTCGTCCAGGCTCGGCACCTTCGCCAGCCCTTCGTCGATCTGCGCGCTGATCTTCGCCTCTTGCGCGGCGCGGTCGGCGACGTCGAGCGCAAAGCGCGCCTTGAAGAGCCGGACGAGCGCCGCGGAAATCAACGGATGGCGCGCCAGCGCCTCTTCCATCAAGGCTTGGCTCGCGCCGAACGCCGCCTGGCGCAGATACTTCGCGACCGTGCGCAGCATCGCGACGTCGCGCCACGGCACTTCGGCAAACATCGTCAGCCGGTTGAACTTATCGCTCTCGGCGGCGCCCTTCCAAACCGTGAGGAACGCTTCTTCGAAGAGGCGCATCCCCGCCTCGCGTTCCGGCGTCAGCTGACCCTTGAGCTTCAGATCGTGGATCGTGACCGGAATGTCAGCGCGGCGAACCGGATAGTTCACCTCCTCGATCACGCGCAGTCCGAAGTCCTCGAGCACCGGCAGAAGGTCCGAAAGCTCGATCACCCCGCCCGCGTGATAGATCTTGAAGTGAATGATCCCGTCGGCCGGGTCCGCCCCGCCCGAGGAACGCAACGCCAAAGCGCCCGCACCCGCTTGCGCCACTTCCTCGATCTTTCCGATGTCGAGGATGGCTTCCGTCGGTCCGAACGCCTCGCGATACGCCTCGCTGAACGCGCCCGAATAGCGCGCGAAGATCGCATCCGCGTTCTCAGGCGACATCGACGTAGACAGCGCATCGGCGAAATCGTCGCTCCACAGTCTGACGGCCCGCGCCAGGCGCGCCTTCAACGCCTCGTGGTCGTAGCTGAGCGGTCGCCCGCCATCGAACACGATCGTGAAGTGGATGCGCGCCATCTGCCCTTCTTCGGTATGCGGATAGGCGCTCGACACCTGCCCGCCCAAGGCGTCGATCAGGATGCCGCCCAGCGTCCGCATCAAACCGCCGCGGAACTTGTCGGCAGGGAAATAGACGTGGACCGAAGCAAAGCGCTCGAACGTGTCGAAGCGGATGAACACGTTCGTGTCCGGGCGGTCGCCGAGATAGGCGAGCGCCGGTCCCATTCTCAGAAGGTCGGCTTCCGACACCTGGAAGAGTTCGTCGCGCGGAAGGTTCTCCAACACGACGGACAGCGCCTTCGCATTGTGGCTGCCCTTCGGGAAGCCCGATTGCGCCATCACGTTCGCGACCTTGCGGCGCAGGAACGGGATATCGCGCGGACTGTCGTGGTAGGCGGTCGACGTGAAGAGCCCGATGAACCGCCGCTCGCCGACGAGTTCGCCGGAAGCGCTGAACCGCTTCACCCCGATATAGTCTTCCTGCACACGCCGATGAACGGGCGAACGTTCCAGCGACTTCGTCACGATCAACGGCGACGGCTGCATCATGAACGCGCGCACTTCAGGTGTCATCGTCGCGCGGTCCTGGCCGCGCCGGATCACGCGCCGCTCGGGGTCGCGCAACAGGCCGAGCCCCGTCTCGTGCAGCGGCGTCAAACGCCCGGCCGCGCCGTCGAACGCATAGTCGCGTGCCCCCAAAAACGTGAAGTGGTTCTGCTTCAGCCATTGCAGGAACGCGAGCGATTCTTCCAGTTCCTCCTTCGCGATCTTAGGCGGCGTCTGCCACAATTCCGCGATCGACTCGTCGAGCCGCGCCAGCATCGCCTTCCAGTCGCCGACTGCGGCCGAAACGTCGCGCAGCACTTGCGCGACCCCGCTTTCGATGCCGGCAATCCGCTCAGGCGTGCCGATCCGCGCGAACGCGACGCAGATCATGCTCTCCGACGTCGCCTCACCGCCGTCGAACACGAAGCCGCGAAACGCGCCGGACGCATCGCGCTTCACCTTGAAGATCGGGTGGAACACCGCCTTGATCTTGCATCCGCGCTCGCCGAGCTCGCTCAAGATCGAATCGACCAGGAACGGCTTGTCGTCGTTGATCGTGACAAGCAGCGTCACGGGCGCCGAGAACCCGTCGCGCGAAGCCTCCGGTGTGATCACGCGCAGGAACGACGTCCCGGGCCTGCGCTCCGCCGCCGCCTTCCAGAACAGACGCGCGATGCCTGCCTGCACGTCCTTGGAGAACGACGTCAGGTCTTCGGGCGCCGCTCCCCCAAAAAAATGTTGAGCGAAACGCGCGAACCCTTGCGGATCGGACTCGAGAGCAGCCGTCATGTCGGACCAATTGGAAAGGCCGCCGTCGAACGCGGCCGTGTGGGAAGCAGCGCGCCTTAATGCAACCGCTTTAACTTCGGCGCAAGCGCGCCCTTGCCTTCGAACACAGCCGCGTGCAAACGACAGGACGTTCGCAACCGCAGCAAGCGCCCATGCCTGCCGAAGTCGTCATCTTCGACACTGAGTTCACGGCCTGGCGCGGCTCGATGGAGCGCGGCTGGGCGGGTCCCGGCGAACACAAGGAGATCGTGCAGATCGGCGCCGTCAAACTCGACGTTGACACGCTCGAAGAGGTCGGATCGTTCGAGATCCTGATCAAGCCGCACCTGAACCCGATCCTCTCCGACTACCTTATTGAACTCACGCGCATCACGAACGAACGCGTCGCCGAGCAGGGCGTCACCTTCGCCGACGGGCTGCGCGCCTTTCGCGGTTTTGTCGGCAAACGAAGACTGTACAGCTACGGGCGTGACGACCGTATTCTCGCCGGAAACGCTGCCTTGCGTGGCGAGACGGCCCTGTGGCCGGACCTGACCGGAACGAACTTGAAGGAGTGGCTGCTCAAGGTCGGCGTGCCGCTCGCGGGCGTCCATTCCGGAGCACTCGCCAAACATGTGGGCTCCGTCGCGCAAGGCATCGCCCATGACGCGCTGGTCGATGCCCGCTCGCTCGCCGAAGCCGTGCGCTACCTCGTGGTCAGAGGTGCGCCGAATCCGTTCCTCTAACCGTCGTACCGGTAGTGCCCGGTGATGGTCAGTCCGAACAGCATATCCTCGATCTGCGGCCCGGCGCCGATATTGTGCATGACGAGCGGCCGCTTCCCATCCGATGACCGCCGCTCGGTCACAAGCCCGATATGCGGCCGCCCGTCGGCCAGCGCCCACGCGACGATGTCGCCGGGCTTGTAGTCGGCGCCGTCCGTCGACGGCTTGAGCGACGTCCCATGCCGCGTGAAGAACGTGGCGAGATTCGGCACGCGGCGATGGTCGATATTTCGATCCGGCGCTTTCAAGCCCCAACGCTTCGGATAGACGTGAAACGCGCGCGCCATGTCTTCGTGCACCAGCCGCTGCAAGTCGATGCCGACAAGCCGATAGGCGCGAATGACCTCGTCTGAACACACGCCGCGGTCGGGCGCAACGTCACCATGGGGATAGCCGATCCGTTCGTAGGCCGCGTCATAGACCACGCTGTGCGTCGCCCGCTCTTCCGCCGCCGCCGACAGGCGCAGCCCGAACGCAAGCCGCGTGTCGCGCCAGTTCTTGTTGACGCGCACCTGCTCCACGCGCCCCAACAACGCGTCCAATGTCTTGGACTGTGGAATCTCCGGCGCCGCATCGCAGGCGTTGAGCGAAAGCGCGGCCAGGATCAGAAGGATCTTGGGTGTTTGCATGGCCGTGATGCTCGCCACAAATGGGGCGCCAATGCGGCGCGAAGATGGGCGATCGGCGCAATTTGAATTAAATCCGCGTCACGCGCGCCATCGCCGCTTAACGCGGTCTGCGCGAGCATGACCCCATGAGCAACGCTGCGAACATCGGCATCGCCGGCATGCGCGCCGCAGAGATGCGCGTAACCGTCCGTGCACAGAATATCGTCAACTGGCAGAGCGAAGGCTACCAGCCGCTTGTGCCGGTGCAAACGACGCAAGGCAAAGGCCCCGTGGTGCGGGTCACCCGCCCCGCCGAACTCACCGGCGACTTTCCTTATGTGGACCTCGCCGCCGAGATCGTCGACATGCAACTCGCCAAGCATGCCTACAAAGCGTCCGCCAAGGTCGTGAAGACGGCGGACGAAATGTCGAAGACGCTGCTCGATACGTTCGCTTGAGAGTCAGCCTTCGGCCGCGCAGCTGCGGCAAAGCCCGGCGACTTCCACCGTGCGCTGGCGCACGCGAAACCCCGCCTCATCTGCCCGCTTGTCGATCGCGCGCCGCACGGCCGCTGCTTCGCTCTCGTCGACCGTCCGGCAGCGTTCGCAAATCAAGAGGCACGCATCGTGCGGCCGGTGCGGGCCGAAACACGCGACATAGGCGTTGAGCGAATTAATCCGATGGATCAGCCCGTGCTCCATCAAAAAGCCGAGCGCTCGGTAGATCGTCGGCGGCGCCGCGCGCGCGTTGCGTTCGCCGCCAAGCCGCGCCAGCAGGTCATACGCGCCGACCGGACTATGGCTCTCGCAAACCAACTCCAGCACCCGCCGGCGTAACGGTGTCAGGCGCGCGTCCGACGCGCTCATACGTGCCTCGGCGGCAGCCACCGCATCGGCCATACAGGTCCCGTGGTCGTGCTTCGCCGCTCCTGGCCGTGCCGATCTTCTGTGCGGTTCGCGGTTCACCAAGAAACTCCCGAGTTCGGGAAACTAGCAGAAATCCGCCTGCGCCGTACGGCCGATATACGCACGGGTTGTGCACCGCACAACGGTCCGGGATGCCCAAAACCGTGGCGCTTCTGCCTCACAAACGGTCTGTATGTGATCGTTTTGTCATTCGAGCGTTGACTTGAGCACCTTCTGCGTGTGGTCTTGATGCGGGGAGCTAGGAATGGGGAGCAAAGCATCCGTTCTGCGGCCGCGAGAATAATAGTGGTAGGAGGAATACCGTCATGTTGAAGTCGAAAGTCGTTCGCGTTGCACTGATGGGGTCCGCGGCGGCAGTCGCGCTTGTGGGAGCGGTCTCTACCGCTCAGGCGGTAGAAACGAAATTCGGTGATGTTCAAATCGTATTTGACACGACGGTTTCGGTCGGAGCGTCGATGCGCACCAACGATCGCAACACGCAATTTCTGAATGAAGGAAACGGAGGTCCCGTCGATCCGCGTGAAAATGCGGCCCTTGGTGCGGTGATCCTGAACACGATCCCGTTCAGTCCGACGTTCAATGCGGCGACTGGCGCGAACTTTGTTCTAACAAACAATCCCGACAACTTCGACGGCTCGATGAACGTCGATGACGGCCGGTTGAACTTCGACAACGGCGATTTGATCGGCGCCAACGTCAAGGCCAACCACGACCTGGTCGTCAAATGGCGGAACTATACAGTCTTCGCTCGCGCGGTCGGCTTCTATGACGTGATCATGAACGACAAAGACGTCGGCGAGCGTTCGGAGTTGACGGACGCGGCGCTCGGCGACGTCGGCCGCAACTACGAACTGCTCGACCTCTTCCTGTCCGCCGACTACACGATCGCCGATATGCCGGTGAACCTCCGCGTCGGCAAGCAAGTGATCAACTGGGGCGAAAGCACGTTCATCCTGAACGGCAACAACGTCTTCAATCCGATCGACGTCGGCGCGTTCCGCCGTCCAGGTTCGGAAATCAAGGAAGCGTTGGTTCCGGTCAACGCGGTGTTCGGATCGATCTCGCTTCCGTTCGACGTTTCGCTCGCCGGCTACTACGCGCTCGACTGGGAACCGTTCGAGCTGGACCCCTCCGGCACGCCATTCTCCGGCGCTGACATTGTCACGCTGGGAAGCGGTCACGGCGGCAATGCCAATCGATGGTCGATTGTGACCGGGTCGCCCCTTGCCGGCACGCGGCGCAATTGCACGGCTGCCGTTGGCTCGGGAACGCGTTTCGTACAGACTTCGGGATTGCTTAATGATCCGCTGATCGCTGTTGCCGGCAACGGCCGTCCCGAATGCGCCGAGAGCCCGTTTGTGAATTACCAAACCAAATTCACCATCGGTCAGCACGAAGCGTCGCGTTTCGACCTGATCACGAATTTGCCTTTGGAAGGTTACACGACACAATCCCAAGCGCTTCTTGAGCGAGGCGCCGACCATTTTGCCTCCGATGATGGTCAATACGGCCTTTCGTTGCGCTGGTACGCCGAGGGATTGGGCGGCACTGAATTCGGTGCCTACTACCAAAACTATCACAGCCGTCTGCCGTTCCTGAGCATCGAGTCGACCGGGAAGCTGAGCCAGGTCGTAACGACCGTGCAGGGCGACAACACCCAACTCCTCACCGGCATCGGCGGCAGGCAGTTGCCGCCGGCGGGTTGCGGCTTTACCGGACCGGCGATCCAGGTCGTCGCGGCGGACTTCGCGACGCCCGACCTTCTCTCTCCAAACGCACTAGGCGGCCTGTCGCCGGGAGCGAACGGCGTTCCCGACGGCGTCGACATTAAGCGCGTTACTGCGGGCGCAACGTCGCGCGGCACGCTTGCCCTTGGCCTGCCTGCGGCGCAAGTGGCGTTCATGCAGTCCACGCCGGTGTCGGATCCAGGCGGCTACATCGCGGGCGGTGCTGCGGCCTACACGGCGCAATTCGGCGGTACGCTCTTCAACGCCGGGGGGGCGATCGGCGTGAACAATCTATTCGCCGCCGCTCAATTGAGCTGCGCGATGGTTTGGCACCAGAGCGGTTTCGTCGATCTCGACGGAGCGGGCCCTGTGGCCTTGACGGTGCAAATCTCGAATGGAGCGGAGAGCCTCGGGGCAAACGGCAGTAGCGCGATCGTCGTCGACTATCCCGAAGACATCGAGGTTATTGGTGCATCGTTCAATACGACAGCTTGGGGTTGGGGCGTTCAGGGCGATTTCACTTACCGCCAGAATGCGCCGTTCCAGGTCGACACGGACTCCACGACGATCGCCGGGATCGTCAAAAGCTGCAACTTCAACGTTCTGTTCGGTGCAGCGGGTACGGTCATTGCCGGTCTTGCGAGCCCCGACGGGTCGGGCAAGAAGCCGACCTGCGGCGACACGTCCCGCACCAACGGTGTCATTCGCAACGAGATGGTGACTGCGCAAGTCGGCACGACCGCGACATACACGGCCTCCGACTGGTGGGTTGACGCACTCGGCGCCGATCTCGGCGTGGTGGTGACGGAAGTCGGCATGGTGTTTGTGCCGGACGTCGAAACGTCATGGGTCGACAAGAAGGGCGGCGCGAACGTTGCGCAGTACCAGAACATCGGCTGCCAAGGCACCGACCTTCCGTCGGGCGGCATCCTGGGCCTCGACCATAAGACGAGCAAACAGTGCCGTCCGAACGATCTGTCAGCCGGCTTCGTGGGCTTGCTCCGTCTCGAGTACAACAACGCGTTCGACACCGGCTACGTGTTGACGCCGACGCTCGTGTACACGTATGATTTCGAAGGCGCGACACCGGCACCGTACGGCAACTTCCTTGAGGACCGTCAGTCTCTGGGTCTGAGCGTGCAGGGTACGTTGAACAACAACTTCCGGGTTGGCGTCAGCTACTCGGCGTTCTTCGGTGGCCACATCGCGAACAAGGCGAAGGATCAAGACTTCGCGTCGGTGACGGCGAGCTACACGTTCTAAGGGCGGGGGCATAACCGCACACAGGACCTTGAATCAGGTGGAGGAAACTGAAGTGCTTAAGACGAAGCGAGTGTTGATGGCGACGGCGGTGATGGCGTTAGTGAGCGCTGGAGCTGCGTGGGCCAAGGTGCCTGCGGATCAGGTTGCCCGGATGGGCAAGGACCTGACGCCGATGGGCTCTGAGCGGGCTGGGACGCCTGACGGGATGGTTCCGGCATGGAACGGGGGTTTGTCTGCGCCGCCTGCGGGTGTGAAGTTTGACCCGAAGAAGCAGAACGTGCCGAACCCGTTTCCTGGCGATCAGGTAAAGTTCACGGTGACGTCGGCGAACATGGGTCAGTACGACCAGTATCTGACGGACGGTCACAAGGCGCTTTTGAAGAAGTTTTCGTCGTACAAGATGAAGGTGTACGAGTCGCGCCGGACGTGTGCGTTGCCGGAATATGCGTATGAGGCGATGAAGTACAACGCGGCGAACGCGACGTTGTCGGCGGACGGCGACGGGATATCGAACTTCAAGGTTGGTTATCCGTTCCCGATTCCGAACAACGCCATGGAGCTGATGCACAACAAGCGGTTTTCGTTCCGCGGCTACAAGACGACGCGTCAGTTTGCGGCGGCGCCTGTTCAATCGAACGGTTCGTACAATCTGATCTCGGTTCAGGACGAGGCGATTTTCCGTTATGCGAATCCGGCGGTGAAGTCGTCGGACGAGCTGAACAACATCGGCTTGCTCTATATCGCCAACACGATCGCGCCGGCCCGTTTGGCGGGCAACGTGATTTTGGTTCACGAATCGATCAACGCGTTGGTTGAGCCGCGCAAGGCCTGGCAGTATTCGCCGGGCACGCGTCGTGTCCGCCGTGCGCCGGACATTGCCTACGACAACCCGGGCACGAACACGGACGCGATGTCGACGTCCGACGCGTTTGACGGTTTCAACGGAGCGTTGGACCGTTACACGTGGGATCTGAAGCCGCGTCAGGTGAAGTTCATCGCCTACAACGCCTACGATCTTCTTCACACGAAGTATGCGGATTTGGTGAAGCCGTCGCATCCGAACCAGGATGTGAACCGGTATGAGCCGCACCGCGTGCACGTCGTTGAGGCCAAGTTGAAGGCGGGATCGCGTCACGTTTATGCGCGCCGGATCTTCTACATGGACGAGGATGCGAAGGTCGTGAACAACGCGGAGAACTACGACGGCCGCGGTCAGCTGTGGCGTTTCCAGGAAGTTCCGCTTGTGAACGCGTATCACGTGCCGCACTGCGGGACGGGGGCGATGGAGTTGGTGTACGACCTTTTGTCGGGCCGTTATCTGGCGCTGTCGATGCGTTCGGAGGAGCCGCCGGTGAACTACTTTGCCGACGAGCTGAACGAGGCGCGTTACACGCCGGAAGCGATCCGCACGCTGGGCGTCCGCTGAGAACGCTTAGGGCTTGAGTGGAGTTGGGGCCGGTCTTCGAGGAAACGAGGGCCGGCCCGTTTTGTTTCGAGGGATCAGGGATCAGGGATCAGGAATCAGGAATCAGAAAGGGTTTTGCTATTCTGATCCCTGATCCCTGATCCCTGATACCTGATCCCTTCCGAGGGGTGCCGATGAAGAAGCTTATGCTGGTGACTGCGGCGCTGATTTGCGCCGGAGCGTTTGTCCCTGTGGCGCTGTCGGTTGTTCCGCCCAAGCCCGGGGAGTCTTTGATCTCGAAGCTTGCGACCGAGGCGTTGCTCTTGGGGGTTGTGCGGGCGGGGGATCGTCTTGTGGCGGTCGGCGAGTACGGCAACGTGATTTTGTCGGACGACGACGGCAAGACGTGGCGCCAGGCCAAGAGCGTTCCCACGACGGTGACGCTGACGGCGGTTCACTTTGCCGACGCGAAGACGGGTTGGGCGGTGGGCCACGACACGATCATCATCAAGACCGAGGACGCGGGCGAGACCTGGGTGAAGCAGTTCGGGGGCGGTGAGAGCGACAACGCGTTTTTGTCGGTGTTCTTCAAGGACGGCCAGAACGGCTGGGCGATCGGCGCGTTCAACTTCACGGCTCAGACGGTGGACGGCGGCAAGACGTGGGTTGAGCGCAAGACGCTGATGCCCCCGCCGGCCAAGCCTGCGGAGGGCGCGGCGCCTGCGGCGCCTGGCGCTGAGGAGACCATTGATCCGACGGCGCCGAAGAAGACGGTGACGGGGGCGGGTCCTGCCGATCCGTATGCGGCGGCCGAGGGCGACGAGAACCATCTGAACGCGATGTTTGGCGGTGCCGATGCGAACACGATCTTCGTGGCGGCGGAGGCGGGGGCGGTTTACCGCTCGCTGGACGGCGGGGCGACTTGGGAGAAGATCCTGACCGGTTATGCGGGTTCGTTCTGGGGCGGTCTGACGGCCAAGGACGGGACGAGCTATGTGGTGGGCATGCGCGGGAACGTGTGGCGCACGGCGGACAAGGGGGCGACCTGGACGAAGCTGGACACGGCCGGCGCCGACCAGTCGATCGCGGGCGGCATGCAGCTGGCGGATGGCAGCCTGATCTTCGTAGGCCTGGGCGGTCAGGTTCTCTACGGCACGCCCGATGCGTCGAAGTTCGTTCTGACCTACCGCCCCGACCGCAAGGGCTTGAACGCGGTCATTCAGGACGGGGCCGACAAGCTGCTCGTGTTCGGCGAGGCCGGCGTCCTCGACCAGCCCATGACGCCGAGGCAAGAGGAAATCGAAGAACCCTTGCCCCCGGCCGCGCCCTAGCAGTCGGAAAATCGAGAGAATTTGACGCGCCCGTCACCTGACGGCCGCGTCATTTTTCTTGCCTTAACCACCTATCGCCCTACCATCATCTTCGAAAGGCGGCGCCGCAAGCGCCGCCGCCGCTCTTGTCTATCCGGAGATCGACGATGACCCAGCTGACGAACATCACGAAGGACCCCGCCTACAACGCCGTCGACCCGGACGACTTCCCCTCGATGATGGACGTCGACCGCTACAACGCGCGCACGACCGCCTTCGACAAGATCATCTCCGCGACCCACGACCATTTCTGGGATCCGCTCGACAAGAAATACATCGACTTCTCCGAGCCGTTCGACATGGAGAAGGACTACATGGTCGACCCCGCGCTGATGACGGAATTGCGCACGGCCGTCGGCGACAAGCTCGACGAGCGCGGCAAGATCAAGCTCACGAACCTGAACACGCTCTGGTCGTTCTCGAGCATTCTGCACGGCGAGCAGGGCGCGCTGTCGCTCTCGGCCTCGCTCTGCCACATCCTGCGCGATCCGGGCGCGCAGGAATACGCCGCGAACCAGACGCGCGAGGAAGCGCGTCATGTCACCGGATTTGCCCGCTACATCCAGGCGCGTTGGGGCAAGCCCGCGCCGGTCGGCCCCGCGCTCGGCAACCTGCTCACCGAACTCGTGCTCTCGCCGCTCGTCTGGAAGAAACTCGTCGGCATGCAGATGCTCGTCGAAGGTCTCGCCATGGGTGCCTTCGCGACGTTCTACCAAAAGGGCCACGACCCCTTGATGGTGAAGCTCTGCCAACTCGTGATGACGGACGAGGCGTTCCACCACAAATTCGGCAAGATCTGGGCCGACCGCACGATCCCGCATCTTTCGAAAGGCGAAGCGGAAAAGATCGAGGATTGGGCGTGGGAGGTCTTCCAGGTCCTGCTGTTCAACCTGGCGAGCCCCGACCAAAAGGGCTGGATTTACCGCGAGCTCGGACTAGATCCCGTCTGGGTGCAACAGGCGTTCATGGAGGCCTTGACCGACGCCGAAATCCGCAAGGAGCTTCAGGACGCGACGAACATCTTCCGTGTGCTGATCAAGACGCTGCTGAAAGCCGGCATCATCACCGATCGCACGCGCAACAACTACGCCGCCTATATCGACATGGCCGAACTGCACGCCGAGGGCGACCGCATGGTCGGCGACGATATCGCGGAAGAAGGGATCAAATATCTAATGCAGTTGAACGGCGGCCAGATCCTGCGCACGCCGTCCAGCATCGCCGCCGAATAAGCAAAAAGGGGAATTTCATGGCCAACATAACGAAAGACGTCGCCTACGATGCGGTGGCGCCGGACGACTTTCCGTCGATGATGGACGTCGACCGCTACAACGCGCGCTCGACCGCGTTCGACAAGATCATCTCCGCGACCCACGACCATTTCTGGGACCCGCTCGACCGGAAGTACATCGACTTCTCCACGCCCTTCGACATGGAGAACGAGTACATGATGCCGGCCTGGCTGAATCTCGATCTTCAGACCGCCATTGCCGACAAGCTGAACGAGAAGCAGAAGATCAAGCTCGTCAACAAGTCGGTGCATTGGGGTCTCTCCTCGATCCTGCACGGCGAGCAGGGCGCGCTCTCGCTCTCGGCCTCGCTCTGCCACGTGCTGCGCGATCCGGGCGCCCAGGAATACGCCGCGAACCAGACGCGCGAAGAGGCCCGCCACGTCACGGGCTTTGCGATGTACATCAAGGCCCGCTGGGGCAAGCCGCTGCCGGTCGGTCCCGCGCTCGGCAATCTGCTGACCGAGATGGTCTTGTCGCCCTACGTCTGGAAGAAACTCGTCGGCATGCAAATGCTGGTCGAAGGCCTCGCCATGGGCGCCTTCGCCACGAACTATCAGTACACGAACGATCCCGTGCTGAAGCGCCTCTGCCAGCTCGTCATGACGGACGAGGCGTTCCACCACAAATTCGGCAAGATCTGGGCCGACCGCACGATCCCGCATCTGTCGGAAGCCGAACGCAACATGATCGAGGACTGGGCCGCGCAAGTATTCACCGGCCTGCTCTTCAACCTCGGCAGTCCCGAGCAGAAGAAGCCGATCTACGCCGAGTTCGGCATCGACTGGGAATGGGCGCAAGCCGCGTTCCGCGAAGCCTTCACCGACGCCCGCGTGCGCGAGCGCCTGAAGGACTCGACGAACATCTTCCGCGTCCTGATCAAGACGCTGTTGAAGGCCGGCATCATCACCGATCGTACACGCGGCACCTACGCCGCCTTCGTCGACATGGCCGAACTCCACAAAGAGGGCGACCGCATGGTCGGCGACGACATCGCCGAAGAAGGCATCAAATACCTGATGCAACTGAACGGCGGCCAAGGCCGCACCCCCATCGGCATCGCCGCCGAGTAGAACCAAACGCTTTCCTCCCCCGCTTCAGCGGGGGAGGGGGACCGCCGCAAAGCGGCGGTGGAGGGGGGCGACACTGCCCCAACGTCTCAAACCAACCCTCATCGCGATTTCCGGCTGCTCCGGCGGCGGCAAGTCGACGCTGCTCGCCGAACTCGCGCGCCGCGGTCACCGGGTGTTCGCCGAACCCGGTCGCGACATCGTCAAGGAGGAATTGGCCAACGGCGGCGACGCGCTCCCCTGGACGAACGCGCTGCGCTTCGCCGAACGCTGCATCGCCCGTAACCTCAAGAATCTCGAAGAGGCACAGCACCTCGCCGCGCCCGCCTTCTTCGACCGAAGCCTCATCGACGCCGTCAGCGCGCTCGAACATCTGGAGCACCCCATCCCGGCGGCGGCCCGCGAAGCGCTTGAGGCGCGCCCTTACGACCGCCGCGTCCTCATGGCGCCACCCTGGCCGGAATTGTTCGAGAACGACGCCGAGCGCAGGCATGCATTCAACGATGCGTGCGCCGAATACGACCGCCTCCTTCAGACTTACCAGGCGCATGGGCACGAGATCGTCACGTTGCCGAAGTTGAGCGTCACCGCCCGCGCCGACTTCACCCTGCGCTTGTTTGCCTTGGAATAGCGCCGCCCCCATTCCGCCCGAGCATCGAAACCATGCCCCCAACCGCAATGACTGCGGCCGCTCGCTGCCGATAATGCCCGCATGTCTTCGGAGGAATTGGCATGCGCACGAAACTCCAATGGGCCAGCATCATCCTGTTCATGGCCGTCAGCATCTTCCTGGTCGCCTTCGGCCTGCTCTATTCGAACGTCAACGACCTGCTCTGGTTCCATGCGGCAGCCGTCCCGCCTGACGCGCTGGAGAAGGTCCGCCCGCTCTACTTCGCCCTGATGAAATTGACCGGCGGCGCCTCGATCGCGCTAGGAATCCTTGGCGCTTATGTGGTTTTGGGCCCGATGCGCCGCGGCATGCCGGGTGCGGCGACGTTCGTCTCCGTCACTTATTGGATCGCCTTCGGCGTCGCCGGCTACACCGCGATCCGTCTGAACGAACTCACCGGCGCGCCGGTCGCCTGGTACAACATGGCGATCCTCTCCGCCCTCACCGCGCTCGCGTTCGCCGCCCACGCGCTCGCCCCGCGAAAGCCCATGGCGGAAGCCATGATGACCGCATCGACACCCATGGCGGCCGAGTAGCGCGCCTGCGTCACCGTTTCGCCTGTCGGGTGAGTGCGTGCCCGTTGGCTCGCGCTTACCCTTTCCCTTAGGGTGCGCCCCTCAATTCAGAGGGGACCCTAATGCGCCGTTCTTTGTTCGCCGCCGCAACTTTGGCCGCGCTGACCGTCTCGGCCGCGCACGCCGACGAAGGCATGTGGACGTTCGACAATTTCCCCTCCGCGACCGTGAAGGCGAAATACGGCTTCGGGCCCGACCAAGCTTGGCTCGATCGCGTGCGTCAGTCCGCGGTGCGCCTCACGTCCGGTTGCTCGGCCTCCACCGTCTCGCCGAACGGCTTGGTTCTGACGAATTGGCACTGCGTCTCCGAATGCGTGCAGGCGCTCTCGACGAAGCAGGACGACTACGCCGCGAACGGCTTCCTCGCCGCAAAGGCCGAAGACGAGCGCACCTGCCCGGGTGTGCAGGCTGAGATCCTGATGTCGATCACCGACGTGACGCCACGCGTGAAAGCGGCGATCGCGGGCAAACCCGCGGCCGAGGTCGCAAAGGCCCGCCAAGCCGAAATCGCGAAGATCGAGGAAGAAGGCTGCAAGACTGACAAGAAGCTGCAGTGCGAGGTCGTCTCGCTCTACCGCGGCGGTCAGTACAAGCTCTACACCTACCGCAAATACGAAGACGTGCGCCTCGCCTTCGCGCCCGAAACCGCGACCGGTTTCTTCGGCGGCGATCCCGACAACTTCAACTTCCCGCGCTTCTGCCTCGACTCGGCCCTTCTTCGCCTCTACGAGGACGGCAAGCCGGTGGCGACGCCCGCGTATCTGCCGTGGACGAACGAGGTCCCGAAAGAAGGCGACGTCGTCTTCGTCGCCGGCAATCCGGGCTCGACGCAGCGCCTGTTCACGAAGGCGCAGCTCGAGTTCGAGCGCGACTGGCTCCTGCCCACGCGCCAACTCGTGCGTTCCGAACTGCGCGGACGCCTCCTGAACTACGCCGCGCAAGGGCCGGAGCAAAAGCGCACGTCGGCCGACATGATCTTCAGCATCGAAAACTCGTTCAAGGCGCAATACGGACAGATGCGCGCCCTTCTCGATCCCGAGTTCTTCGCGGCCAGGGTCAATGAGGAAAACTCGCTTCGTGCCCGGCTGAAGAAGAACGCGGCCCTCGCCAAGGAAATCGGCGACCCCTGGGCCGACATGGAAAAGGTCGTTGCCGCCCAGCGCGAACTCTTCATGTCGCACGATTGGCTGCAGGCGCGCGCCGGTTCGATCTCGCAGCTCTACGGTCAAGCCCGCGCGCTCGTGCGCGCCGCTGAAGAGCGTGCGAAGCCGAACGCCGACCGTCTGCCCGGCTTCACGGAAAGCGACCTGCCGCAGCTCGAACGGCAAATGAAAGAGCAAGTGCCCGTCTATCCCGACATCGAACGCATCGGCCTCGAACTCTGGCTCTCGAAGACGCGTGAGTTTCTGACCGTCGACGATCCGCGCGTGCAGCGTCTGCTCGGCAAGGAAAGCCCCGAAGCGCTGGCCGCCGCCGCGATCAAAGGCACCAAGCTCGGCGATGCGAATGCCCGCATGGCGCTGTGGAACGGCGGCAAGGCGGCGCTCGACGCGTCGAACGATCCGCTGATCGTGCTGGCACGCCGGGCCGAGGCCGACTCGCGCGCCGTGCTGAACGCGTGGCGAGAGCGCGTGGAGGGTCCCGCGGCGCTCGCGGCCGAGCGTCTCGCTCGCGCCCGCTTCGCGCTCGACGGCGACAAGGTCTATCCCGACGCGACGTTCACGCTGCGCCTCTCCTACGGGGCGGTCGCGGGCTGGACCTACCAGGGTCAGACCGTGACGCCCTACACGACCATGGGCGGCCTCTACGCCCGCGCGACGGGCGCCGAGCCGTTCGCGCTTGCGCCGAAATGGCTCGCGGCCGAAGGCAGCGTCGACAAGTCGGCCGTCTTCAACCTCTCGACCACGAACGACATTATCGGCGGCAATTCCGGCTCGCCCTTGATCGACGCGAAGGGTCGCGTCGTCGGCGCGGTCTTCGACGGCAACATCCACTCGCTGGGCGGCGGCTACGGCTTCGACGCGCGTCTCAATCGCACGGTCTCCGTCTCCACCGCCGCCATCGGCGAAGCGCTGAAGAAGGTCTACAAGGCCGACCGCCTCGCCGCCGAACTGGGCCTCAAATAGCCGAACGCGGCACGACGCCAAGCGCTAACCACGGCCGTTTACCAATGGCCGTGGAGTTCGTGGACAAAGCGGCGCCGTGCCGCAACTATTTCCCCCTGGCCGCACATGCCTGGGGAGCTTTGAAGCGATGGCCGCACCGCCCACGATGACGAAAGAATCCGTTCGCGCGCTCATCGACTCCGTCGAAAACGATCCGCTCGCGGGTCTCGGATGCTTCTCGAAGAAAGAGCTGTTGATCGACCGGATCCTGGCGCACAGCCGTGTGACCCAGCCGTCTTCGCCCGTCACGTCACCGCGTCCGATCCTGACCGAACCGTCGTCCGCCGATTGAAGCTACCGGCGCGCCGCCGGCCGGCCGCGCGCCGCTCCAGTGGCGGCTGATACCGTCTTTGCTCTAACATCCACGTATGAGCGTCATCTCGCTGGGCTTTCTCGGCCGCCGCGCGGAGCTTCTTTCGCCGTTGGCGCCGGAAGAAGCTCTACACTCGATCGCGCGGTCGGCGGCTGTCACGCCGCGAGGTGGGCAAGTTGCTGAACTTCCTGCACCGAACGATCGATACCGAAAACGTGGGACTTGACGGATGAACGACGCGAAATACGAACGCATCAAGATCGAACGGGCGGGGCGCATTATGACGCTCGCGCTCTCGAACCCCGCGAAGATGAACGCGGTCGACGGCCGCATGCACCGCGAACTCGCCGATATCTTCTACGACGCGCAGGAAGACGACAGCGTCGACGTGATTGTTCTGACGGGGGAGGGCGCGGCGTTCTCCGCCGGCGGCGACATCGACTGGATGAGGCGCTCGAACGAGGGCAAGGAAAAAGGCCCAGCCGTCATCGAAGGCCGAAAGATCGTCTTTGGTCTGCTCGACCTCGAAAAGCCGATCATCGCCAAGGTGCGTGGCCCCGCGATCGGCCTGGGCTGCACGATCGCGCTCTTCTGCGACGTGATCTTTGCCTCCGAAACGGCGCGCTTTGCCGATCCGCACGTGAAGGTGGGCGTCGTCGCGGGCGACGGCGGCGCCGTCATCTGGCCCCAACTCGTGGGCTACGCCCGCGCGAAGGAATATCTGATGACGGGCGACCCGCTCTCAGGCGCGGAGGCCGAACGCATCGGTCTCATCAATCACGTCGTCCCGGACGGCGAACTCGACGCGCGCGTGGACGCGTTCGCGAAGAAACTCGCCGCCGGCGCGCCGCAAGCGATCAAATACACGAAGGTCTCCGTCAATTTGCGCCTGAAGGAAATCGCCCACACGATCCTCGACGCCTCGATGGGCTACGAGATGGTGACGTTCAAGACGAACGACCACAAGGAAGCGGTCGCGGCCTTCCTCGAAAAGCGAAAGCCGAACTTCAAGGGAAACTGATGCAAACCCTGTTCGCTGCGCTCGAAGAAAAACTGCCGGAAGGCGCCAAGCTGTTCCGCAATCGCATCGCGCGCGCCGAGCAACTCGCGATCCTCGACGAAGTGGCGAATATTCTCGAAGAGGCCCCGCCGTTCCGCCCGCAAATGCCGACCGGGCCCCATATGATCAACAGCCTCACGAATTGCGGGCCGCTGGGCTGGGTTTCCGACCGGCGCGGCTATCGCTACGAGGCGGCGCATCCCGTCACCGGAAAGCCCTGGCCGCCGATCCCGCCGGCCGTTCTCGATGTCGCGCGCCGCGCCGCCGCCGACACCGGCTACGCGTTCGAACCCGACGCCTGCCTCGTCAACATCTACGCCGCCGACGGTAAGCTCAGCCTCCACCGTGACTATGACGAGGCCGACTTCGCCTGGCCGATCGTCTCGCTCTCCTTCGGCAACGACGCCGACTTTCAGCTCGCGGGCCTGAAACGCTCCGGCCCAAGCCAGAGCTTCACGCTCCACTCCGGCGACGTGCTTGTCCTCGCGGCCGAGAGCCGCTTGCGCTACCACGGCGTGAAGCGCATTCGCCCCGGCACCTCGCCCATCCAACACAAAGTGCTGCCCTCCGGCGGCCGCATCAACCTCACGCTGAGACGCGCCCGATGATCGATGGGAGAGAAGACATCCGTTTGCTGCGCGACAGCGTCCGCCGCTTCGTCGACCAGCAGATGCCGCGCGAAGCGGCGCGTAAATGGGACAAAGAGAACATCTTCCCCCGCGAGGTCCACCACGCGCTCGGAAAAATGGGCGTCATGGGCCTCACGATCCCGACCGAGTACGGCGGTCAGGGCGTCGACATCCCCGCGACCATGGCCGTGATCGAGGAGCTCGCGCGCCGCTCCACGGCCGTCGCCTGCCCCTACATCATGGCCGCCTGCTACGCCGGCATGAACCTCGTCGAGTCCGGGTCGGAAAGCCAAAAGCGTGCGCTGTTGCCGAAGGTCGCGAAAGGCGAACTCCTCTTCGCCTACGGCCTCTCCGAACCGAACGTCGGCGGCGATCTCGCGACCGTCGAAACGACCGCGCGCCGCGAAGGCAACCGCATCCTGCTCTCCGGCACGAAGCGTTGGTGCACCGGCGCCCACGTTGCCGACTACGTTTTCTGCCTCGCCCGCACGGGCCCCAAGGACGACCGCTACAAGAACCTCACGATCTTCCTCGTGCCCCCGAAATCGAAAGGCGTGACGATCACCCCGCTCGACCATCTCGGCATCCGCGGCGTGGAAACGAACGACGCCATCTTCGAGGACGTCGAACTCGGCGAAGACGCGATCCTGGGCGGCCCCGACAAATGGAACCAAGGCTGGAAACAACTCGCCGGCCGCGCGCTCGAGGTTGAGAAGCTGGAACTTTCCGCCTGCGCGCTCGGCCTTGCCGAGGCCGCCTGCGCCGACGCGTTCGAATACGCCGAAACCCGCGTGCAGTTCGGCAAACCGATCGGCGCGCATCAGGCGATCCGCCACGCCATCGCCGACGCCAAGACGAAGACGCTGGCGATGCGCCTGATGCTCTATCACGCCGCGCAGTTGGTGCAGGACCGCAAGCCCAGCGCGCTCGAATCCTCGATGACAAAGCTCTTCTGCTGCGAAGGCGCCGCCGAAGTCACGCTCGCCTGCCAGCGCATCATGGGCGCCTACGGCCTCTCCGACCTCATGGACATGGAACGCTACGTCCGCGACGCGATCTCGCTCCCCATCGTCGGCGGCTCCTCGAACATGCAGAAAAACAACATCGCCAACCGCCTGAAGCTCGCCGAATGAAGAAGAAGATCGAACCACCAAGCACACCAAGCCGCTCTGCCCACCCGGGTGAGCCGGTGCACCGGATGCGTCCGTCGTTTCCCGCAAAGACGCAAAGGCGCGAAGAAGTTGGGTTCGTCTCGGCGCCGCAGGCGCCATTCATTCGTCCGACTGGCGCTTCGCGCCGAAGAAAGCTCACATCTTCTTCGCGCCTTTGCGTCTTTGCGGGAAACAAACAGCACCTCCAACACACCGACGTTGGTCGCAAGCCTGAGCGGCTTGGTGTGCTTGGTGGTTCAACCTTCCTTCCGAACCTCTCCAACGCAACAACGGCGGGTCATCCATGACCGACCTCATCGCCACCGCGCGCGGTTTCCAAGACGAACTCACCCGCCGCGCGGGCGAGATCGAAGCCGCCCGCCGCCTACCCGCCGACCTCGCGAAGAAATTCAACGACGCGGGCTTCTTCCGCCTGCTCGTGCCGAAGGACTACGGCGGCCTCGAATCCGACCCGCTGACCTTCGCGCACATCGTCGAAGCGTTGGCCGAAGCCGACGCATCCGCCGCCTGGAACGCAATGATCTGCGGCTCGACCGGCGTCACCGCAAGCTGGGTCTCGCCCGAAGGCGCCCGCGAGATTTTCGCAAGACCGAACGCCGTCGTCTGCGGCGTCTTCGCCCGCCGGGGCAAAGCGCACGACGAAGGCGACCACTACCGCGTCGAAGGCAAGTGGCAGTGGGGATCGGCGAGCGACATCTCCGATTGGATGACCGCGGGCTGCGTCCTCTACCGCGACGGCAAGCCGGTGATGGGAGGCGAAATACCTGCGAATGGCGCGATCTTCGCCCCCACGCGCGAGATCGAGCTCCAAGGCAACTGGGACACGTCCGGCCTCTGCGGCACGGGTAGCCAGGACTTCGCCATGAAGAACGTGATCGTGCCGAAAAAGCGCGCGGAGTTCGCCGCCTTCAGGGTCTACACCGACCGCCCGCTCTATCACTTCCCGCCGTTCGGCCTGCTCGCGTGTGGCGTGACTGCGGTCATGATGGGCGCCGCCCGCGCCGCGATCCGCGAATTGACCGCGCTCGCCAGCGTGAAGATCCCTGAGGCGCACCGCCGCGTGCTCGCGCAACGCACGCAGACGCAAGAACACCTCGCCGAAGCCGAAGCGGTCTTGCGCTCAGGCCGCGCCTTCTATTTCGAGATGATGGCGAAAGCCTGGGACGAAACGAAAGCGAACGGCAGGGCGTCGACCGAGACCCGCCGAGACCTGCGGCTCGCGATCACGCACGCCGCGCGCTCGAGCGTCCGCACGGTCGACCTCATGTACAACCTCGGCGGCGGCACGTCGGTCTATAAGACCTCGCCCCTGCAACGCATCTTCCGCGACGTGCACGTCGCTTCCCAGCACATGCAGGTCGCAACGCCCACGATGGAAACCGCAGGCCGCCACATGCTAGGTCTCGACGGCGACTACAGCCAATTGTGAGCGTGATGGCCGAAATCAAACTCGTTATCGCCGGCGCCGCCGGACGCATGGGCCAAACCCTGATCCGCGAAGCGGCCAAGGCGAACGGCGTCAAAGTGATCGCGGGGCTCGAGGCCCCCGACAATCCGCATCAGGGCGAAGACCTCGGCCGCATCGCGAGTATCGACAACATCGGCGCGCGTCTCGAATCCGATCCCTTGACCGTCATCGCCAAAGCCGACGCGCTGATCGACTTCACAAGGCCGCAGGCGAGCCTCGCGCTCGCCGACCTTGCCGCGCAGGCGCGCATCGTCCACGTCATCGGCACGACCGGCTTCGCCGAAGCCGACGAAACGCGCATCAAAGCGGCCGCGCGCCACGCGACGATCGTAAAATCCGGCAACATGAGCCTTGGCGTGAACCTTCTTGCGGGCCTCGTCGAAATGGCGGCCCGCGCGCTCGGGCCTGCCTTCGACATCGAAGTCCTCGAAATGCATCATCGCAACAAGGCGGACGCACCCTCAGGCACCGCGCTGCTGCTGGGCCAAGCAGCGGCCCGCGGGCGCAGCGCCAAGCTTTCCGATTTGCGCCTAAGGCCGCACGACGGCCTCACCGGCCCGCGCGCACCGGGCCCGGTGGGTTTCGCAAGCCTGCGCGGCGGCTCCGTCATCGGCGATCACACGGTCTTCTTCGCCGGCGATGGCGAGCGCATCGAACTCACGCACCGCGCCGAAGACCGCGCCGTCTTCGCGAAAGGCGCGTTGAAGGCAGCCCTATGGGGCCAAGGCAAAGGCCCCGGCCTGTTCGATATGCAGGACGTGCTGGGCCTACGCCGGTAGCGACTTGGCCTCGCGCAGCGCCCGGCGCAATGCGTCGGCGAAGTCCTGCCGCTCGAACGGCGAAAGATACGTGGCGACTTCAAGCACCCGCCCGTGACTCCGCAGGGTGACGCGCTGTGCTTCGTTCTCGCCGCCCTCGACGAACACGCCGACCCAGTATGAGGGGAAGCGCCACTCGCGCCGCTGCCCTCGCGCGTCGACCCGCTCGACCACCAATTCCGAAGGGTCGATGGTCACGCGCTCGAACGCCACGGCCTGAGCATAGCTGAGCTTGAAAGCGACGTAGACGGCAAGTACGTCGAGCCCCATGAACCCGGCGACCGGCCAAGCGCCCAGAGAAACGGCAAACGCCGCCCCGATGGCATTGGCCGCCACGACCGCGATCAACAACAGGCGAAATCCCGCGCGCCCGAGTGAGCGGTAGGGATGGATGACGGCATCGAACACGGGTGCGGTCATGCCCGGACGCTATCAGAGCGTCGCAAATAGGCCAATTCGTCAGTTCGTGATCGCGACCGTCGCCGATCCCATCAGGACCTTGGAGCCAGGCTGGCCGAGGACCGAGTCGGCGGCGCGCTGCAGCATGTCGGACACACGGCCCACGTCCGCCGGCCGGCGCGGTCTGAGCGACGTCGCGGCGTAGAGGTTGAGTTCGGACAGCCACGCGTCGCGCAACCGCGGCATCAGCGCCTCGGCTTTCTCGTGCAACGCATCGTCGGCTACGTCCATGCCGAACGACACCATGAATTTCCCCCGCACGCGTCCGTCCTGAACGATCGAGACGGTGAAGCCCGAGACCATCACCCACGACTTCAGCGACGTGAACGGACGATCCTTCTGCGGGCCTTTCGCTTTCTTCTTGTCGCCCCCGCCATGGCCGCCACCGCCGCCTGCGAACGCAGGCGTCGCGACGGCGAGCGCGCAAACCAGAACGGCGATGAACCGCAAGAACCTCATAGCGGCGACTGTGCCACCGCGCGCGTAAAGGGAGCGTTGCGTTAACCCGCCGTCAACGGATGGCGGTGCGTCAGGGTCCGGCGCATGGTGGAGCTGAGCGGAATCGAACCGCTGACCTCCTCATTGCGAACGAGGCGCTCTCCCAACTGAGCTACAGCCCCATGCGCGGGAAAAACCCGCAGGAAGGCGCAATGCGCCGCCCGCGAAGGCAGGGTTTGTAGGGGCCACCTCGCCGCCGTGTCAAGGCAAGCCGGCTCCGCCGCCTTGCCGCAGCGACCCGGCAAGGCTACATCTCGCCGGCTCGCCCGCGATTCCAACGCTAAGCCCCCGGAAAACAAGAATGATCTCAGCACTCGTTTTCATAGTTCAAACGGTGTCGTCGTTCCTGTTTTGGGTCATCATCATCAATGTCGTGTTGTCGTGGTTGATCGCGTTCAACATCATCAACCAATACAACCAAGTCGTCCGCGCAATTCACTCGTTTTGCTACCGCGTAACCGAACCGCTGCTCGCACCGATTCGACGTTTCTTGCCGGATCTCGGCGGCATCGACATTTCGCCGATGATCCTGCTCGTCGCGGTCGTCGCCGCGGAAGTCATGATCGTGAGCGTTTTGAGGACGGGCCAACTCTTCTCGTGACGGCATCGCCGTTCCGTCGCAGCGCCGGCGGGGCAACGTTGGTCGTGCGCCTGACACCGCGCGCCGCCCGCGATGCGATCGAGGGCGTGGCCGAAGGTGCGGACGGCGCGCATCTCAAGGTCCGCGTCCGCGCGGTGCCGGAAGACGGTCGCGCGAACGCCGCCCTGGTCGAATTGGTCGCAGCCGAACTTCATGTTCCGAAGTCGACGGTGTCGGTCGCCGCAGGCAAAACTGCGCGCCTCAAACCGCTGCACATCGCGGGCGACGGCGCGGCGCTCCAACGAAAGTTCGAAGACCTGCTCAAGAGGCTTGAATGACGGCACAGGTGATCGACGGCAAGGAATTTGCGGCATCGCTCCGCACGCGCGTTCAGGCCGCGGCGGCCGCGTTCAAGCAACGCAAAGGCATCCCCGTCGGCCTCACCGTCGTGCTCGTCGGCAACGATCCGGCGAGCGAGATCTACGTTCGCTTGAAGGTCGCCGACGCCCGCGAAGTCGGCATCGACTCGCGCGACATCAAACTGCCCGCCACCGCGACCGAAACCGAAGTGCTCGACGTCGTGCGGAAACTGAACGCAGATCCGGCCGTTCACGGCGTGTTGGTACAGTTCCCGACGCCGAAGCAGGTGCGCCAGGAAGCGGTGCTTGACGCGCTCTCGCCCGACAAAGACGTCGACGGCCTAACCGCGCTCAGCGCCGGGCGCCTGGCAAGCGGCCGGACCGGTCTCGTCTCCTGCACGCCGCAAGGCTGCCTGATGCTGATCAAGTCCGTGCGGTCGAACCTGGAGGGACTGAACGCCGTCGTCATCGGCCGCTCGCAGCTGGTGGGCAAGCCGATGGCCCAACTCCTGCTGCAGGAAAACTGCACCGTCACGATCGCTCATTCGAAGACCCGGGACCTGGCGGCCGCGGCGCGCCAGGCCGACGTGGTGGTCGCGGCCGTGGGCCGCGCCGAAATGGTAAAGGGCGACTGGATCAAATCGGGCGCGATCGTGATCGATGTCGGCATGAACCGGCTCGACCTCGCAAACGGCAAGTCGAAATTGCTGGGCGATGTGGCTTATAGTGGGGCCAAGGAACGCGCCGCGGCGATCACGCCGGTGCCGGGTGGGGTAGGGCCGATGACGCGCGCCTGCCTGCTCCGCAACACCGTGCTCGCCGCGTGTGCGCAGACTGGCATCACGCCGCCCATGGAGCTTTGACGCGATGAAGACGCTGCCGCCCATTTGGCTCGATCATATCAACATTCCCTCCCAAGATCCGGAGGTGTTGGCCCAGTGGTACGCCGACCGGCTGAGCCTCGAGCGCCGCGGCAGCATGGTGACGGGCCCCGGCATCTCGATCTTCTTCAAGAAGGGCGCGCCGTTGAAGGCGGGCGACGCGTTCCACTTCGGCTTCCGCGCCGAAACGAAATCCGACGTCGCGACCTGGGCCGAAGCGATGGGCGTCGCCATCGCCTTCGACGAAGACGACTTCTTCGCCGCCCGCATCAACGACCCCGACGGCAACGTGTTCGAGATTTATTGGGACAAGCTTTGAGCCTGGGAGCGCCGGCATCTTGCCGGCTCTTGTTGACTCGACAGAAGGTGCCGGCTGGAAGCCGGCGCTCCCAGGCTACTTCTTCGCCGCCTGGTTCCGCGCCGCGAGCAACCTCAAGCGCAGCGCATTGAGCTTGATGAACCCTTCCGCGTCCTTCTGGTTATAGACGCTGTCCTTCTCGAACGTGACGTAGTCCTGGCGATAGAGCGAGTTCTTGGACTCGCGGCCCACGACCGTCGCGTTGCCCTTGTAGAGTTTCATGCGCACGGTCCCGCTGACGTATTCCTGGCTCTTGTCGATCAGCGCCTGCAGCATCTCGCGCTCGGGCGAGAACCAGAACCCGTAGTAGACGAGCTCCGCATATTTCGGCATCAGCTCGTCCTTCAAATGCCCCGCGCCGCGGTCGAGCGTGATGGATTCGATCCCGCGATGCGCGGCGTAGAGGATCGTGCCGCCCGGCGTTTCGTAGACGCCGCGGCTCTTCATGCCGACGAAGCGGTTCTCGACCAGATCGAGCCGCCCGATTCCATTCGCACGCCCCAACGCGTTCAACCGTGTAAGCAGCGTCGCCGGCGACAACACCTGACCGTCGATCGAAACCGCATCGCCGCGCTCGAACCCGATCTCGACATAGGTCGCCTTGTCGGGCGCGTCCTCGGGGCTGATCGTGCGCTGATAGACGATGGAATCGGCCTCCAGCGCCGGGTCCTCCAACACCTTCCCCTCGCTCGACGAGTGCAGCAGGTTCGCATCGACCGAGAACGGCGCCTCGCCGCGCTTGTCCTTGGCGATCGGAATCTGATGCTTCTCGGCGAAGTCGATCAGCTTCGTCCGGCTTTCGAGTTCCCACTCCCGCCACGGCGCGATCACGCGGATGTCGGGCTTGAGCGCATAGTAGGTCAGTTCGAACCGCACCTGATCGTTGCCCTTACCGGTCGCGCCATGCGCCACCGCGTCGGCCCCGACCTTCTCGGCGATCTCGATCTGCTTCTTGGCGATTAACGGCCGCGCGATCGACGTACCGAGCAGATACTGCCCCTCATAGAGCGCGTTCGCCCGGAACATCGGAAACACATAATCGCGCACGAACTCTTCGCGCAGGTCTTCGATGAAAATGTTCGCGGGCTTGATGCCCAGCATCTCGGCCTTCTTGCGCGCCGGCCCCAACTCTTCGCCCTGACCCAGATCGGCCGTGAACGTCACGACCTCGCAGCCATAGGCCGTCTGCAACCACTTCAAGATGACCGACGTGTCGAGCCCGCCCGAATAGGCAAGAACGACCTTCTTCACCTGACCTTTGCTCATCAGAAATCCTTCAATGCGGCATGCGTGCCAGTTCTTTGGAGCGCATCTCGGCGAGCCGATCGCTCGCGCGCGCCTTCACGCTCTCGCTCTTCAGCTGACCGCACGCCGCCATGATGTCGCGTCCGCGCGGCGTGCGGATCGGCGAGGCATAGCCCGCGCGGTTGACGATCTCGCCGAACTCTTCGATGCGCTCCCAGTCCGAACACTCGTAGGGCGCGCCCGGCCACGGGTTGAAGGGGATCAAGTTGATCTTGGCCGGAATGCCGCGAATGACCTTCACGAGCTCGCGCGCGTCCGCGTTCGAATCGTTCACGCCCTTCAGCATCACGTACTCGAACGTGATCCGCCGCGCATTCGAGAGGCCCGGATAGGCCTTGCACGCTGCGAGCAGTTCCTTGATCGGATACTTCTTGTTGAGCGGCACGATCACGTCGCGCACGTCGTCGCGCGGCGCGTGCAACGAGATGGCGAGCATCGACCCGATCTCCTCGCCTGCGCGCGGGATCATCGGAACGACGCCCGCGGTCGAGAGCGTGATCCGCCGCTTCGAAACCGAGAGCCCTTCGCCGTCCGCGATCACGTTGATCGCGTCGCGCACGTTCTCGAAATTGTAGAGCGGCTCGCCCATGCCCATCATCACGATGTTCGTGATGAGCCGTTCTTCGGAGTTCCGCCCCGCACGCGGCCATTCCTTGAGATCGTCGCGCGCGACCAGCACCTGGGAGACGATCTCCTCCGCCGTCAGGTTGCGCACCAGCTTTTGCGTTCCCGTATGGCAGAACCGGCACGTCAGCGTGCACCCGACTTGGGACGAGATGCACAGCGTCCCGCGATCCTCGTCCGGGATGAACACGGTCTCGATCTCGACGCCGGGCGCAAAGCGGATCAGCCATTTGCGCGTGCCGTCCGACGACACTTGCGCGGCCACGACTTCCGGCCGCTTCAGCGAGAACTTGTCCGCGAACTCGGCCCGCAGAGGCTTGGCCAGCGTCGTGATCGCCTCGAACCCGGTTGCGCCTTGCACATACATCGCGTTCCATAGCTGGCCCACGCGCATGGAGATCTGCTTCGTCTCCACGCCGGCGGCGCCGAGCGCGGCCTTCAAGCCGTCCCGCGTCAAGCCGATCAGACTTGGTTTCGCCGAACTCATCATCTCAACCGAAACAACAAAGGGCGGCTCGCGCCGCCCTATAGCTCAAGGCCACGGCAATGCCGCCGAAGCTGTTATTTGCAGCCTTCCGTCACTTTGTCGAGCGCGACGGAAAGTCCCTTGAGCGAATACGTGTCCGTGGTCAGCGTTCCGCGCTTGGAAATGCCCTTAACCGTCATTTCGCCCGCGCCGCGCATGGCGGCAATCAGGCGCTGCTCCTCCGCCTTGTCCTGAAGCCAGGCGCCGTCGGCCTTGGTGAAGAAATTGAACTTGTCCGAGCCCACTTCCACCGTCGCCTGGCTCGCATCCTTGAACTGATAGCCGATGACGACGGACGGCTCGTTGTTGATCTTCTGCTTCGGCCAGGTCGTGATGATGAAGTAGATCGGGTCGCGTTTGGCGGTGGCGGGTTCCTTCGATTGCGGCTGAGTCACCGCCCAGCACACCGTGCCGCGGCCGTCGGTGTTCTTGTAGGCCTCCCAGGCGTCGTGCGTGCCGAGCAGCGTGGGACCGGTTTGTGCGGAGGCCGCCGCAAGACAGGCGGACAGCGCAAACGTCGCAACCGCAATTCGGCCGAGGATCGGAAACATCGATGGTACCTTTGCTGACGAACCAACGTTGCGCGCGGCGCGTGCAACCGGGTGCAATGTGTCGCCTATCTTGGGCGGTTTTGTGAAGCCCCAATCGCGGCACCGCCGCGGGGCCTGCTGCACTGCGGCGGAAAGTTCGATTCCCGTCTCTTTGCCGGATTTGCTAGGGTCGCGCGATGCAGCGCGCCCCGGCCGAGCAATCCGCCATCCCTGACCGTGAGGCCCTTGCCGCCCTTGTGGAGGCCATCGCGGCCAAGGGCGACCGCAACGCCTTCATTGCGCTGTTCCGCCACTTCGCACCCAAGGTCAAGGGTTACCTCGTCAAAATCGGCACAGACCGCGCCCAGGCCGAGGAGCTGACGCAAGAGGTGATGCTGACGGTCTGGCGCAAGGCCGCCACGTTCGACCGCCGCCAGGCGTCGGTGGCAACCTGGATGTTCACGATTGCCCGCAACCGCCGGATCGACGCCATCCGCCGCGAGAGGCGCCCGGAACTCGACCCGAACGACCCGATGCTCATACCCGATGCGCCCGAAGCGGCCGACGACCGTCTCGACACGCTCGACCGCGAAGCACGCGTTGCCAAGGCGCTGAAGACGTTGCCGAAGGACCAGGCGGACCTCGTGCACGAGGCCTTCTTCTTGGCCAAGACGCACAGCCAAATCGCCGAAGAAACGAAGATTCCGCTGGGCACGGTGAAGTCGCGCCTCCGCCTAGCCTTCGGGCGCTTGCGCAAGGCGATGGAAGGAGAGGGCGAACCATGAGTTCACCCATGCATCACCCCAATGCCGCCCTGCTGCACGCGGCGGCAAGCGGGCAGCTGACGCCGGGCGTTGCCCGCATCTTGGAGGCCCACACGCGCCTTTGCCCGCGTTGCCGCATCATGACTTCGGCGGCCGAAACCCTGGGCGGAGCGGCGCTCGAGAACCAGGACGCCGATCTCGCACCGGACGCACTCGATCGCGCGCTGGCGGCTCTCGGTGAGCCTGCGCCTGCGCCGAAACTTCCCGAATTGCTCTTGCCGTTGCCGAAGGAGGCGCAAGACTTGATCGCGTCTTCGCTTGGCAAATCTGTCTGGCGCACCGGTGGCCCCGGGTTGAGGATTCTCGATCTCGATCTGCCGCCGGCCGCGGCTGGCGAAACGTTCCAATTGTTCCGCATTGAGCCGGGATACGGCCCGCCGCGCCACACGCATGGCGGCCAGGAATTCACGCTGGTTCTCACGGGTGCGTTCAAAGACGAAACCGGTCTCTATCGCTGCGGCGACATTGCGATCGGCGACGAGCGCGTGACGCATCGCCCGATCGCCGAACCGGGCGAGGTCTGCTTCGCGCTCGCCGTGACGACCGCGCCGCTCAAGTTCAAAGGCCCGCTCGGCGTGCTCCAGCGTCTGCTCAATTTCGGTCGCGGATGAGCGCGTCCAATCCCATCCTTGTCGAAGTCGCGCGTGGCGACCGCGTCGAGAGCCGGCATCGCGGCGCGATCGCGGTCTGCGACGCAGGCGGCGGTGTCGTTGCGGCATGGGGTGACATCGATGCCCCGACCTTCCCGCGCTCGGCCTTCAAGGCGCTGCAAGCCCTGCCGCTGATCGAAAGCGGCGCGGCCGACGCTTTCGCCGTCGGCGAGGACGAACTCGCG
Organism: uncultured Flavobacteriaceae bacterium; assembly: GCA_964561925.1. Taxonomy (GTDB): domain Bacteria; phylum Pseudomonadota; class Alphaproteobacteria; order Micropepsales; family Micropepsaceae; genus SZUA-430. The sequence continues at coordinate 75,353 of CAZLRW010000004.1, forward strand.
CTCGCCTGCGCCTCGCACTCGGGCGAGGCAATGCACGTCGAGCGCGTCGAGCGCTGGCTTTCCCGCATCGGGTGCCGCGAAGGCGATCTCGCCTGCGGCCCTCACTTGCCGCTGCACGAGCCGACGGCGCACGCCATGCTGCGCGCTGGCGATCGCCCCTGCCGCCTGCACAACAACTGCTCCGGCAAGCACACGGGTTTTCTCACGCTGGCGCGCCACCTCGACGTGTCGATTGCCGGCTACGAGCGGCCGGATCATCCGGTCCAGCTGTTGGTGCGAGAAGCCGTCGCCGAACTCTGTGATCAGAACCCGCGCGAGCTGCCGGTCGGGATCGACGGCTGCGCGGCGCCGAACTACGCGATACCGCTCGCAAGCCTTGCGCGCGCCATGGCCCGCCTCGGCGATCGCACGTCGCTTGGCCCAAAGCGCGCCGCAGCCGCCAAGCGCATCGTCGAGGCATGGAAAGCCCATCCGCGCCTTGTCTCGGGCACCGGCCGTGCGTGCACCGACCTGATCGAGGCGGCAAGCGGCAAGACGGTCGTGAAGACCGGCGCCGAGGGCGTCTACACCGCTGTCGTGCCCGAAAGGGGCTTCGGTGTCGCGCTCAAGATCGACGACGGTGCGACGCGCGCGGCCGAGACGGCGATAGCACGCATTCTGCAATTGCTGGGCGCTGCAGATCCGGCCTCGCCGCTCTTGGCCAAGCACCTGCGTCCGGCGGTGCGCAATTGGCGTGGTGACGTCGTCGGTGAGCGCAAGGTGGCGCCCGCCCTCGATCGATTGATGCGCTGACTACTGCCCCCGCGGCGGCAGAGCTTCGATCGACTTGATCACGCAGCGGTCGTAAAAGCCGTGCCGCCCGACGATGATCTTGTCCCCGGTCCGCAGGCAGGTTCCAGGCCGCGCTTCGATTCGCGCGAAATGCGCCCACCGCATCTCGCGGCAACTGTTGAAGAACGTGACCTTGTACCGCTTGCTCGGCGAGGACTCGATGATCGCCGAGTAATCGTCGATCTCCTTGAAATTGTCGATTTGGCTGACGAACGGGCAGACCGGGCGCGGCTGTGCGTCCGCCGTCTGGGGCCAGATGGCGCTTGCAGCGCCGGCGGCAACGACCGCGACGCCTGCAAACGCAACGCTGAGAATACGCGACATCGATATCTCCTTGGAGCGCACCGGTTGCTCGACGGCGCCGAAGGCAATGGGGGTTGCCGATACAACACCAATAGCTAAGCCTCGTCGACTGAACCAAAGATGAATGCACCGTCACGAACCGGAGACCGGGACGTGAGCGCGCTCTTGGACTTTGGCCGCCGCTCGCCTAACGTCGCCGCCATCCCGCAAATCCAGGAGAAACCGACGATGAAAGCCGTCCTCTGCAAAGCCTACGGCCCGCCCGACAGCCTGGTCGTGGAAGAGGTGCCGAGCCCGAAACCCGACAAGGGCCAAGTGCTGATTTCGGTAAAGGCCGCGGGCGTGAATTTCCCCGACGTGCTCATCATCCAGAACAAGTATCAGTTCCGCCCGCCGCTCCCCTTCTCGCCGGGCGGCGAGGTCGCGGGCATCGTCAAGGAACTGGGCGAGGGCGTGACGAACGTGAAGGTCGGCGACCGCGTCATCGGCTCGACCGGTTGGGGCGGCTTTGCGGAAGAGGCGCTGGCCCCGGCCGCGCGCTGCATCCCATTCCCCCAGAACATCGGCTTCGTCGAGGCCTCGGCGTTCGTGATGACCTACGGCACGTCGCACCACGCGCTCAAGGACCGCGCCCACCTGAAGCCGGGCGAGACGCTGCTCGTGCTGGGCGCCGCAGGCGGCGTCGGCATCGCCGCCGTCGAGATCGGCAAGATCATGGGTGCGCGCGTCATTGCGGCCGCTTCAAGCCAGGACAAAGTGGATTTCTGCATGGCCCGCGGCGCGGACGCCGGCATCGTCTATCCCGAAAACCCGCTCGACCGCGACGCGCAGAAGAAGCTCTCGGAAGACCTCAAAAAACTCATCGGTGGCGACGGCGCGAACGTGATCTATGACGGCGTCGGTGGCGACTACGCCGAGCCCGCATTGCGTGCGATCGCCTGGGAAGGCCGTTATCTGGTCGTGGGCTTCCCGGCGGGCATCCCCGCAATCCCGCTAAACCTGACGCTGCTCAAAGGTTGTCAGATCGTCGGCGTCTTCTGGGGCGCCTTCACCGCGCGCGAGCCGAAGCGCAACCAGGAGAATCTCGAAGAACTGATGGGCTGGATCGCCAGCGGCAAGCTCAAGCCCTCGGTCTCCAAGACCTATCCGCTGGCCAAGGCCGCCGAAGCCCTGAACGACATGGCCGCCCGCAAAGTGAAGGGCAAAGTGGTGCTCGTGACCTAATCCAGCCCTGGGATCCCTCTGACGCTCACTAGAAAACGAAAGGGGCCCCGCAAGCGGGGCCCCTTATTCTTGTCGCGCCATCGTCGTTAGACGCTGCGGCCACGGCCCAGGAGCCGCAGAAGAGTGGCGAAGAAGCCGCGGTTCGATGAGCCACGCTCATTCCGGGGAGCCATATATAGCGGATATGCCTTAAACATTGGAAGCCTCGCTTTTCTCGTTGAGTGACTTGTATGAGCCAAAATATGTCGATCCACCCTCATTAATTCAAACGAGGACTTTTCATCGACATCATGAGAATAATTCATATAATACGCGCATGCAGCGTCGGCTTCCCCCCTTGAATTCGCTCCGGGCCTTCGAATCCGCGGCCCGGCTCCTTAGTTTCACAAGGGCAGCCGATGAATTGTCCGTCACCCAAAGCGCCGTGAGCCATCAGGTGAAGGGCCTCGAGGACTGGGCCGGCATCCCCTTGTTCCGGCGTGACGGTCGCCACGTGGCCCTGACCGAGGCCGCAGCCAAGTTCCTGCCGGCGGTGACGGCCGCCCTGGACCAACTCGCCCTCGCCGGCCGCAAGCTTCAGGCCGTCGACCCCGGCCAAGGCTGGCTGACAGTCGCCGTCATGCCGTCCTTCGCCGGCAAGTGGCTCGTGCCGCGCCTCGCCGACTTTCGCGACAAACACCCGAACATCGACGTTTGGATCGCGACGTTCGAGGCCCAGACCGGCGCGCTCGCCCCCGACGTCGATCTCGCGATCCGCTATGGCAAGGGCGACTGGCCGGGCCTGGCCAGCGTCAAGGTCCTCTCGGAGGAGCTCTTTCCCGTCTGTGCACCAAAACTCGCAGCACAGTTGAAGGAGCCGGCCGACCTGGCCCGCGCGACATTGCTCCACGACGAGATGCGCGAAGACTGGGGCATGTGGCTGCGCGTTGCCGGCGTCACCGGCTTCGACGCGACGCGCGGCCCCGGCTTCGACGACTCGGGGCTGCTGATCCAAGCCGCGATCGAAGGCCTGGGCGTAGCTCTTGGCCGCAGCGTCCTCGTCAAAGGCGACCTGGACGCCGGGCGGCTCGTACGCCCATTCGCGCCCGCGCTCGCCGCCGAATCCGCCTTCTACCTCGTCTATCCGCCTGACCTCGAGAACGCGCCGAAGATCAAAGCGTTCCGCGACTGGCTCCTCGCCACTGCTGCGGGGACATAATAGTTCGCATCACTGCGGCGGCAGCATCCTCGAACGTATCGCGCGCACGCGCTCGATCAACGGTGCGGCCGCGTCGATATTGGCGCCGTGGTCGAACGTGATCGTCTTGTTGCGTCCCGGTCCCACGATGGTCAGCGACTCCGCTCCGCCGTCCGCACAATCGGGGCAGCCGATGACGTCGGGCAGAGCGTCGATCTTGGCTGCCCCGGCAAGGCGCGCGATCTCATCCCACTCTTGAGGGCTCAACGTTTCCTCTTTGCGCTCGACCGGCAAGGTCGGCTCGCCCCGTCCGCCGGGCTCGCGCACCAGCACGGCCTTCCCGGCGGAAAGCTCCAGTCGCGTTTTGCAATAGCCAACACACATGCCGAACGATGTCGTCGACACGACTTGGCTGACGCCGCCGGCCGCGGTCGTGCTCTCGCTGCACCCCGCCAAACTGAGCGCCAGCGCGGCGATTGCCGCGCGTCCAAATCGCAGTGAGATCGTCATGACCATGCTCCGGATGAGAAGTGCCACCGCCAACGTACAGCCGTTCGTGTCCGTTGTCCCGCACCGCAACGCTGCGGCGGAGTTGGAAGTGCCTGGCGGTTGACGCTTCCCTCGCCTAGAACTCGCGGGGCAGAACGGGAGACGCGCCATGTCGAGGCTTTACAGAATCTTTGGCGCAGAAATGTCGCCCTATTCGGTCAAGGTCCGCGCATACGCCCGTTCCAAGCAGTTGCCGCATCGATGGCTGAACCGCGGCGGCGACAACGCGGCCGAATACGCGAAATACGCGAAAATCCAGATCGTGCCGCTGGTCGTGACCCCGGACGGCGAAGCGATCCAGGACTCGACGCCGATCATCGAACGGTTGGAGCGCGACCACCCGGAACCCTCGATCCACCCGAACGACCCGGCGCTGAACTTCCTCTCCTGCCTCCTCGAAGAACTCGCCGACGAGTGGGGCAACAAATGGATGTTCCACTATCGCTGGCGCCGCGAGATCGACCAAAAGGCCTGCGCGATGCGACTTGCCCTGGCGATGAACCCGTCGATGGACGAGGCGACGCAAGCGGGTTTCGCCGAGCAAATCCGCAACCGCATGGTCGGCCGCGTTTGGTTCGTGGGATCGAACGAAACGACGGCGCCCTTCATCGAAGAGACGTTCCATGCGGCCCTCGCCCAACTCGACGCGCATCTGAAGGATCGCGCATACCTCTTCGGCGCCAAGCCCTCGTTCGCCGACTTCGCGCTCTGGGGTCAGATCTACAACATGTGGACCGACCCGACGCCGGGCGCGATCATCGAAGCGCGCGCGCAAAACGTGCTCGCCTGGATTCAGCGCATGGCTTGGCCCAAGGCCGAAGGCGAATGGGAAGAGTGGCGCACGTTGGAGCCGACGCTCTTTCCCATCATCCGCGATTGGGCGGGCGAACTCTTCATGCCCTGGACGCTGGCGAACGCGGAAGCGCTCGCGCGGCCGGAGGAGGAGTTTACCGTGACGCTGCGCGGCAAGCTCTGGCGGCAGAAGCCGCAAAAGTACCACGCCAAATCGCTCGAAGCGCTGCGTGCGAAATTCGCTGCGGTGAAATCTGACCGTACGCTCACGAGCATTCTGGAGCGCGCGAACATCCGCGGCCTTGGCGCTTGAAACTCAGCGCGCGGGCGTTTCGATCAAAAGCGCCCGCTTCGCCTTCGCCCGATGCTCGGGCCGGATATGAGCGCCCGCAATCGCAATCGCGGTCGCAAGCACCGTCGCATCGTCGGTGAACCCGATCATGGTCAGCGCATCGGGCACGAGGTCGATCGGCAGCACGAAATAGGCAAGTGCTGCCAACATGATCGCCCGCGCGTGCAACGGCGTTGTGTTGTCCATCGCGCAATAGAACGCGGCGACCGCGTCTTCGGCGAAGGGAATGCGCCCCAGCGTCCGGCGCAGCTTGCGCCAAAACCCGTCGCGCACGATGCGCTCGTTGCGCGCGATCCGGGCGGGCAGAAGAATCTCGCCTTCAAGCGGTGGCATCTCGGTCTTCATTTGCGGAACAACCAAAACCCTAGCGTCAACACGGCGCTGATCAGAAGAGATGTGGTGATGGGAACATACAGGCGAAAGCCCTCGCGCTCCACCACGATGTCGCCGGGCAGACGGCCGAGGCCCACCCGCCCGAGATAGGGCCACAGAAATCCGACCACAACGAGCACAAGCCCCGCCAGGATCAGGAACCGTCCCGCATCCATCGATCTGGCCTCCCGCGCAGCGCGCCGCTATGTAAGCGCCACCGCATCTTAGCAAAGGAAGCCGTCTCATGCAGCTCAACCGTTCCGTCACCGCCGTCGTCACCGGCGGCGCCTCGGGCCTCGGCGAAGCGACCGCCCGCGAACTTCACGCGGCCGGCGTACGCGTCGCCATCTTCGACCGCGATAAGGCCAAAGGCGAAAAGGTCGCCGCCGACATCGACGGCGTTTATTGCGAGGTCGACGTGACGAGCGAGCAAAGCGTGATCGACGGCTTCAAGAAGGCGCGCGCTGCGCTCGGTCAGGAGCGCATCCTCGTCAACTGCGCCGGCACGGGCCTCGCCATCAAGACGGCGAGCCGCAAGAAGGACTCGCCCGAAATCGCGCCGCACCCGATCGAACACTTCGACCGCCTCATCCAGATCAATCTCGTCGGCACCTTCCGCT
>CAZLRW010000005.1:0-81167 GCA_964561925.1 uncultured Flavobacteriaceae bacterium
TGCTGCGGCAGGCCCTCGATCGCGCGACGTCGCTGCGCTATCTGGGCGAAGACAACTTCCAAGGCCGCCGCCACGAGGTCGTGACGTTCGTGATGCCCGACGCCGTGCAGGTCGCCGTATTCGTCGACAGCGCGACGAACCTCGTCTCGAAGTACGAACTGATGTTCGTCGATCCGTTCACCGGCGACGAGGCTGCGGAAATTCACTACGGCGCTTACAAGAAGGCCGGTCCGTACCAATTGCCGGGCACGTTCACGCAGATTTTGGCCGGCGATGCTTCGTCAAAGCTCACGATGCTTGCCGAGATCAATCCGGCGATCACAGACGCCTCGTTCACGGTCGACGCGAAAGACTACAAAACCGTCGATCCCGTGCCGCAGAATTTCGAGCAACGGGTCGAAACGCTCGCGCCGGGCGTGCACGTCCTGCACAACATCGCCGGTCAGAACCAGAACACGCTCGTCGTCGAGTTCGCCGACCACGTCGTCGCCGTCGAGGCGCCGGGGTCCAGTGACGGGTCGGACGCCGCGATCAAGCGCACCAAGGAACTCATTCCCGGCAAGCCGATCCGCCACATCGTCATGACGCATCATCACGGCGATCACATCGGCGGTTTGCGCAGCTATATCGCGGAAGGCGCTAGCGTGATCACGACACCCGGCAACCGCGGTGTGGTCGAGCGCACGGCCGCCGCGCCGCAGAACGACCGTCTGCGCCGCGAGCCGAAGCCCGCTCAGATTCTGACGATCGAAAAGGGCAAGCGCGTTCTCTCCGATGTGACGCGCACCCTGGAGCTCATCGATATCGGGCCCAACCCGCACGCGCGCGAGATGGTCGTCGCCTGGTTGCCGAACGAGCGCGTGCTGTTCCAGGGCGATCTCTTCTTCGTGCCTGCGAACAACGCGCCGTTCGGACCGCCGCAGCCGACGACGGTCGCCTTTGCGAAGAAGCTCAAGAAGCTGGGTCTTCCGGTGCAACGGATCGCGAGTGTGCACGGCGCAACCGCGACGATCGAGCAATTCAAAGAGGCGACGGCCGGCGTGCGCTGAGCGCCCTCACTCCATCACGATGCGCGGTGCGGGTCTTGTGTCGCCCGCATCGAGCTTCCGCGCGACACGCTCGGCGAGCGCGAGAAACGCTTTCGCCTGCGCACTGTCGGGTTCGCGCGCGGTGATCGGCGTGCCGCCGTCGGAGGTTTCGCGGATCGCGATGTGAAGGGGAATCTCCCCTAAGAAATCCGTCCCCAGTTTCGCCGCCGTCTCCTTCGCGCCGCCATGGCCGAAGATGTGGCTCTCGTGGCCGCAGCTTGGGCAGACGAACGTCGACATGTTCTCCACGATCCCGAAGACGGGGACATGCGTCTTCTTGAACATTGCAAGACCCTTGCGCGCGTCGATGAGCGCGATGTCCTGCGGCGTCGAGACGATGATGGAGCCCGCAAGCGGCACGCGTTGGGCGAGCGTCAGCTGCGCATCGCCGGTGCCGGGCGGCATGTCGACGACCAACACGTCGAGCGGCGCCCATTCGACGTCGTAGATCAGCTGCGTCAGCGCGGTCATCACCATCGGCCCGCGCCAGATCATCGGCTGGTCTTCGTCGATCAGCGAACCGATCGAGATGGCTTTGAGGCCCCACGCCTCCATCGGCTGCAGCTTCTTGCCGTCTTTCGATGTCGGCTTGCCGCTGAGGCCCAACATGCGCGGGATCGACGGGCCGTAAATGTCGGCATCGAGCAGGCCCACCTTCTTTCCGAGCCGCTGCAGCGCGACCGCAAGGTTCACCGCGACCGTCGACTTGCCCACGCCGCCCTTGCCGCTGGCGACCGCGATGACGGCCTTCACGCCGGCAGGCCCCTGGCGTTCGGGCGAACCGGCGCGCGGTTGCGCCTCCGCCTGCATCTGCGCGTTCAAGCCCGCACGGCGCGGGGCGGGCGCTGCTGCGCCTCGGCTGTGTGCGGTCAGCACGGCGGTCACGGAGCGCGCGCCTTTCAGCGCCAGCACCGCCTTTTCGGCGGCGAGACGAAGCGGTTCCTTTGCGCGGCCCTCTTCGGGCGCGACCTCCAGGGCAAAGCTGACATGACCCTCCTTCACGCTGAGCCCCTGGATGAGCCCCAGCGCCACAACGTCTTTATTCCTATCGGGATCGACGATGGCGCTAAGCGCCCGCAGCACGTCGTCGTTCGTGAGGTTCGACATCGCAAAAACTCAGTTGTTCTAGGGTCTTGACGCCGTTTCCGGACGCTCCACATACAGCGATTGCGTCCGCTGTGCGAGCAGATGTGACGGTGCGTTGCGCGGGCGGGTCTTAAGAACCTATAAACCGCTCCAGCCGGTACATCCATGGTGGCTTGTGTCGCGTGATTCGCAGCCGGGATGGTGCCGGGGTCCGAGCGTGTTTCGGACTTCAGGTCACGTCCGAAGTTGCCCGGCATCGGGCGCGTTGACGAGTTGAAAGGACGGAAATGCCTTGGAACGACAATAAGGGCGGCGGTGGCGGCGGCTGGAATCCCGGCGGCGGCGGTCGCGGTCCGTGGGGGCAAGGCCCGCAGAACGGCGGCGGCGGCCGCGGTCAAGGTCCCAACATCCGTCCCCCCGATCTCGACGAGGTGTTGAAGCGCGGGCGCGAGTGGTTGAAGAAGAATTTCCCGCAGCAATCGCCGGGCGGCGTCGTCTTCGCGATCGGCGGCGGCGTGTTGCTCGCGCTCTGGATCTTCACCGGCGTCTATGTCGTCCAGCCGGCCGAGCAGGGCATCGTGCTCCGCTTCGGCGCCTACGTCGACAAATTGGGCCCGGGCCTGCACTTCCGCTTGCCCTATCCGTTCGAAACCGTGCTGCGCCCGAACGTCGAACAGGAAAACCAGATCAACATCGGCTTCCGCACGGACACCGACTCGAACCGCGAGCAATCCGTCGACGCCGACGTCGCCGTCGAGAGCTTGATGCTTACCGGTGACGAGAACGTCGTGGACGTGGACTTCGTCGTGTTCTGGAAAGTGGCGGAGGCCGAGCGCTTTCTGTTCGAGGTGAACAGAGTCGACGAGACGATCAAGGCGGTCGCCGAAAGCGCGATGCGCGAGGCCGTCGGTAAGGGCAAGATCGACACGATCCAAACCGAAGGCCGCGCGCAGGTGCAAGAGGACGTGCGCAAAGTGATGCAGGCGACGCTCGACTTCTACAAGGCAGGCGTCACGATCACGCGCGTCGCGCTGCGCAAGGTCGACCCGCCGAGTCAGGTCATCGACGCGTTCCGCGACGTTCAGGCCGCGCGCAACGACCAGGACAAGAAGCGCAACGAAGCGCAGCGCTACGCGAACACGATCGTGCCCCAAGCCAAGGGTGAAGCGGACAAGATCATTCTCGACGCCGAAGCTTACAAGCAGCGGGGGGTCGCGGAAGCGCAGGGCGAAGCGCAGCGCTTCATTTCGATCCTCGATCAGTACCGCAACGCCCGCGGCGTCACGCGCGAACGGCTCTATCTCGAGACGATGCAAAAAGTCCTCGGCGGCACGAACAAGGTCATCATCGAGAACAAGGGCGGCGTCGTGCAGTACATGCCGCTGCCCGAGCTGCGCCGAACGCAGCCCCCGGCCGCGACGGGAGGAAACTGAGCCATGCCCAGAATCACGAGCCTCGCACTCGTCGCCGTTGCGGCCGTTGCGTTCGTCATCTTCAACAGCGTTTTCATCGTCGACCAGCGCGAGCAGGCGCTGATCACGCAGTTCGGCGATCCGGTCCGCACGGTCCGCGAACCCGGCCTCGCCGCGAAGGTGCCGTTCGTTCAAACGGTGATCTTCTTCGACAAACGCATCTTGGAACTGGACGCGCCGCCGGAAGAAGTCATCGCGTCCGACCGCCGGCGGATCGTGGTCGACGCCTTCGCCCGTTTCCGCATTTCCGATCCTCTGCGCTTCTATCAGTCCGTCCGAAGCGAAGCGATTGCGCGCCAGCGACTGTCCTCGATCTTGAGCTCGAGCCTTCGCGGCGTTCTCGGCACGCGCTCGCTCGCAACGCTTCTGACGGACGAACGCGTCATTCTGATGCGCGCGATCCGCGACCAGCTGAAAGCCGAAGCCCAGGGTCTCGGCATGGACATCGTCGACGTCCGCATCCGCCGCGCCGACTTGCCGAAGGAAAACCTCGTCTCCGTGTTCGAACGCATGCAGACCGAGCGTCAACGCGAGGCCGCGGGCATTCGCGCCGCGGGCGACCAAGAAGCGACCCGCATCCGAAGCACCGCCGAGAAGGAAGTGACGATCATCAAGGCCGAGGCGACCCGGAAATCCGAAATCCTGCGCGGTGAAGGCGATGCAGAGCGCAATCGCATCCTGGGCGACGCCTACGGCCGCGATCCGGAGTTCTTCGAGTTCTATCGCTCGCTCAAGGCCTACGAGCAGGCGTTGACGAACGAGAACACGACGATGGTGATCTCGCCCGACAGCCCGTTCTTCAAGTACTTCCAGCGCGGCTCCGCCGGAACGCGCTGAGTCTGCGTAAACGAGTTCTTTACCGTGCGGCGCTGATCTAACGGTCGGCGCCGCATGCGTTTCTCGCGGTCCGCGATCTTGAAGGGGACTTGCGCGTGATCCGTATCGTCGGTGTCGTTGCGGCGAGCTTGTTGTTGACTTCCGCCTCGCTCGCGCGCCCGGCGCCGGAGAGTTTTGCCCCGCTTGTCGAGCGCCTGTCCGCCGCCGTCGTGAACATTGCGACCGACAAGCCGTTGCAGAATGCGCAAAGGCCCGTGCCCGCGCCGCCGCCGCTGCCGCTGCAAAGAAGCGCGGCCGACAGCGGCGCGCGTTCGCTGGGCTCGGGCTTCGTCGTCGACCCTGCGGGTCTCATCGTGACGAACAACCACGTCATCGCAGGCGCGCGCGAGATCACGGTCGCCCTTCACGACGGCACACGCCTTGGCGCGGTCGTCGTGGGGCGCGACGAGAAGACGGACATTGCGCTTTTGCGCGTCGCCGCGAAGAAGCCGCTCGCGGCCGCTTCGTTCGGAGATTCCGGCACGGCCAGGGCCGGCGACTGGGTGCTGGCGATCGGCAATCCGTTCGGTCTCGGCGGCAGCGTTTCCGCAGGCATCATCAGCGCGCGAAACCGCCAGCTCGACGCCGAGCTCTACGACGACTTCATCCAAACCGACGCGGCGATCAACCAAGGCAACTCCGGCGGTCCGTTGTTCGACATGGACGGCAAAGTGATCGGCGTGAACTCGGCCATGCTCTCGCCGAACGGCGGCTCGATCGGCATTGGCTTCGCGATACCCGCGAACACCGCCGCAACGATCGTCGATCAGTTGAAGCGAAACGGGCGCGTACGCCGCGGCTGGATCGGCGCCAACGTCAAGGACCGCGCGCCGGGCGCACCGGGCGCGTTGATTGGCCATGTGACGCCGGGAGGTCCCGCGGCCGCCGCCGGCATGGCGATCGGCGACATCGTCACCCGGATCGACGGCGCGACGATCGCGGACTCGCTTGTGATGCAGAAACTCATCGTCGAAACGCCCGCGGGCCGCAAACTCGCAGTCGAACTCTTGCGCAAGGGCAAGCCGCACACGCTTGGCGTGACGGTCGCCCGTCGCCCCGACTGAGCCGCGGCCCCGAAGGTTCACATCTCGTTAAGCCGCCGCCCGCCGCTAGCACCGCGTTAACGCCGCGCACGCGACAATGGGCGGTTATGAGCGGGCTCTTTGGACCGTCGGGCGGCGGCCGGTCGTTGCCGCAGTTCGACTTCTCGGTGTTGGGCGATTACTACAACGCCCAAGCGCAACTGCGCGCGCCCGCGGCGCAAGCTCAGGCCCGCCGCGCCTCCGCCGACACCGTCTCGTTCGCCCCGTGGGATAAGAAGGCCGACGATGCGGCGTCCGTGGCGCGGCTGCGCGAAGCGCTCGGAACCTCGTCGTTCGTCAATCTGCGCGAAGACGCGTTCGACAAAGCGGGCGTTGACCAGGAGCACAAGAAGCTCTTCGCGCTCTACCAAGGCCTGTCGCGCCTGCAGGCGCTCGCCGCGCGCAGCGCCGGCGAGAACACGCCGGCCAGCGAACGCACGGGCCTGAACCGCCGTTTCCAAGCCGGCCTTGCCGAGGTCAAAGACTACGTCGGCGCAACCGCGTTCACCGACCTGACGCTGCTGTTCGGCAAGCGCGAGTCGCAAGCCAACAGCGCTCTCAAGATCGCCCGCCCGCCCACGAAATATGTCGGCCCTTCGGTCGTCGCCGGTGCGGGAACGAACGTCGTTCCGGGGCTCGCCGGCACGGAAGTGTTCACCGTCTCCGCTCTGAAGAACGGCACGACGACGAACGTCGCGATGGACCTCTCCGAGATCGCCGGCGATCTTTCCGTCGTCAACATCGTGGCCTATCTGAACGGCAAGATGGAAACGGCCGGCCTGTCGACGCGCTTCTCGACCACGATCTTCGAGGGCAAGACCGCGGCGGACGCGAAGCGCTACGGCATCGGCGTCCAAACGGTCGCGACGGAGCGCATTTCTTTTGAAGCCGCCGCGACGTCGCCGGCCGTCTACGTCGCGGGCGTCGCCGGCTCGAACGCAAAGCAGACGGGCCAGCTGACGAAACTGACCGACACGGGCGCCGGCGTCACCACGAACTTCACCGCGAACATCGCGCCGCCTTCGGGCGTGGTCGACGTCAGAGGCACGGCGACCGACGCGAGCGGCAACGTCTTCATCGTCGGCACCGTTACCGATGATCTTGGCTCCGGCATCGTGCAGGGTGAGCAGGACGTCTATCTCCGCAAGTACGATGCCGCCGGTCAGCTCGTCTGGAGCCGCCTGTTGGGCGCGTCCGATCGCGCAAGCGGGTTCGCCGTCGCGACGGACGCGAGCGGCAACATCGCGATTGCGGGCAAGGTCTCGGACCGCCTCACATCGTCAGCCGTCGGCGGTGGCGAAGACACGTTCGTCACCAAGTACGACGGCGACGGCCGCGAAGTGTTCACGCGTCAGATCGCGCCCGTGCTCGACGACCAGGCGAACGCGCTCGCATTCGCGGCCGACGGTTCGCTCTATGTCGCCGGGCAGACGAAGTCCGCGATGGGCGCGTCCGTCACCCACGCCGGCGGCAGCGACGCCTACCTCATGAAGTTGACCGCGTCCGGCGCGCTCGACCATGTGCGCCAATTCGGCGGCACCGGCGACGATCGCGCCACCGCGATCGCGATCGACGCCAACGGCGATGTCGTGCTGGGAACGGTCGAAGCGGGCGAGGCGAAGGTTCGCAAACTTTTGGGCACCGACGGCACGTCGCCGGCCGTGTGGGAGGTCTCGCTGGGCGCGCTCGGCCAGGGGCAATTGAGTTCGCTGGGCGTGGAGGCCGGCGCCGTCTATGTCGGCGGTTCGACGGACAACGCCGCCCTCGACGCCGGCGGTCAAGCGGCGATCGTCGCGACGCACGGCGGCGGCAGCGACGGCTTCGTCTTGAAGATCGCCGACGCGGGCAGCACCGCCGCCGCCGCGTTCGTGACTTATGTCGGCACGTCGGCGAACGACGGTGCCGCGGGCATCGCGGTCGCAAGCGGCAACGTCTACGTCACCGGTTCGACCAGCGGCGCGCTCAACGGCGGCACTGCGCCCGCCACGACGAACGGCTACGTCGCAAAGCTCGACGCGAACGGCGCCCGTGTCTGGGTGCATCAATACGAAAGTGCTCAAGGCGCGGCCTCCGCACGCGCGATCGCCGTGGATGGGCAGGGCGCCTCGGTTCTCGATAAGCTGGGTCTGCCGCGCGGCACGATCCGCTTCGACGAAACGCGCCTGATCACGGCGGCCTCGAGCGTGCGCGCTGGCGATCATTTCTTCGTAAAGGTCAACGGCGGCGCATCGCTCAAGGTCACGGTGTCCGCGACCGATACGATGCGCTCGCTCACGACACGGCTGAATTCGGTGATGCTGCTGAAAGGCGAGGCGGTGCTGACGCGCAGCGGCGGCGACGGCCTGCGCATCAGCGCGCGCGAAGGCAACGTCGTGGAGTTGATCCGCGGCAGCAGCGGGTTCGATGCGCTCGCGGGCCTCGGCCTGCAACCGGGCAAGTTCGACAACACGAAAGACGCCCCACCCGCCGATGCGAAGAAGAAGGACATCAACGTCTTCGCGCTCGGTCTCGATGCCGGTGCCGCATTGACCGACAAGACGCGCGCACAAGCATTGGTGCTCGAACTGGCGACGGCGATGGAAGCGATCAGGGGCGCCTACCTCGCCGTGAATCCGCCGCCGAAGGGCGCAGCGGCCAACCAGCAAGCGGCGGCGGCCTATCAGAGCCTTCTGGCCGCGCTCGGCGGATAAGCTCGAAGACGAATCAGACGGCTTGGCTGAACGTCATGGCCGACGCGCGCGGCGCCGCCGGCGGCTTCACGACATAGCCCGCCCTGCCATAGACACCGCTCGACTCGCGCGCGGCGACGGCGTCGGCGACCGCCTTGATCATGCCTTCCGTAACGTGGCGAAAACGCGCGAGCAGTCGGTTCTGCTCGCGCGTGGCCTTGTGCAGCCGCTCGGTCGCGGCTTTCAGTTTCTGACGCAGAGGCGCAGGCAAAGCCGCGATCGCGGGCTTTCCTTTGAACGCCGCCATCGCCTTCGCGTAAGTCGCTGCAAGCGCCGCGCGCTCCTCGGCGTTCGCCGTCAGAGCGGCGGGCCGCCCGCCTTTGAGCACCGCCACGTCTTGCTCGACCGCGGCCGCAAGCTTGCCCGTCAACGCAATCAACTCGTCCGCAGCCGTCGTCATTGCCGGCCCTGCTCCTGCAAGGCGAGAAGCTCGCGCTTCACCGCGTCGCCCAGGCCCATACCGCCCTGCGCGGCCATTTGCTTGCCCACCTCTTGAAACATCAGCGAGCGAAAGATGCGCTCGCCCGTGCCGCCGCCCATTGGGCCGTCCGTCGACACCCCGGCGAACAATTGCTCGAACATCTGGGAGATGAAGACGGCCTCGAAGTCCTTGGCCGCCGCCTCGATGCCGTTGGCTGCGCCGGGCGCCTTCGTGCCGGCGCCGGACAGGTTCATGCGGGCGACGTCGAGTGAGAGCGCGTTCATCACATCACCTCGATTTCGGCCTGCAGCGCGCCGGCGGCTTTGACCGCCTGCAGGATCGCGATCATGTCGCGCGGGCCCACGCCCAGCGCGTTCAACCCGTTGACCAGCTGCTGCAGGCTGACGCCGGCGCGCAGCACGGCGAGTTTCTTGTCGGAGGAATCTTCGACCTCGATCTCGGTTTGCGGCACGATAACGGTTTCGCCGTTGCTGAACGGTTCGGGTTGGATCGCCTGCGGGAACTCGCTGACGCGGATCGTGAGGTTCCCTTGCGCGATCGCGACACTCGACACCCGCACGTCAGCACCCATAACGATGATGCCCGAGGCCTCGTCGATGACGATCTTCGCCGGCAGGTCGGGCGTCACGCGAAGCTGCTCGATGTCGGTCAGCAGACCGACAACGTTTCCCGCATAGCCTGCCGGAACCGCAACCCGAACCGTCGCCGCGTCCGCAGCACTCGCGACTTTGGCGCCGACGAAGCTGTTGATCGCCTCACCGACGCGGCGGGCCGTCGTAAAGTCGGGATTGCGCAGCGCCAGTTTCAGCGTCTGCATCGACGCAAGCTCGAACTTGATCTCGCGCTCGACGATCGCGCCGGACGAAATCCGCCCCGACGTCGGCACGCCGCGCGTCACGCTGGACGCCGCACCCTGCGCCGAGAATCCGTTGATCGAAACCTGCCCCTGCGCGACCGCATAGATGTTGCCGTCGGCCGCCAGCAGCGGCGTCACCAACAGCGTGCCGCCTTGCAGGTTCTTCGCATCGCCCAGCGCGCTGACCGTCACGTCGATCCGCGTCCCTTGCGTCGAAAACGGCGGCAGGTTCGCGGTCACGATGACCGCCGCGACGTTGCCGCTCGAAATATTGGCGCCGCGCGTGTTGACGCCCAAGCGCTCCAACATCGCCTGCAGGCTCTGCTGCGTGCCCGGCGCGTTGCGCAGACTGTCGCCCGTGCCGTTCAGGCCGACGACCAGGCCGTAGCCCACGAGCAAGTTCTCGCGCACGCCTTCGACGTCCGCGATGTCCTTGATGCGCGAATAGGCCTGCGCCCCTGGCGCGGAGGCCACGGCAAGGCAGGCGGCGAGGGCGATACTCAGTACACGGCGCATGAAGCGGGCCTTCTTCTAAGGACGCATGGATCCGCCGGAACCAAAGCAAGGCCCTTGCCAGCGAAGAACGTCCGCCAAGATATTGAAATGACTCGCCCGCGCGGCGTCCGCCCCCGCGCGTTGCGCGCTGCGGCTCGGCAAATTCTGCCCGTGCCGGTCAAAATGTTCAGCCGATCTTAACCGCGCCGCGCCATGTTTAACCTGAGGCTAAAAGGACGAATGGGCTCGCCATGAAGGTCGACGGACCGCGCCCGATCGAAACAGCGCGCACCGCACGTGTACGCAGCCCCCAGGCTGCGGGCGCGGCGTTCGTACCCGGCGACGCCGGTGAGATGCGCGCGGCCGCGCCTGTCACACGCAGCGTCCCGATTGCCGCCGTCGACACGCTGATCGCGCTGCAGGAGGTGCCCGACAGTCTCGCCGGCCGCGCCAAGGCGGCCAAACGCGGGCGCGACATGCTCGATCTGCTCGACGACGTGCGCGACGGGTTGCTCGCGGGCGGCGTCTCGCGCGCCACGCTCGCCCGCCTTGTGACGCTCGTCGAGACCAAGCGGGAGGACTTTGTCGACCCCGGTCTTGCCGCGGTCCTCGAGGAAATCGAACTGCGCGCCCGGGTCGAGTTGGCCAAGCTCAATTTCGCAACTGCGAACTGACCCCGGCGAAACCGCCCGGTCGTCATAAACCCTTTAATTTCTTTACTTTTTCCCCCGTTGCTGCGGCATCGCGCCTCGCCATATAGTCCGCCGCGCTTTGACGCCTGCGTGTGTCGGGGAGGAAAGAAGAAAATGGGCGTGGAGCTACCCGCGAACTACCGTCCGTCCGAAGACGAGCCGTTCATGAACGAGCGCCAGCGCGAGTATTTTCGCCGGCGTTTGCTGCAGTGGAAGGACGACATCATCCGCGAATCGAAAGAGACGCTGCACAATCTTGCGCAAGACAGCGTCGCCCATGCCGACCTCGCCGACCGCGCCTCCAGCGAAGCCGAACGCGCGAACGAACTGCGCGCCCGCGACCGCCAGAGAAAACTGATCTCGAAGATCGACGCCGCGCTTCGCCGCATCGAAGAAGGCACCTACGGCTTTTGCGAAGACACCGGCGACCCGATCACATTGCGCCGTCTCGAAGCCCGCCCGATCGCGACCCTGAGCCTCGAAGCCCAAGAACGCCACGAACGCCGCGAACGCGTCTACCGCGACGATTGAAGCAGCCTCCGGCGAACCGACCCAACCTTCCTTTCTGGGACCGCGACGGGAACCCCACATGACGAACGACGAGCTGCAATCGTTTGCGCAACGCTATGCGAAGGCGTGGTGCAGCGACGATGCCGGCCGAGTGGCGGCGTTCTTTGCGGAGGGTGGGTCGTTGACGGTCAATGACGGGCCACCCGCGGTGGGGCGCAGTGCCATTGCCGCCGTCGCGCAGGGATTCATCGACGCCTTCCCCGACATGATCGTCAGCTTCGACCGGTTGGAGCGCGCGGGTGAGCGCGTGCACTTCCATTGGACGCTTGCCGGCACGAACACGGGGCCGGGCGGCACGGGCAAGTTCGTTCGTATAAGCGGCTATGAGGATTGGCGCATCGGCGGGGATGGGCGCATCGCCCGATCGCTCGGCCATTTTGATGCCCGCGCGTATGAGCGCCAGCTGCAAGCCGGCGCCTGACGGCCGGTCGCTTGGCAGCCGCCTACCTCTTCCCGGCGTAGGGCACGAGGCCTTGGCCGATGATGGCCGTCCAGCCTTCGCTGACCGAGGTATGGAATTGCGGCCCCAGCCGGCCGAACACCGAATCCATCAGTTTCACGATGCAGCCTTTGCCCGCGTCCTCCAGCTCGATGTGCAGGAGTGAGGTCGCCGGGCCGCCATAGCGTGTGGCCAGCGCACCGCTGAGGTCGAGCGACCGCGCGCGTTCCATCGCAAAGATCGTGTACCAGGAGAGCGCGTGACCGTCCTTGCCTTCCTCGCGCAGGTGGCCGCCGAGGCGTTCGTCGAACGTAAACGTGGCGCCCTCGATCGCGCGATGCGAGGCGGGCCACCACTTGTCCGGCGCGGTGAACAGCGCCGACCACACGCGTGCCGCCGGCACCGGCACGCGCCATTCCAGCGTGACGTCGACGGCGCCGAGAGGGGCGACCGGCAGGGGCGTGACCATGGACTTTCCTCCGAGTGATTTCGAAAAGCGATGCGCTGCACGCCCGAGGTCGAGCGCGCGCGGCGTGAGCCAGCGCGACTGCAATTGCGAAAGGACGGCAGCATTCAAATGGTTCATCCGCACGCGGCCGTGTTTGCGCGTGACGATGAGGCCTGCGCGCTCGAGGATCGCGAGGTGCTTCATCACGCCGAACCGCGATATCGGCAGGCCCAGACCCAGCTCCGACGTGGACTTTGCGCCCCGCGCCAGCCGATCGATCAACGTGCGGCGCGTCGGATCCGCGAGAGCGGACCAAACATCGTTTGCGGGCTCGGCGAGGGCTGTTTTTGACACGTGACCATTTGGTCACGTATTGGCTGCGGCGTCAAGCAGCGGCCGCCGACTGCGTCTCTCGCAAGCACGCCAGTCGACGAAACCGTCGGCGCGGATGCGTCGGCCAGGGATCAAGGTTTGAGCGGTTGCACTTGGCGCGCGCGTTGACGGTTGTCGGGCGTCACCTCGAGGGTCCAGATCGTGCCGTCGGGGGCGACCGCAACGCCGGTCGGTGCCCAGCCCGTTGGCGAAACGTCGATCGTCTCGACTTTGTCGCCGGCGGACAGGCGTCTGATCGCGCGATCGCCGTAGACGGCGAAGTAGGTGGTTCCGTCGACCAGTGCCGCTATGCCCATGATCGCCATCCGTTCGCGGCTTTGGCTTAGCGCTCCCGGCAGACGCTCCCGCTTGCCGTTTGGGGATACGCGCCAGGCGATTCCGTTTTCGCTCGCGAACACTGTTCCGTCGGCGCGAACCGTCAGCCATGACTGGTTGGTGAATGGCAATTCTGCAAGCGTCTGCGGCGAAGAGGCCCCGAGCTTGAACCGCAATCGTGCCGGTGACGACCCTTCGATCCAGTAGAAGGCGCCGCGCTTGTCTCGCTGAAAACCGAAATCGCGATAGTTGCTGAGGAAACCCGGGCGCGGGGCGATGACGTCGCTTATCGCGCCGGCGGCCGTTCGTTTCCACACGCGGTGCGACCACCGGCCGGCGTCGTAGGTCAGGTGTTCGCCGTAGAGTGTCCCGTCGGCGTCGATCCAGAGTTCGTGCGTGTGCACATCGCGAACGACGATGCGGGGCGAGGCGTCCCGCGCGACCGTCCAAACATGCGCTGTGTCGCTGTAGAAAACCGTTCCCGACTTGTCGACGGCGATACCCATGGCTGGGTGCGCCGAAGCGGGCGCCATCACCGCCAGCAACGCGACGATCGCGTTTGCAAGGCAGATCATCGGCGATGAATTCCGTCGCAAGCGGAAGCTCATGTTCATCCCAATGAGCGCGGCCGCGCTGTTGCGGGACGCGCTTTGCATAGGCTGCCGATGTTGAGAGAGAACAGACACCTTGTAAGCTCCGTATGGCGCCCATGATTGATACGTGACCATTTCGTCACGTATTGGCGGCGACGTCAAGCAGTGCGCGTTTTCAGGTCGTCCCTCGTGGTGCGTTGTGGCGGCTTGCTGCGGGGCGGGAAGATCAGGCTGACGCACGTAACAGGGATATTGCGTGTTGCCGGCCGAGAGATCGCATTTGGCGGCAATCGTTCGCAGCTTCCAGGTCGGCGATGAACGGTCGCCGACCCGGGCATGGCTCATCGTCAAAGACGGCAAGGTTCTCGCCAAGGCGGGATCGCACGACACGGGAGGTGTCGTCGGTCTCTACGGCGTCGCCACGAAGCCGGAGGCGCGCGGTTTTGGCTTCGCGCGGCTCATTTGTCTGACCGCGCTTTCGGCGGCGCGCGCGCGGGGACGCAGGCTCGCCGTGTTGCATTCCACGCCGATGGCGGTTTCGCTCTATCGCGCCATGGGCTTTCGCGAGGCCGCTCTGTTCCGTCTTTACGCGATGCCGGGTTCCTTTCACGCTTAGGCGCAAGGCGGGCAGCGGCCGGCCACATGCTGCATGCGGGTGCGGGGGCGGCGAAACGCCGGCGCGATTGAACCTAGCGTGTTGCGCATTTAGGTTTCGCGTGGGGCCCGCCGGTCGGCATAAGGCAATGAGGTGTCATGCGGTTGATCCAGTGGACGGTTCTTGTCACGGCGCTCTTCGCCGTCGGCGCGTGCGGCAAGCCGGAGGACGCGAAGACGGCGCGCGACGCCCAGGCGCTGCTGCTGCGCCTGCACGATGCGGGCAGCTTTAGCGGTGCGGTGATCCTCGCGCGCGATGGACGTGTTGTTTACGAAGGCGCGTTCGGACGGGCGGACCGTACGCGTGCTTTCACGCCCGACACCGCGGCGGATGGCGCGTCGCTGGCAAAGACCGCCACCGCGGCCGCTATCTGGCGCCTCGTCGCCACAGGCGCAATTGCGCTCGACGACCCGGTGCAAAGACACGTCGCAGAGTTTCCCTATCCCGACGTGAGCATCCGTCATCTGCTCAGTCACACCGCCGGTCTGCCGGATTACGATCCCTTTGCGCCGGTACTCGACGGCGAACGACCGGTCGACAATCTCGAACTGCAGAACGTCATGCGGCGGCAATCGCCGCGGCCGCTTTTTTCGCCGGGCTCGCAGTTCAGTTACTGTAACATCTGCTACGACACGCTGGCGCTTCTCATCGAACGGGTGACGCGCGCATCCTATGGCGAGCACGTGGTGAAGGGGTTGCTCGCCGAAGCGGGCGCGGCCACCGCGTTCTTGCGGCCGGTGCGCTTCGCCGATTGGCCCGGCGCGCGCACGATCGGGTTCGACTCAAGCCGACCCGATGCGCGCGTCTTCGACGTGTTCGACAAAGAGGCCATCTACGGCGGCTCGAATATCTATTTCTCGGCGCGTGACTTGCACGCCTGGGCGCGTGCGTGGGCGGAGCGGCGCGCCGTGCCGGCGGATATCTGGGACCAAGCGTTGGCGCCTGCGCGCATCGGCGGACATGCGTCGGCGATTTCATTGTCCAGTTGGTACTGCGCGGCGGATCGCCTGCGCTGCTACTACACCGGCCATCACCAGGGCTTCTTCAATCTCGTCTACTGGGATGCCGCACGAAACGTCACCGCCGTGTTCGTGTCCAACAGTACGATCGCGCCGCCGCTGCATCCTTGGTTCATGCGAGCGCTTATCGCGCTCGCGGAGGGGCGCGACGCTGCCCCGGCGCCGGCGGTCGCATCCGGCAAGGATACGCAGGTCGATTTGTCCGCCTCGGCGGGACGCTATCGTATCGAAGGTCTCGGCGAGGTCTCGATCGAGGCTGCGGGAGACCCACCCGTTCTGCAAGTCGGCGCCGGCCCACGGTATCAGATCTATCAGGTCGGCTACGGCTGGCTCTACGTGCCGGGCGTCGATGCCTATCTGACGTTGCGGCCGGAAGCCGGCGACCCGCAACCGCGCTTGTCCTGGAGTTCCGTATTCTTCTCCGGCGACGGCGCGCGAATCTCGCCTTGAGAGCGGTCAACCGCACGCGCGTGTCCGCCGGTGGTGATCGGCGGTCAGAATGGGAACTGGATGGCTGGAAGCCGGCGGTCCCGGGCAGTTACGCCGCGAACGCGACCTGCATCTGATCGACCTGACGGATCGGGCCGGGTTTGAGTTTGGGGCCTTGGCCGATGAGCGTGGTCTTGGGCGCGAGCCTGGCGATCGTGGCCAGCGTTTCTTCCATCTCCGCGCGGGCGAGCGCCTCGCCGACGCAGCGGTGGGCGCCGCCGCCGAAGATGAGGTGCCAGCGCGGGTGGTCGGTGCGGTGGATGTTGAAGCGGTCGGGTTCGACGTAGACCTCTTCGTCGCGCAACGCCGAGAGGAACGAGACGGTCAGCACCGTGCCCGCGGGGATCAGATAGCCGTCGAGTTCGAAGTCCTTCACCGCGATGCGGGGCGCGCCGGAGACGACGGGTTCGAAGCGCAGCCCTTCGTCCACCGCGGCGCGTTTCAACCCGTCGGGGTTGTCGCAGAACGCGCGCCATTGCGCCGGATGCTGCAACAGGCGGGCGAGCGTCATGCAGAGCGAGCCGCGCGTCGTGTCGGAGCCGGCCAGGATCAGGCCGATGATCTGCGTGCGGATTTCGATGTCGGAGAGTTCGCCGTCGCGCGCGGTCGCCTCCACATACGCGGTCAGGAAGTCGGCCTTCGGCGCGCGGCGCCGCGCGTCGAGCAGGTCGCTCACATAGGCGTCGAACGCGGTGAGGCTCGCCTCGATTTGGGCGCGGCGGGCGGGGTCGATGAAGCCCAGGCCCTCGGCCGTATCGGCGATCCAGGCCAGGAACACGGGCAGGTCGGTGCGCGGGATGCCCAGAATGTCGGCGATGATGCGCGCGGGGATGGGCGCGGCGATCTCGTTCACGAAGTCGATCGGCCCTGTGTTCAGGCGCTGGGTGACGAGCTCGGCGGCAAGCGCCGCCGCCTTCGGCCGCATCGCATCCATGAGCTTGAAGGCGAACGTGCGTTGCACGGGCGCGCGACGGCGGCGGTGCGTTTCCCCGTTCGCGAACAGCATGGCGGCTTCGGTGAATTCGAACAGCGGGCCGGAGGTGATGCCCTGCATCAGCTTCGTTTCGGTTTCGAGCTGGCGCGTGGCCTCGCCCATGATGGGGTCGAGATGGCGTTGGCGCAGCCCCAGCACCAAGCCCATCTCCGCCCGCGCGAGCGGCGCGGTGGCGCGGAAGGATTTCAGGACCGCGTAAGGGTCCGCCTCCGGCGGTTGGGGGGTGGGGATTTGCGGGATGGCGGTGATGGGGTGGGGCATGGGGTCTCTGGTCTGCCGTCATACTAGCGCCTCAGGCATTCCGGGGGACAAGAAGTTTGGGGCGTCACCGTCGCCATATTGCTGGACAACGAACCGGGTCGCGCGGACCTGTTGCCCCATTCGCATTGTACGTCGACTTTCCAGGGAAGCTCTGGTGTCCTGGGGTCTATAGACTACATTGCGTTTGTGCTTCGTGCTTCGATAGTACACTGCGGGTAGCAGATTGAAGGATTTATGCCTCGTAAGAACCAAAATCCTGAGCAGGTCGCGCGCGATCAGATCGATGCGAAGCTTGGCGAGGCCGGTTGGGTTGTCCAGGATAAGGATGCGATCGACTTTGGTGCCGGGTCGGGATTGGCAGTACGTGAGTACCCGACAGATATTGGCCCCACAGATTATGTTCTCTTTGTCGATCAGCGTGCTGTTGGCGTTATCGAGGCAAAGCCGAAAGACTGGGGCCACAAGATCACGACAGTTGAAAAGCAGTCGGGCGACTATGCGGCAGCCAAACTCAAATGGGTCAGAAACAACGAGCCGCTGCCGTTTGTATATGAGAGCACGGGGGTTATTACGCGCTTCACCGATGGGCGCGATCCCAGGCCACGGTCGCGGGAGGTGTTTTCGTTTCATCAACCGGCGACGCTGGCGAGTTGGGCCAGAGAACGTTTAACGGCTCGCCCGAGAGCCGGCGCTGGGTTGCATGAAGACCCAGCTGAGTATGTGGCGCAACCGGGGTCGTTGCGCGCGCGGCTTCAGCATCTGCCGCCGCTGAACCCGGCGGGGCTGCGGGCATGCCAAATTTCGGCGATCGAGAACCTGGAAAAATCGTTCAAGGACGATCGCCCGCGCGCGCTGGTGCAGATGGCGACCGGGTCGGGCAAGACCTTTACGGCGATCACGTCGGTTTATCGGCTGCTGAAGCACGCGCAGGCGAAGCGCGTGTTGTTCCTCGTCGACACAAAGAACCTCGGCGAGCAGGCCGAGCAGGAGTTCATGACGTACCTGCCGAACGATGACAATCGGAAGTTCACCGAGCTCTACAACGTTCAGCGTCTAAAATCCGCGTCCATCGCGAACAGTTCCCAGGTCTGCATCAGCACGATCCAGCGGATGTATTCGATCCTGAAGGACGAACCGCTGGACGAAAGCGTGGAGGAGGAAAATCCGGCGGAGCGGCTGGTGCGTCCGCGGGAGCCGTTGCCCGTCGTCTACAATCCGAAGATTCCGCCGGAGTTCTTCGACTTTATCATCATCGATGAGTGCCACCGCTCGATCTACAATTTGTGGCGCCAGGTGATCGAGTATTTTGACGCCTACCTGATCGGCTTGACGGCGACACCGGATGCGCGGACCTACAGTTTCTTTCACAAGAACGTGGTCAGCGAGTACGGGCATGAGCGCGCGGTCGCGGACGGGGTGAATGTCGGCAACGAAATCTACGTGATCGAAACCGCGATCACGCGCGCCGGTGCCACCGTGACGGCCGGACAGCAGGTTGAGAAGCGCGAGCGCCTGACACGCGCGAAGCGCTGGGAAAGCCAGGATCAGGACGAGAACTTCGCGGCCACTCAACTCGACCGCAGTGTCGTTGTGCCCGATCAAATCCGCACGATCGTTCGCACGTTCCGCGACAAGCTGCCGGAGATTTTTCCCGGCCGCGAAGAGGTTCCGAAGACACTGATCTTCGCGAAGACCGACAGCCACGCCGACGACATCATCAACATCGTCCGCGAGGAGTTCGCCGAAGGCAACGACTTCTGCAAGAAGATCACCTATCAGTCGACGGAAGATCCGAAATCGGTCCTGGCGCAGTTTCGCAACAACGCCAATCCACGCATCGCGGTCACGGTCGACATGATCGCGACCGGCACCGACGTGAAGCCGCTCGAATGCCTGGTCTTCATGCGCGACGTCAAAAGCCGGAACTATTTCGAGCAGATGAAGGGCCGCGGCACGCGCACGTTGGACGCCGATAGTTTGAAGAAGGTCACCGGATCGGCCACTGGGCCGAAGACGCATTACGTGATCGTGGACGCGGTCGGCGTGACGAAATCGCTGAAGACGGCGAGTGAGCCGCTGATCACGAAGCCTGCCGTGCCGCTGAAGGACCTTGCGACCGGGGTGATGATGGGCGTGCGGGATGAGGACACGGTCTCATCGCTCGCCGGCCGCCTTGCCCGCCTCGACCGGCAGTTGGACGAGAAAGAGCAAGCACGCGTGCGTGAGGCCGCGGGCGGCGTTGCGCTTTCCGACATCGTGCGCGGTCTCGTCGATGCGCTCGATCCGGATCGCGTCGAGGCTGAGGCGAAGACGGCGGCGAAGGGCGCCGAGCCGACGGAGGCGGACCGCGCCTCAGCGCGGGACAAGCTCGTGGGTCGTGCGGCGAACGTCTTCACCGGACCGTTGATCAATTTGATCGACGGCATCCGGCGCGAAAAGGAGCAGACGATCGTCCACGACGAACTCGACACCGTGACCGCCGTCGGGTGGAGCGGCGAGGCCAAGGAAAATGCTCAGGCGATGGCGAAGGATTTCGCGGCCTATCTGGAAGAGCATCGCGACAAGATTGAGGCGTTGACGATTTTCTACAGTCAGCCGGCGCGGCGTTCGACGGTCACCTACGCGATGATCAAGGCGGTGTTCGAAGCCCTCAAGACTGACCGGCCGAAGCTCGCGCCGTTGCGTGTGTGGCAAGCGTTTGCGCTGCTTGACGAGGTCAAGGGCGCCAATCCGGCGAACGAGCTGACGGCGCTGGTTGCATTGATTCGGCGCGTGTGCGGCATCGACGCGAAGCTCGCGCCTTACGCCGACACCGTGCGGCGCAATTTCCAGGCCTGGATCATGAAGCGCCATAGCGGGGTTGGGGAGAAGTTCACCGACGAGCAGACCGAATGGCTGCGCATGGTGCGCGATCACATTACAACCTCGTTCCACGTCGAGCGCGACGACCTGAGCATGGCGCCGTTCAACGCGAAGGGCGGGCTTGGGAAAATGCATCAGCTGTTTGGGGCAGGGATGGACGACTTGATCGAGGAATTGAACGAGGCGTTGGCGGTATGAATTCCATCATTCCGCCCAGGCAGCTCGAAGAGTACGGCTTTTATCTGACTCAACGTGACATTCCGCCTGGATGGACAGTGGCGTCGCTACAAGACGTGAGTCACGTCGTGACGGACGGAACGCATAAAACGCCGACCTACGTGCCACGCGGTGTGCGCTTTATCTCGATAAAGAACATCAAGCCGTTCCAGCCCATCAATTGGGATAGCTACGAAAAATACATTACTCGGGAAGAACACCAAGAGCTAACGCGTCGATGCAAGCCGGAGCGTGACGACATCTTGTTCCCGCGAATTGGCACGCTTGGATACGCCAAGCGCATCGACTTTGACGAAGAGGTTTCAATCTTCGTTGGTCTTGGCCTCGTGAAACCGATCAAGAGCTGCGTGTTGCCGAGTTTCATGGAGTACTACTTGAACACGCCGTATATCGCCAGACTATCTGCAGACAAGGCGAACGGCTCAGGTAGAATGACGCTCCCGTTGGAAGAAAGCAGGCGCTTTCCTTTTCCAGTGCCACCACTCGCCGAACAGCACCGGATCGTCGCCAAGATCGAGGAGCTGTTCTCCGAACTCGACAAGGGCGTCGAGAGCCTCACCACCGCGCGCGAGCAGCTCAAAGCCTATCGCCAATCCGTCCTCAAACATGCGTTCGAAGGCAAACTCACACGACCGTCAGGTGAGGGGAATTCGTGGCCGGACCGACACCTTGGCGAGTTCATCGAGTTTCTGACCTCGGGATCTAGAGGGTGGGCCGATTACTATGCCGATGAAGGAGACCTCTTTATCCGAGCGCAGAACCTGAAGCATGACAGGCTTGAGCTTTCAGATATTGCGTTCGTAAGCCTTCCACCAGGCAAAACAGAAGGTGTTCGAACCCGAGTCCGGCTGGGCGACGTTTTGATCACCATCACTGGCGCGAATGTAACAAAGACTGGGCTGGTAAACCAAGAATTGGGAACTGCATACGTTAGCCAGCATGTCGCTCTTTGCCGGCCGACCGAGAATCTCGATCCTGAGTTCTTGTATTGGTATCTACTTTCAGAGGCCGGAGGCCGCCGACAACTGAACGAAGCAGCCTACGGCGCGGGAAAGCCTGGTCTGAATCTCGAAAATATCCGAGGTGTGTCAATTCCAGTCCCCTCTCTGAGCGAGCAAAGGGCGGTCGTCTCGTTCATCGTCACGGCACTCGAGTGCGAGAAGCGCATCAACGATGATGCTTCAACGGCTCTGAAGCGCGTGGAAGCCCTCCGCCAATCCATCCTGAAGCGAGCCTTCTGCGGCGAACTCGTGGCGCAGGACGTTTCGGACGAACCGGCGTCGGCATTGCTGGAGCGGATCCGCAACCAACACGGTGACTTGGGCGCGAAGCAGGGGCGCACCAGCCGGAACGGCAAGCGGGAAGCGGCATGAGCACGGCTCCTATCGTCTCCAAGGTTTGGAGCTTCTGCAACACGCTGCGCGATGATGGCGTTGGCTATGGCGACTATCTGGAGCAGCTCACCTACCTCATCTTCCTCAAGATGGCGGATGAGTATGCGAAGCCGCCTTATAAGCGCGATGTCGGGATTCCCGCCAAGTACACGTGGCCGAGCCTGAAGGCCAAGCGTGGGGCGGAGTTGGAGGCGCATTACATCGAGCTTCTGCGCGCGCTGGGGACGCGCAAGGATGTGCTCGGGCAGATTTTCACCAAGGCGCAGAACAAGATTCAGGATCCGGCGAAGCTCTATCGCCTCATCGATATGATCGACGAGGTGGAGTGGGTGAGCCTGGGGGCCGACGTCAAAGGCGACATTTATGAGGGGTTGCTCGAGAAGAACGCGGAGGACACGAAGTCCGGCGCGGGGCAGTACTTCACGCCGCGCGCGCTGATTAAGGCGATGGTTCAGTGCATGCGGCCGGAGCCAGGGAAGTCGATCGCCGATCCGGCTTGCGGCACGGGTGGTTTTTTCCTGGCTGCTTACGATTTTCTGACCGACCCGAAGAACCACGAGCTGGACAAAGCGCAGAAGACGTTTCTGAAGCACAAGACGTTTCACGGCAACGAGATTGTCGCCAATACGCGCCGGCTCTGTCTGATGAACATGTTCCTGCACAATATCGGCGAGATCGACGGCGATGTGCTGATCTCGCCGAACGACGCGCTGGTTGCGCCGCCCGCGCAGAGCTTCGATTTCGTGCTCGCCAATCCGCCGTTCGGCAAGAAGAGTTCGATGAGCTTCACGAACGACGAGGGCGAGGAGGAGACCGACGAGCTTACTTATAACCGTCAGGATTTTTGGGCGACGACGTCGAACAAGCAGCTGAATTTCGTGCAGCACATCCGTTCGATGCTGAAGACGACGGGGCGCGCCGCCGTCGTCGTGCCGGACAACGTGCTGTTCGAGGGCGGCGCGGGTGAGACCGTGCGGCAGAATTTGCTCAAGACCACGGACCTGCACACGATTCTGCGCCTGCCGACCGGCATTTTCTATGCGCACGGCGTGAAGGCGAACGTGATCTTCTTCGACAACCGCGAGGCCGGGAAGGCGCCCTGGACGAAGGAGGTTTGGTTCTACGACTACCGCACGAACGTGCACCACACGTTGAAGAAGAAGCCGCTTAGGTATGAGAACCTTGCGGACTTCGTCGCCTGCTACAATCCGAAGAACCGGCATAAGCGCAAAGCGACGTGGGACGCGGAGAAGAACCCGGAAGGCCGCTGGCGCAAGTACACGTACGAAGAGTTGGCCGCGCGCGACAAGACGAGCCTCGACGTGTTCTGGCTGAAGGACAAGAGCCTCACCGACCTCGATAACCTGCCAGAGCCGGACGAGCTGGCCGAGGATATCATCGAGAATCTGGAGGCGGGGCTCGCGAGTTTCCGGCAGGTGCTGAAGGGGCTGGCAAAGGCGGGGTGAGATATGGGCGATATCAAGCTTTTTCGCGTTGCGAGCAACAAGATCAGCGAGTTGGTCGGCACGACAGACACGATCGAAAAATCGCTGCAGGTGTTTTTCGAGAAGAACCTTGAGGCGCTGTTGGGTGTTAGGTTCTTGGCGACCGAATATGCGACCACCAATGGCCGGATTGATACGCTTGGTCTCGATGAGAACGGTTGCCCTGTGATCTTAGAGTACAAGCGTGCATCGAATGAAAACGTCATCAACCAGGGCTTGTTCTATCTCGATTGGCTCTTGGACCACCGGAAGGATTTTCAGTGGTTGGTTTTGGAGAAGCTCGGGAAGGACGAGGCGGAAGAGGTTGATTGGTCGGCACCACGCTTGATCTGTGTCGCGGGCGACTTCAACCGGTACGATGAGCATGCGGTCAAACAGATTCAGCGCAACATCGAACTGATCCGGTACCGCCGATTTGGGCCTGACCTGTTGATGCTTGACCTAGTGACGGCGACATCGGTCAGGGCCGCTCCATCGTCATCGGATGCGCGCGTTTCGTCACCCAAAGAGCCGGGAGCGTCGCCCAAAGGCAAGACGATCAACGTTGTGATGAAAGAGCTAGATGCGACGATGATCGATCGCTACGAGGCGTTGCGAGCTTACATGCTGGCACTCGGCGATGACGTTCAAGAAACGATGTTGCAATTCTATATTGCCTTCAAGCGCATCAAGAATTTCGCATGCGTCGAGTTCCGTCCCAGCACCTCTAAGATACTCGTATTCGTGAAGGTCGATCCAAGCGAAGTGATGCTGGAGCCGGGGTTCACCCGCGATGTTTCCAATATCGGACATTTCGGCACCGGCGATTTGGAGATCACGCTAACGACGGCGGACGATCTGGAGCGCGTGAAGTCACTGATTAAGCGCAGCTACGATGCATCTTAGCACGTCGATCTCGGGTGCTTGAGCTCTTGGGTCATACCGGCGCCTTCGTTGCTACTTCCAAAAACCGCAGCGCCGCTTCGATGTCGCCGTCGCCGTAGATCTTCATCGCCCAGTAGGACGGCGGGCGGTCGGCTTCATAGGGCAGGCCCGCGCGCAACAGGTGATCTTCGCGCGTGCGCACCACGAGTTTGATCGCGCCGCGGCGGGGTTGAATCTCCACGCTCCAAAAATTGTCGGGCGTCTCCACGAACAGGCGCGGGTTCGTCTGGCGCTTCAACGCGCCTTCGTGCGTCGCGCGAATGCGGGCGATCAGGGCGCCGGCCACGCGCTCCATCTCGCTGCCCAATTGCGCGCACTCCGCCACGAACGCCGCGTCGTCGTTGGCGCCGGCGGGTTCGTTCGTGCGTTGCTCGGCTTCGGGCTCGGGCGCGGCGCTGCGCGCGAGCGGCGTCGCTGTACCGCTTGCGCGGGCCAAGGGCGCCGCCGCCGTCACACCCAAGAAGATCGCCGTCTCGCCCGCGCCCAACGCCACCACGTTCACGCCGTCGAACGGCGCGCGCAGCTCCGTCCCGTTCCACGCGGGCGCCGCCAGCATCACCACGTGCGGCCCGCCACTGCGCAACGGCGCGCCGGGCAAACGCCGCGCCTCCGCCTCCGACAACGTCCCCGCCCACACGCCATCGTCCAACACGCGCGCGGGGCCGAATGAGATGTGCATGGGTGTGTCTCCGTGGGTGGGTTGGGAAAGGGTCTTGGGGAATGGGTCTTGGCGTTTGGTCTTGGCGTTCGGTCTTGGGATTTCGTCTTCAACTTTGGCCTTGGGGCGCACACACGCGCCGTCGGTCAGGTGGGGAAGGCGGGCGAACAGCATCGAAGACCGATCTCCAAGACCGACGATCAAGACCGCCAACGAAGACCCAACCCGAAGACCAAACGCGAAGACCAAACGCCAAGACCAAACTCGAAGACCAATCACCCAACCCCAATCCCCATCCCCCCAATCTTACCGCGCGACGACTTTGTTCGCAATTTGTTCTTTACAAGCTTCGGCGCTTTCGGCTAGAGTCGGCGCTGTTCTCGATATTGCGGGGACGTGCGTCCGGTGGCCGAAAACAAGGCTTTCGAAGGTCGTTATACGAAAGTTGCGGTTTTCGTATAACTGCTTTAACACGCTGGTTATACGAACTGTGCAAGATTCGTATAACTCATGGTTACAAAGCTCCCCTTGGTTGTTCGAACGGCCTATGCCGATCTTCTCGATCGGGCGCAGGCGGCGGCCTTCGATCGCGACTTTGCGGATGGGAACTTCGTCAGCAAGCAGGTCAAGGGGCGTCGATACTGGTATTTCGAAACCAACGTCGATGGCGCCTTCCAACAAAAATACGTCGGGGCCGAAACGCCGGAACTGCTTGCGCGTATTCGCACGCACAAACAGGGCCGCATCGACGAAAAAGACCGCGCGCGCGTCGTTTCCGTCCTCCTCAGGTCCCATTCGCTGCCGCGGCCGGATATCGAGATCGGCCGCGTCGTTTCCGCGCTCGCGGCGTCGGGGGTATTCCGGCTCAACGCCGTGTTGGTCGGCACCGTCGCTTTTCAATGTTATCCGGCCATGCTCGGCGTGCGCCTGCCGGGTGCGTTGATTCAAACCGGCGACGTCGACATTGCACAGGCGCGCCGGCTTTCCATCGCGGTCGGCGATCGAACGCCGCCGATGGTCGACGTGCTGCGCACGGTCGATCCGTCGTTTCGGCCCGTTCCCCACCTGAAGGCGAACAAGGTTGCGGCGTATGCCGCGGCCGGCGGTCTGCGTGTCGATTTCCTGACGCCGAACGACGGCCCGGATACGGACGACCCAGAAGCGCTGCCCGCGCTTCAGACGGATGCGCATCCAATCCGCTTCTTGGGCTTTCTGATCGACGATCCCGTTCCCGCCGTCTTGCTGCATGAAACGGGGGTTCCGGTGTTGGTTCCCGCGCCGGAGCGCTACGCGCTGCACAAGCTCATCGTCGCGCGGCGGCGTCATGCCTCAAGCGGCAAGCGGGATAAGGACGTCGCGCAGGCCGAGGCACTGCTCCATGTCCTGATCGACCATTCGCCGGGCGCGTTGAAACGCGCGTGGGACGATTGCTGGTCGCGGGGCAAACGCTGGCGTCAACTCCTGGGCGAAGGCCTCGGCATGATCAAGGCGGACATCCGTGACCGAGCACTCGCAGCCGTCGGCGCCTCGCGCGCGGTCGTGCCAGGCCTTCGATTGACGTTCTCTCCCGGCGGCGAGCGGTTCGACGCCAACACGCTCTCCGTGCGAATTCCCGGTGAAGCGGCGGGTCAGGCGGTAAACTGTGCGATCGCCCGTGCGGCGATCGACGATCATTTCAAGCCGGAAGCCGTCGATGACGCCGGCCGCGTTCGGATCGTTCGCGAAAACCGTGCGTTGATCGAGGGCATGCTCGAGCTCAAGTACGAAACCTCGCCCGTCGAAACGCCCGGCGCCGTGTTTCTCACAACAAGCGATGTCGAATCTCTGATGCGAAAACGACGCCGCACCCCGCGTACGCGGTAGGCCGCGCCCGGAAAGGGGCAGCACCGCCCCCGCCAACTCAAACACGAACCCAGACACCAACCCAGACACCAACCCAGACACGAACCCAGACACCGACCCCTGTCCGGCTTGTCCGCCTTCAGCACGCGAAAAAGGCCGGGAGCGCTCCCGGCCTTTCCGCGTCTGTTCGCCGGTGGTGATCGGCGCTCAGAACGGAAACAGTATGTCGATGACCTGCTGGCCATAGCGCGGCTGTTGCACGTCGGTCAGTTGCCCGCGCCCGCCGTAGGAGATGCGCGCCTCGGCCATCTGCGTGTGCTTGACCTCGTTCGCCGCACTGATGTCCTCGGGCCGCACGATGCCGCTGACCGAAAGATCGCGCAGCTCGAAGTTCACGCGCACTTCCTGGTGCCCTTCGAGCACCATGTTGCCGTTGGGCAGAATCTGCGTGACCACGGCGGCGAGCGTCAGCTCCACCTTCTCCTTCCGGTTCACGGAGCCTTGCCCCTCGGTCGAGGAATCGCTGCCGAGATTGATGGCGGCCTTCGGGTCATAGCCGTTCGGCAGGAACTGCCCCGCCGCCGCACCTTCCAGGCCCAGCAGGTTCGTCAGATCCGCGCTCTCTTCCGACTTGCGGGTGCGCGAGGTCTGGTTCGAAACCTCGGCCTTGTCCGAGATGTCGATCAGGACGGTGACGATGTCGCCGACCTTCGTCGCCCGCTGGTCCTTGAAGAACGAGCGCGCGCCCGCGGCCCACAGAGAGTTCGCCTGATAATGCGCAACTTCCTGCCGCGGCATCGGCATGGTGATCTGGCGGTCGCCGTTGCGGTCGCGCGGATCGATGATCGGCGTCATCGTGGGCGCTTGACCCACGCTGTTCAGACGGTCGATCGTGGTGCAGGCCGACAGCAAGAGGGCGGCGGTCGCGACGGCGATCGGAGCATATCGGTTCATGAGTTTGGGTTCCTTCGTGTGTCAGCGTGCGGCGAGCGCGGCGTCGGGTGCGGTGACTTCGACCAGCCCGGCACCCACGACCCGGGCCTCGATCGTCCGGCGCGAGCGCGTGTTCAGCACCTGCACCGTGTCGCCCTTGCCGGCGTCGGTTTGAACTTGTCCCTGCGCCGTAAGCTCGATCCCGCCCGCGGCAAAGCGCACGGTCACAAGCTCGTTCTTCTTCACGACGACGGGCTTGCGCAAATCGAACGCGAACAGCGGCGTCTGCGCGCGCAGCGGGCGTCGCGCCGCCTGGCCCGCGACCGTGGCGGCAGAGGTCAAAAGCGTTGAACTCGTCCGCGCGGCCGGCACCTCCATCGTCGTCAGGTCGCCCTCGGTGACGGTCTCGCCGGCGGCGACATCGCGCGACAGAACGGGCACCGCGATTACCGCTTCGGCGCGCCCGCCGATGCGCGCGTACTCGCGGCCTGAGGCGCCGGTGAAGCCCAGCGTCGCCGCAAAGCTCGAACGCCCCGCATCGAACGTCAGAGCCGCGATGTCGTAGCGCCCCTGCGCCGCATCGGGCAGGACAAGCTGAAAGAGCGGGTCCGCCAGCGCGACGCGGTAGCGCCCGGCCGACGGAAGTTTTTCGGCCATCGTCGCGGCGATGCGCTGCGCGATCTCCTCGGCGGTGACGGGCGCGGCGTTCGCCGGCACGCACGACGCGAAGACCAGAATGGCGGCAAGAAGTCGACGCATGTTCTATGCTCCTTTAGGACCGCGACAGACGCGCCGTCATCGACAGCATTTCGTCCGACGTCGAGATGACCTTGGAATTCATCTCGTACGCGCGCTGCGCCGTGATCAGCGCCGTGATCTCGGCGACCGCGTTCACGTTCGAAATTTCGAGGAACCCTTGCGTCAGCCGGCCATAGCCGGTCGATCCGGGCGCGCCCGTCTGCGGCGAACCCGACGCGGCGGTCTCCAAATAAAGGTTCGAGCCCTGCGCCTCGAGGCCGGCTTCGTTCGGGAACGTCGCAAGATCGAACTGCCCGACCAGCGTGTCTGTCGTTTGTCCGGCAAGGCGCACATAGACTTGGCCTTGCGCGTTGACCGTTGTGCTCGTCGCCCCGTTCGGGATCGTGATGCCGGGCTCGACCGCATAGCCGTCCTGCGTGACGATCTGCCCTTCGCCGTTGAGGCCGAACGACCCCGCACGGGTATAGGCCGTCTCGCCGGTCGGCATACGGACGCGGAAGAACCCTCGGCCTTCGATCGCCAGATCGTAGCTGTTTTCGGTCGTGATCATGTCGCCTTGCGTCATGATGCGATAGACCGAGCCGGTCTTGACGCCGGTACCGACCTGGATGCCGGACGGGATCACGGTCCCCTGATCCGACGAGGTCGCGCCCATCCGCTCCACGTTCTGGTAGAGCAGATCCTGGAAATCCGCACGCTGGCGCTTGAACGCCGTCGTGTTCATGTTCGCGATGTTGTTCGAGATGACCTCGACGTTCAGCTGTTGGGCCAACATGCCCGTCGACGCGATGCTGAGCGATCTCATGGCGGTTTACTCCTCTAGACCTTGACCTCGCCCAGGCGCTGGACCGCGCGGCGGATCATGTCGTCTGTTGCATTCAAAGTTTCGGTGGAGTGCTGATAGGTCCTCAGCACCTCGATCATCTGGGTCATCTCGACCACCGGCTCGACGTTCGACCGCTCGACCATCCCTTGCAGGATGCGCGTGTTCGTGGCCGGCTCCGGCGGCACGTCGGCCGAGTACAAATTCTTGCCTTCCTTGTGCAGCGCGCCGGTCGGCAGCGCCACGACGCGGAACCGGCCGATGACGCCGGCGCTCGTCGAGACCGTGCCGTCTTGCGCGATCTTGATCTCGCCGGACCCCGGCGGCACCGTGATCGCCCCGCCCTCCGACACGATCGGATCGCCGTTCGAGGTCACGATCTGGCCCTGCGCGTCGAGTTTCATGTGTCCGTCGCGCGTGTACCGTTCGCCCTGCGCCGTACGCACGACGAGAAAGCCGCCGCCCTCGACCGCGACGTCGAGCGCCGATCCGGTCTGCAACAACGGCCCTGAGGTCATGTCGCGCATGACGCCCCAATCGCGCACGAACGAAATCTCGCGCATCGAGCCGCTGTCGGCGTCGACGGCGGCGAGAAGCTCTTCGAACATCGGGGCTTCGCGCTTGAAGCCGGTCGTCGACACGTTCGCGAGATTGTTCGCGATGATGTCCATATTTCGGCGCAGCGCGATCTGCGCCGACAAGCCGACGAGCAATGCATTTTCCATGGCGGTCACCACTCCGCGGACGGCCGAATTTGCGGCTGCCCAGTCGCAAGGCGTAAGCAGCGCGCGTGCCAGAGGCGAAACGCGCGGAAACGCGCTGTTTTCCTTCGTAATCTCTCGTTAAGCGGCGCGATATGCCCGGCATTTTTTGCCGAAGGGCCAACCGAAATTTAACCAGGATGCCTGCATTTTTAGCGAAACCGATAACGGCAAGTCCGTCCGTGCACGGACAAGTGGTGGGTGATGGCAAGCGACAAAGACGCGGACAAGGACAAGGCGGCCGCGGCCGACGACAAGGCGAAACCGGAAGCGAAGGAAGGCGAGGCGCCGGCCGAAGGCGAAGCGAAGCCGAAAGGCCGCTTCGCGTTCCTGAAGCTGAACTTGAACCTCTCGCGCAAGACGCTGATGTTCGTCGTCGCGCCCGCCGTTCTGGTGCTGACGTTGGGCATCGGCGCGTATTTCTTCCTGTTCTCGGGCGGCGAGGAGCATGCGGCCGAAGGCGCGCACGGCGAATCCGGCCATGCCGAGGGCGGCCATGGCGAAGGCGCGCACGGCGAGGAAGTGGCGCACCCCGTGTTCTACGACGTGCCCGACATTCTCGTGAACGTGGCGTCGTCGGGCGACAAGCCTGCATTCCTCAAGCTCGCCGTGTCGCTCGAACTCGAGAACGAAGAGGCGAAAGCCGCCGTCGAGCCCGTGCTGCCGCGCATCGTCGACCAGCTTCAAACCTATCTGCGCGAACTGCGGGTCGAAGATCTGAGCGGCTCGGCGTCCGTCTTCCGTCTGAAGGAAGAAATGCTCCGCCGCGCCAACCTCGCGGTCGAACCGGTGAAGGTCAAAGACGTCCTGTTCCGCGAAATGCTGATTCAGTAAGGAAACACCCGAGTGACCGGCGGCGACGAAATCGACATGGAAGAAGCCGGCGGCACGCCTGAGCCGCCGAAGGATGCCCCCGCGGCTGAGGCCGGTGCGCCGGCCGCCGCCGGCGATGCCGCTGCCGGCGAATGGGAGTCGATGCTCGCCGAGGAGAAGAACCCCGAAGAGGGCGCCTCGGCCGAGCGCGTGCTGAACCAGGACGAGATCGACAACCTTCTGGGTTTCGACGGCACCGCCGCCGGCATAACCGAGCGCACCGGCATCCAAGCGATCGTGAACTCGGCGCTCGTGAGCTACGAGCGTCTGCCGCTGCTCGAAATCGTCTTCGACCGCCTCGTGCGCATGATGACGACGAGCCTGCGCAACTTCACGTCAGACAACGTCGAAGTCAGCCTCGACAACATCTCTTCCGTCCGCTTCGGCGACTACCTGAACTCGATCCCGCTGCCCGCGATCCTCGCCGTGTTCCGCGCCGAGGAACTCGACAACTACGGCCTCCTGACGGTCGACTCGAACTTGATCTACTCGATCGTCGACGTCTTGCTCGGCGGCCGGCGCGGCACCGCCGCGATGCGCGTCGAGGGCAGGCCCTACACCACGATCGAACGCACGCTCGTTCAGCGCATGCTCGAAGTCGTGCTTCAAGATCTCAAAGTGGCCTTCGAGCCGGTGGCTCAAGTGCGCTTCGGCCTCGACCGCATCGAGATCAATCCGCGCTTCGCCGCGATCGCGCGTCCGGCCAATGCCGCCGTGCTCGTGAAGCTGCGCATCGACATGGAAGACCGCGGCGGCCGCATCGAACTTCTGCTGCCCTACGCGACGCTGGAACCGATCCGCGAGCTGCTGCTCCAGATGTTCATGGGCGAGAAGTTCGGACGCGACTCGATCTGGGAAGGTCACCTTGCGACCGAACTCTGGCGCACGAACGTCGAGATCGAAGCGGTCTTGGACGAACTGCCGATGTCGTTGAACAGCGTGATGAAATTCGAAGTCGGCCAGACCCTGATGCTGAACGTCGGCCCCGAGGCGCGCATCGAAATGCGCTGCGGCGGTGTCGCGCTTCTGGGCGGCCGCATGGGCCGCGTCGGCCATCAAGTCGCCGTCCGTGTCGAAAACACGATCCGCAACCGCAGAACGCAGGCTGAGGTCTAAACCATGGAAACGGGATTGATCATCGACGTCGTCGTGATCGCATTGCTCGCAGCGACGATCTTCTACGCGCTGCGCTTGGAGCGCCGCCTCGCGAATGTGCGCGACGCGCAGAGCGCCTTTGCCGACGTGATCCGCGAGCTGAACGGCGCCGCCCACCGCGCGGAAGCGGGTATCCAGGGGTTGAAGGCCGCGGCGACGTCTTCGGGTCAAACGCTCGACGACAAGATCAAGCGCGCCCGTGCACTCGCCGACGAACTCGGACTGCTGCTCCAGTCGGGTGATCGCCTGGGACAGAGGATCGAAGCCTCGCGCCCGCAAGCCGCGGCAACGCGCTTGCAGCCGCGGCCCGGTGCCGAGGCGCTGCGTGCCCTCGGCGGCCTGCGCTAAGGAGAAACGCTCATGTCGTCGCGCGTTCGCTTGTTGCCGGTGTTGATCGGAACCGCCGCAGTGCTGCTGACGTTGCGGGTCGGGGCGCTTGCCTCGGCCGCAGCCCCCGAAGAGAAGCAAGAACCTTCCCCGGCGGCCGGCGCTGCGCACGAAGCACCCGCCGAAAAAGCGCCTGCCGAACAGCACGCATCGGCCGAACCCGCGCCGGCGGACAAGGGCGACCCGGCCGCGTCCGCGCCACAAGTAACCCAGGCGCAGACGAAGGGCGAGGCGGAAGTGCTGCAAAACTTGAGCGAGCGCCGCGCGGCACTCGATGGGCGCGAGCGCGACCTGACGATGCGCGAACAGTTGATCGGCGTGACGGAGAAGCGGGTCGAAGAGCGGCTTGCGGAGCTCAAAAGCCTCGAAGAACGCCTGAACGTGCTGCTCACGAAGCGCGACGAGGCCGAAGAGGCGCAGATGACCGCGCTCGTCAAAACCTACGAGAACATGAAGCCGGCAGACGCTGCCCGCATCTTCAACAAACTCGACCGCCAAGTATTGCTGACCGTCGCGTCGCGTATGAAGCCGGCGAAGATCGGCGCGGTCATGGCGGCGATGGACGCGGCGAAGGCGCAGGAACTGACCGTGATGCTGGCGCTGCGCTTGAACGTGGCCCGTCCGAAACCGGTCGAACAGCCGGTGTCCGCGCCCGCGACCGCAGAGGCCCCGCAGGGCTGATCCTTAACGCGGGTTTAACCGCGCGCCCGCTACCGTCGGGCCGCTCGGGAAATCCATCGGCCGGACCACGTGTTGCGCTCGTCTTTGAAAGTTGCGCTGATCGCGCTGACGCTCGCCGCGCCGCTGTCGGCCGCCGACGACGAGCGGCCGTCGGCCAAGATCGGCGTCTCGACGCAAGGTGGCTTCGCGCGCCTGACGTTCGACTGGTCCGACGAAGTGAAGGGCACCGCGCAAATGAGCGACGGTGTCGCGGTCATCCGTTTCGATCAACCGTTTGAAGCCGACACCGACGCGCTGTCCCGCGCGTTGGAGCCCTACGTCGCGCTTGTGCGCCAAGACGCCGACGGCCGCACGTTGCGCCTCGCGCTGAAGGCGCCGCTGCGCCTGAAGTCGGCGGTACAGAGCACGCGCGCCTCGTTCGATCTTCTGCCCGCGACCTTCAAGGGCGAGCCGCCGCCACCGCCAGCGCCGGGCCCCACGGCGCAAAAGGAAAGCCGCGAACTCTTCGTGCGCGCGACCGAACGCGAACGCACGACGCGCCTGCAATTCGAGTTCCCGGGCAAAGTCGACTACACGGCGAAACTCGAGGGCGGCAAGCTTCAGGTCACGTTCTCGAAGGAAGCGAAAGTCGACCTGTCGCGCTTCACGAAGGCGCCGCCCGCCTGGGTACGCGGCGCGCGCAGCACGGTTGCCGGCGGCAAACTCCAAGTCGAGTTCGATGTCGATCACGAAGCCGACTTTCGAGACGCAAGCGAAGGAGAGCGCATCGTGCTCGAGCTTCGCGAACCGAAGTCGGATGCGGTGGCGGCCGGCACCGGCGCAACCGGCGCACCGAAGGTTCTGATCCCCGAACACGACGAGAGCGACGTCCCGCCGCCGCCGGTCCTTGTGGCCGACGGTATCGCGCTCAAACTCCCGCCGCGCAAAGGCTCGGCCCCCGAAGCCGCGCCCGAAGGCGAAAAGCAGGCCGAAGCGCCGAAAGCGCCGGCGCACAGCGACGCGGCCGCCGTCCATGCCGCGGCGGCACCGCACGCCGAGACGGAAGTCGCAGCCGCGCCGGCCGCACCGGCCGGCGATCCCAGCCCGCTCCCGCCGGCCTTAAGGCTGGGTCAGACCGATCTCGAGGCCGCGCTGGCCCCGCTTCCGGTCGCCTCCGCCGCAACGCCGGGGCAGGCGCGCGCCGAAATCTTCGGTTCGATGCTGCGTCTGGAATTGCCGTACACGAAGCTTCCCCCCGCCGCGGTGTTCAGGCGCGGTCTTGCGGTCTGGTTCATCGCCGCCTCGGACGAGAAGATGGATCTCGGCGCGCTTGCGACGCTGCCGAACGCGGCCGCGCGCGTTCTCTCAACGCCGACGGAGATCGCGCCGGGCATCACGGCGTTCCGCTTGGAAGCGCCCGCGTCGATGTCGGTCAGCGCGGCAGCGGCCGGCAACAGTTGGGTGATCGCCATCGGCAACACCGTCCCCGACGTCCCCGCGCAGCTTCAACTCGTGCGCCAGACCGAAGGCAAGGCCACCCGCCTGCGCGCCTATCTTCCCGGCGTTCACCAGATCGTCTGGGTCAAAGATCCGTCCACGGAGGATCGGATCGCCGCCGTCCTCTGCCACGCCCCCGCACGCGGCCTCGCCAGCGGGCGCAGCTTCGTCGAGTTCGCAGCGCTGCCCTCGCAGCAGGGTTTGGCGCTTCAGGCGATTGCCGACGATCTGACGGTTGCGATCGAAGGCACCGACGCCGTCATCGGCCGGCCGCGCGGCCTGAACATCTCCGACGCCTTGTTCGCGCGCGCGATCACCAGCCCCCAGCCCGCCTTCGCCTCGAGCGAAAGCCCCGCTTTCGTCAACTTCGCGGCCTGGGGAAAGCCCGTCGCAGAGACGCGCGCCGAGGCGATCCGCCTGCTGATGCGTCAATCGTCGACGAGTCCCGGCGGCATGAGCATGCCGCGCATGGCGCTCGCGCGCTACTACATCGCCGAGGGTCTCGCCGCCGAAGCGCTGGGCGTGCTCGGTGCGATCGCGCGCGAGGATCGCATGGCGGAAGCGACGCCTCAGTTCCGCACGGCGCGCGCCGTCGCGAACATCCTGATGGGACGCCCGCGCGACGCGCTCACGGACCTGACGGTCGAAGCATTGGGCAACGACCCGCACGCCGCGCTCTGGCGCGGGCTTGCGGCGTCGGGTGCGCGGGATTGGCGCCTCGCCCGCAACAACTTGATGACCGCGACGAAGATCTTGAACCGTTACCCCCCGGCCTGGCAGGCGCGCGCGCGCACGGCGCTCGCGAAGTCGGCGTTGGCGCTGAACGAGCCGTCGAGCGCGACGCAGGCGCTGTCGCAGGTGCCGCGCAACGGCTTGCCCGCCGATCTCGACGGCGAAGTGAAACTGCTCCACGCGGCGCTGGACGTCGTCTCGAACAAGATCGACGCCGCGATCGCGGCCTACGACGCGCTTGCCGCGTCGCCGTATCGCCCCATCGCCGTCCAAGCGAAGCTCGAAGGCACGCTCTTGAAACGAGCGAAGGGCAAGATCAAACCCGAAGAAGCGATCGAGGCGCTGGAGCGTCTGCGCTTTCAATGGCGCGGCGATGCGACCGAACTGAAGACGCTGACCGAACTCGGAAAACTCTACGTCGAGAACAACCGCATTCGCGACGGCTTGAACACGATGCGCCTCGCCGTCCGCCATTTCGCGAACAGCGACGAAGCACGCGCGACCGCGGCCCAGATGGCGAAAATCTTCGAGAGCCTGTTCCTCGAAGGCAAAGCCGACACGCTTCAGCCGGTCCAAGCCTTGGCGCTGTTCTACGACTTCCGCGAGTTGACGCCCGTGGGCACCCAAGGCGACGAGATGATCCGCAAACTCGCGGATCGCCTGGTCACGGTCGACCTTCTTCCGCAGGCGGCCGAGCTTCTGCAGCACCAGGTGGACAACCGCCTGGAGGGAATCGCCAAAGCGTCCGTGGCGACGCGCCTTTCGTTGATCTATCTGCTCGACCGCAAGGCCGAGAAGGCGCTCGCCGCTCTCCGCGGCACGAAGCAGACGCGCTTGCCCGACGAGTTGATCGTTCAGCGCAATCTGATCGAAGCGCGCGCGCTCACCGATTTGAAGATGTACGACGAAGCGCTCGACCTCGTCGCCGCCGACATGAGCGGCGAGGCCGACCGCCTGCGCGCCGACATCTATTGGGATGCGCAGCGCTGGTCGGACGCGGCCGCCAAAACAGAAGCGATATTGGCGTCGCGCGACACCGATCTGACGCCCCTGACCGACACCGAGCGCAACGACTTGATGCGCGCGGCCGTCGCCTATTCGCTGGCCGGCGACACGGCGTCGCTCGAACGGATTCGCACGCGCTTCGGACCGAAGATGGCGAACTCGCCCGACGCGAAAGCCTTCGCCGTGGTCGCGCAGTCGCCCGACGTGACCGGCACCGACTACAAGAATCTCGTCAAGCGCGTTTCCTCGGCCGACACGCTGAGCGCCTTCCTCGCCGACTTCCGCGCCCGCTACGGACAGGGCGGCGCAGCCGCCAACGCCCTTGCGACGGCACCGCCGCCCGCCGTCACGAAC
The DNA here is from genome assembly GCA_964561925.1 of uncultured Flavobacteriaceae bacterium. Lineage (GTDB taxonomy): Bacteria > Pseudomonadota > Alphaproteobacteria > Micropepsales > Micropepsaceae > SZUA-430. The sequence goes on from CAZLRW010000005.1 coordinate 36,356, forward strand.
TAGACAAATCGGCGCCTCCAGCCTATTCCCCTCGATCTGCCTCGGGGGAACTTCATGCGGTCGGGTTTGGTTGTCCTGTGTTTGTTGGCGGCGGTGGGTGCCGCTCGCGCAGCCGACCCGTCGCACGTCGACTCCGAAGCCGCGCACGTCATGCAAGCGACCGGTGCGCAGGGTCTCGCGATCGCGTTGGTGGACGGCGGCAAAGCGGCGCTCATGCGCACCTACGGCAGGCGCAACGCCAAAGGCGACCCGCTCACCGCCGATACGGTCATGTACGGCGCCTCGTTCACCAAGGCGGCGTTCGCCTACATGGTGATGCAGCTTGTCGACGAAGGCGTCGTCGATCTCGATTCATCGATCGCCAGGTACCTGCCGAAGCCGCTGCCCGACTATCCGGACGAAGACAAATACGCCGCCTGGAGCGCGCTTAAGGGCGACGAGCGCTGGCGCAAACTGACGCCGCGCATTCTTCTGTCGCACGCGTCGGGCTTTCACAACTTCGCCTTCCTGGAAGACGACGGCAAACTCAGGTTCCACTTCGAACCCGGAGCGCGCTACGGCTATTCGGGCGACGGCTACATTCTGCTTCAATTCGTGCTCGAGAAGGGATTGGGTCTGGACGTCGGGCAAGAAATGCAGAGGCGCGTGTTCGACCGTTTCGGCATGTCGAACACGAGCATGGTTTGGCGTCCCGATTTCGCGAGCAATCTTGCCGATGGTTGGAACGCGAAGGGCGAAGCTAAGCCGCACGACGAGCGATCGAGAGTGCGCGCCGCGGGCTCGATGGACACGACCGTCGCCGACATGGCGCGTCTCGCGGTGGCTTACTTGGACGGTGAGGGGCTGTCCGCCGAAGCGCGCACCGAACTGACGAAGCCGCAACTCAGGATCACCACCCGAACGCAATTCCCGCCTCTGCAGCCCGAAGCGCCTGAGGGCGAGCAGCATAAGGCCCTGTTCGCGGGCCTCGGCGTTGTCGTGTTCGACGGCCCCCAAGGGCGTGGCTTCTTCAAAGGCGGCCACAACGATACGACCGGCAACACCTGGGTCTGCTTGGAGCGCACGCGGCGCTGCGCGGTGATTCTTTCGAATGACGTCAGGGCCGAAGCCGGATTCCCGCGCCTCGTTCGCGCACTGCTGGGCGAAACCGGCGTTCCTTGGGACTGGGAGTACGGCGCGATGAAGGTCGTGCCTTAGGTCGCCTGGAAGTCGAGGCCCAGGTCCAGGCACTTCGCCGAATGCGTGATCGCCCCTGACGAGATCAGGTCGACGCCGGTCGCGGCGATCGCGGCGATCGTGTCGGCGGTGACGTTGCCCGAGGCTTCCAGCACCGCGCGTCCCGCCGTCCGCTTGACCGCTTCGCGCAGCATGTCGGGTTTCATATTGTCGAGCAGGATCGCGTTCGCGCCCAGCGCCAGCGCTTCGTCGAGCATCGCCAGCGTGTCGACCTCGACCTCGACATGCACCATGTGCCCGGCGCGCGCCCGCGCCGCTGTGAGCGCCGCTTTGAGCCCGCCGGCCGCGACGATGTGGTTGTCCTTGATCAGAATTCCGTCGTCGAGCCCGAAGCGGTGATTGTGCCCGCCGCCGCAACGCACCGCGTATTTCTCGAAGACGCGCAAGCCCGGCGTCGTCTTGCGCGTGCAAACGACACGCGCCTTCGTGCCCTCGACCAGACGCACGAGTTTCGCCGTCGCGCTCGCAACCCCCGAGAGACGTCCGAGGAAGTTCAGCGCCACGCGCTCGCCCGTCAAGATCGGCCGCGCAGGCCCTTCGACGATGGCGACCGCATCGCCCTTGCGGACTTGTGCGACGTCGCCCGCCCGCACCGTGACCTTGATGCGCGGATCGAGCAGCCGGAACGACGTCACGGCGAAATCGATGCCGGCGATCACGCCCTCTTCGCGCGCGGCGATCACGCCGTGCGCGAGCGCGCCGACCGGAATCGTCGCCTCGGTCGTAATGTCGCCGCCGCGGCCGAAATCCTCGAGAAGTGCCGCCCTGACCGCAGGCTCGACGACGAGCGCGGACAGAGGTTCGAGCGGCCCGATCGCTCCCGTCATCGCACGGCGAGCAGCTTGGCGGCGGCGCGCGCGTCGCGCACCGCATGCGCGGTCGCGTTGCGCGCCTCGGAAAGCGTCGTGACCGTACGCTGGGCGAGCGCGGGATCGGTCCGCGGGAAGTCGCTGCGGAAGTGCCCGCCGCGGCTCTCTTGTCTCTTTAGGGCGGCGGCGGCGATCAGCATCGCGGTCGCGGTCATGTTGCGCATGTCGGCATCGCCCGCGTTCGCCGTTTCAAGCTGCGCAATCGTGGCAAGCGCTTCCGTCAAGGAATGCGCGTCGCGCTCCAGACCGACATTCATCGTCATCGTCCGGCGCAGCGCCGCGATCGCGACCGCCGTCGGCTGCATCTCGTTGACGACAGGGGAGGGGCGCTCGCCGTTCGCCACCGGCCCCACCGCATGCGCGACGTCCGCGGCGGCGCGCGCCCCGAAGACGATCGCTTCGAGCAGCGAGTTGGACGCGAGCCTGTTCGCGCCGTGCGCACCGGTCGAGGCGCACTCGCCGATGGCCCATAGTCCGGAAAGACTGGTGCGCGCCCGCGCGTCGACCGCGATCCCGCCCATGTGATAGTGCGCCGCCGGCGCAACCGGGATGAGGTCGATGCGCGGATCGATGCCCGCCGACCGGCAGTATTCGAACACCGTCGGGAACGCTTCCGGAAACCGGGCGCCCACCGCGCGGCGCGCATCGAGGAACGCACGCCGCCCCGCGCGCAGCTCGCGGAAAATCCCGCGCGCGACCACATCGCGCGGCGCAAGCTCGGCGTCTTTGTGAGCGGCGGCCATGAAGCGCTCGCCCTTGTCGTTGACGAGGATCGCGCCTTCGCCGCGCAACGCTTCGGTCGCAAGCGGCGCCGGATCGCGGCCGACCGCGATCGCCGTCGGATGGAACTGCACGAACTCGGGATCGGCGATCAGCGCGCCGGCGCGCGCCGCCATGCCGACGCCCTGTCCGCGCGCCTGCGGTGGGTTGGTCGTCACTTCGAACAGCCCGCCGACGCCGCCCAGCGCAAAGATCGTCGCGTTCGCGCGGATGAAGACCGGCGCCGCCTTGTCGGTGAGCCGATGCGCATAGACGCCCGCCACGCGTCCCCGCTCGATCGCAAGTTCGAAGGCCACCAACCCTTCGATCACTTTGATGCGCGGTTCCGCCTTCACCGCTTTGATCAGCGCCGCCATGATCTCGGCGCCGGCCCGGTCGCCCGTCACACGCACGATTCTGTTGTGCGAGTGAGCGGCCTCGCGCCCGAGCACGAAGCCGCCGTCGGCATCTCGGTCGAACGGCACTCCGAGCCGCGCCAGATCGTCGATCCGTGCCGCTGCTTCGTCCGCGATCAGCCGCGCGATTTTCGGATCGACGATGCCGGCGCCCGCGATTTCCGTATCGCGCGCATGGAACGAAGGATGATCGCCGTCTCCGAGTGCCGCGGCGATCCCGCCCTGCGCCCAGGTGCTCGACGCGCCCGAACCCAGCGACGCAGCCGCAAGCACCGTGACCGGACCCTCGATCTTCAGCGCCGCGAACAAACCGGCAAGCCCCGCGCCGACGATCAGCACGCCGCCCGAGTCGATAACGTTGTCGCTTGGCGTCATGTCAGTGCACCGCAGGCTTCGGCTTGCCGACCGCGAGCATGCGCTCCACCGCCGCCTTCGCGCGCACGGCGACGGCCGGATCGACCTTCACCTCATGCTGCATCGTCTGCAGCGAGCGCAGAATCTTCGCGAGCGTGATCCGCTTCATATGCGGGCAGAGATTGCACGGGCGCAGAAATTCGACGTCGCGATTCTCGGCCGCGATATTATCGGCCATCGAGCATTCGGTCAGCATCACGACGCGGGCCGGCCGCTTCTTCGTGACGTACTCGGTCATCGCCGAAGTCGATCCCGCGAAATCGCATTCGGCCACCACTTCGGCCGGGCACTCGGGATGTGCGAGAACGACCGCACCGGGATGGTCCGCCTTGAAGCGGCGGATATCCTCGGCCGTGAAGCGCTCGTGCACTTCGCAGCGTCCGTGCCAGGCGACGATCTTGATCTTCGTCTGGTTCGCCACGTTCTGCGCCAGGAACTTGTCGGGGATCATGATCACCGTGTCGACGCCGCGTTCCTTTGCGATCGATTCGACCACGGCCACCGCGTTCGACGACGTGCAGCAGATGTCGCTCTCCGCCTTCACGTCGGCCGACGTGTTGACGTAGGTCACGACCGGAAGGTTCGGATATTTCTGCTTGAGCAGCCTGACGTCCGCCCCCGTGATCGACGCGGCAAGCGAGCAGCCCGCCTCGAGGTCCGGGATCAGCACCGTCTTGTCGGGCGAAAGGATCTTCGACGTCTCCGCCATGAAGTGCACGCCCGCCTGCACGATGATCTTCGCGTCGGTCTTGGCGGCCTCGCGCGCGAGCTGCAGCGAGTCCCCGACGAAATCGGCCACGCAGTGGAAGATCTCGGGCGTCTGATAGTTGTGCGCCAGAATGACCGCGCCGCGCTCCTTCTTCAGCCGGTTGATCTCGGCGATCAGCGGGGCGAACGTCGGCCACTCGATCTCGGGCACGACATTCGCGACCTTCGCGTAGAGATCGCGCGTCGCCGCGGCGACTTCCGGCGTGTACGCCAACTTGGGCTCGAGCGCAGGGCCTGACATTGCCGTCCTCATTATGCTCATTGTGAGCATATATATGGTATCAAAAACGGCGGCGCCAATGGCCGCCTGCGGAAAAAATGCTAGGATTGAGCATAAGGCCTGTCAAGACGCCGCCCCAAATCGGGGCGCTGCGTGCGGCAATCACACACACCGGGCGACGCCTGTCATAGAAATGACAGCCCGACGTGCCTATCTTGCCGCCGAACCCTAAGCAGCAATCCCCCGAAAATGAAGTTCCTCATCGGCGCCCTCAGGTGGGCCGTGCTTGCGGCGCTTGCCGTCTCTCTGACCGTGCTGACCGGCGTTGCGTTCGGTTCGCTGCACTGGACGTTCGATCTCGCCGCGCAGTTCCTTCTGCCGTCGATCGCGCTGGCCGGCGCCGCCGCGATCGCGGCAGCGCTCGCGCGATGGCCGCGCCTCGCCGCAGTCTCGGCGATCGCAGCCGCCGGCGCTTTCGCGACCGCCTGGCCGTGGACGCTGGCGCCGGCGCCGGTGGCAGCCGAGGCGCCGCGCTTCAAGGTTCTGCTCTTCAACATCCGCTTCAACAACGGCCGTCTCGACCAAGTGCGCGAGATGGTCGCGCGCGAGAACCCGGACCTCGTGGTCTTCGTCGAAGTGACGGATTACAACCGCCACAAACTGCAGCCGCTGAGCACGATCTATCCCTACCGCTTCGACTGCATCGGTACGGATCGCTGCGACATCCTCATCTTCTCGCGCGGCCGGCTGACGTCGCCCGCCGTGAAATCGACCGCCGATCCGGACCGCTCGCCCGTCGTTCGCCTTGAGACCGACCTCGCGGGATGTCCGATGATGCTCTACGCGACGCATCTGACGCGGCCGTTCCCGAACCGCCCGTTCTGGGCGCAACGCGCGCAGGCCGAAGAACTTGCCGCCGACGTCGCCGCATGGCCGGGCGCGAAGCTCGTGCTCGGCGACTTCAACGCCGCGCCTTGGGGCTATGTGATGCGCACGATCGCGGAGGCCGGCAACGTCGAGGTCGCGACCGGCTTCGGCGGCACCTGGCACTCGCGTCTGCCGGCCGCGATCAGCATCCCGATCGATCACATGGCGGCAGGTCCGGGCCTCAGCTTCGTCTCGCGCACATTGTTGCCGCAGATGGGCTCCGACCACCTGCCGGTCATGGCAGAAATCGCCGTCACCGATCCCACGCAGTGCCGCTGAAGTCGAGCGCGACTGACGGCACCGTCAGGCGTTAACGGCCGTTAGCACGGCCGTCCTTAACGCGATGGATCGAATTCGAAAGCGACAATGGGAAGACGACCTCGCGCGTTTTTGAAGCGGGGTCGATGGAGTTTGTCCCGTGGGGTCGAAGATTCTTGTGGCGGACGACGATCCGCTGCTGCGCACGCTGATCGAGCACAAACTAAGCGCCGCGGGTCACGATGTCCTGGTCGCGGCCGACGGCAATGAAGCGCTCGACATCGCCGCGCGCGAGCGTCCCGACGTCGTCGTGCTCGACGCGATGATGCCGCTACGCGACGGTATCGATGTCCTGCGCACGCTGAAGCACGATCCCGAACTCAACCTTACGCCGGTCGTGATGCTGACCGCGCGCCGGCGCGAAGACGACATTGTCGGCGCGCTGCGCCTCGGTGCGGCTGACTATGTGACCAAGCCCTTCATGCCCGAGGAGTTGGTCGCGCGCATCGATCGCCTTCTGATGGCGAAGGTATAGTCGTGCGCATTTTTCTTGCAGCATTGGTTCTCGCGTCGACCGCCGCGGCGCAAGCCGAAGATGCGCAACACTGGCGCCTCGATCTCGAGGCGGCTTACAGCGACCTAACGCATGGGCGCGATCCCTGGCGCGAAGGCGCGTTGCGCGCGTCCTACCGTTTCGACGACGAATGGACCCTGGGCGGCGCGGTCGAGGCGGCCTCGCGGTTCGACAAGTTCGACGCCTACGTCGAGGCGCGCATAGACGGCCGCTGCATCGGCGGCACCTCCTACTACGTGCTCGTAGGTGGCACGCCCGACGCCGACTTTCGCCCCCGTGTCGCCGTCGGTGCCGGCGGGGCGCAACGTCTGTTCCAAGACGACGGTGTCTTCGAAGCGGTCTATGCGACGCTCGACGTTCGCTATGCCGACTATCAAGCAGGCGATGTTGACGCTGTGAATCCGGGGTTGGAAACGTACTTGTTCGGCGGGCGCGCCTGGGTGACCGTGCGTCACATCAATATCTGGGACGAAACGGGAGAACATCGCACTGGTTATTTCGTGCGTGCCGATGGGCTCGTCACCGGCACGGTCGCGCTGTTCGGTGGCCACGCGGATGCGCCCGATACCTCCGACGGGATCACGGTCGACACGACAAGCTGGTTTGCGGGCGCCGCGGTCGATGTCGAGGAAAACACGACCTTGCGCTTCGCGATCGCGCAAGAGATACGCGACACCGGCTACGACCGCACGACGTTCACGCTGTCGCTGACGCTGAAGCGGTGAGCGCGTCATGAGCGCGCTCGTGATGATCTGGACGATGTCGATCGCGCTCTCGATCGCCGCCGTGCTGTCGATGGTGGTGCTGATCGTCACGCGCATCGCGCGGGAAATCAGGGCGGCGAGCCGGACAAAGATCAAAAGCGCGCTGACGAAGGCTCTATTGCATGCGGCCGAAGGCAAGCCCTCGATCCTGCCCACGCGGCGCTTGCGCCGGCGCGAGCAGGGAATCTTGATCGGCGCCGGGATTGAGCTGCTCGACCTCGTGCGCGGCGCCACGGCGCTCAAGATCGTGCAGGTGCTTACCGATTGCGGGATCAACGACGTGCTGGCGCGCTGGATCAAGAGCTCCAATCCGATACGTCGCGCGACGGCGGCCGAAGCGTTGGCGCATGTCGCCGATCACGACGGGCGTTTGGCTCTCGCCGAAGCACTGAACGACGCCGACCACGACGTACGGCTCGCGGCGGCGGCAAGTCTTGTGAAGCTCGGCGCGGCGCCGCCGTTGCCGAGGCTGGTCGCGACGCTGGGCGCCCATGGAACGCCCTCGGCGCGGCTCGGACAGATCCTGACGCTGATCTTCCAACAGCATCCGGGCGAAGTGCTGGGTTTGGCGCAGGACTCGGCTTTGAGCCCGTTCGTGCGCTCCAAAGCAATCGAGACGATCGCCGCCACGGGTGAGTTGTCGCTACTGCCGCATCTGACTGCGCTGACCGACGACGCGGACGCGGATGTACGCACGGCGGCGATCCGTGCGCTCGGACGTTTGTCGCATCCGGGTGCGGTCGAACCGTTGGCGCGCGCGTTCGGCGATCCGGCGTGGTTCGTGCGTGCGGCGGCGGCGGAAGCGGCTGGCCGGATCGGACTCTACGAACTTGTTCCGGCGCTCACCGCGTTGGTCGACGACAGTGTGTGGTGGGTGCGGTTTCGCGCAAGCGAAGCCTTGGTCGCGCTCGACGAGGCCGGTCGCAGCGCCCTGCGTCGGATTGCGGCAGAGCATCGCGGGCGCGCCTCGCAGGCCGCCTCGGCGGCACTGTCGGAAGGGGTGCGGCGCGCATGACCGAGGCGATTTTCCTCAGCACCGTCGTCGCCGTCAGCTGGTTCATCATCGGCTGCGGACTCTTGCAAAATCTGATCTATGCAGTCGAACTTGTCGTCGCTGGCGTGGCGTTGGCGCGGCGTCCGCCGATTGCCGCCTCCGCGAAGCTGTGGCAGCGCACCAGCGACGTCGTGCCGCCGATCTCGATCCTCGTGCCCGCCTACAACGAACAGAAGACGATCGTGCCGGCGCTCCGGGCGATCCTCGCGCTCGAATATCCGAGTTTCGAGGTTATCGTGATCGACGACGGTTCGTGCGATGGCACACTTGCCGCAATAGATGCGGCGTTCGATCTCAAGGAAGCGCCGCGGGCGATCGATCAGGCGGTCAAGCACAAGAATTTGCACGGTGTGTACACGTCGGTGGTCGCGTCCCGGCTTATCGTCGTGGCGAAAGAAAACGGCGGCAAAGCAGACGCCCTGAACGCGGGCATCAACGTGGCGCGCTCGCCTCTGTTCTGCGCGATCGATGCTGACTCGCTCCTCGAGAGCGATGCGCTGTTGCGGGCGGTGCAGCCGTTCGTCGAAGATCCCGTGCGAACCGTGGCGGTCGGTGGGACGATCCGGGTTCTGAACGGGTGCAAGACGAGTGCGGGTCGTGTCACCGAGATCGGCCTCCCGCGCAATCCGTTGGCGCTGTTTCAGATCGTCGAGTATCTGCGCGCGTTCCTAATGGCGCGCCTGTCGCTTAGCCGCATGGGCGTGCTCACGATCATCTCCGGCGCGTTCGGGCTGTTCCGGCGCCAAGTTGCGGTGTCTGTCGGAGGCTACAGCCCGGAAACCGTCGGCGAAGATCTGGAGCTCGTGATCAAGATTCACCGCGCGATGCGCGAGCAAGGCAAGGACTACCGAGTGCAGTTCATTCCCGAGCCCGTGTGTTGGACGGAGGCGCCGGAGACGCTTCAGGTTTTGTCGCGCCAACGCACGCGCTGGCATCGCGGTGCCCTGGAGACGTTCTTCAAGCACCGGGACATGCTGGTTGACACGCGCTACGGCCGCATATCGTGGATGGGCCTTGGCCAGATGCTGCTCGTCGATGTCGTCGGGCCGATCGTCGAAGCGGCCGGGTATGTGCTGATCCCGATTTTCTATCTTTTCGGCTGGCTCGACTTTCAGTTCATGCTCGCCTATCTCGCCGTGACGTTTTCGTTCGGCGTGTGCTTGAGCGTCGGATCGCTTGTGCTTGAGGAGCTCGAGCGGCGGCGCTTTCCGCGCGCGTCGGACCTTGCTGTTCTGACGCTGGCCGCCGTCGCCGAAAACTTCGGCTATCGCCAACTGAACAACGTTTGGCGTCTGCAGGGAATGTGGCAGTACTTCACCGGTACAAAGGGGTGGGGTGCTGCGACGGTGCGGGCAGGCTGAATCCGTCGCTCATGCGCGCGGCGGCGGATCCAAAACCATCGCGACGGCCTTGATCAAAATGCGGGCGGCGACACGCGTGTCGCGGTCGGCGTCGATCGAATCGTGAACGTTGGCGGCGGCCTCGCTGAGTTCGGGAAAACCGAACGTGCCGGCACGCCCTGCGATGCTGTGCGTCAGCGCGATAAGACGCTCTCGATTTTCACCAGTCGGGTTTCGGGCGAGCAGGGCGGTCAGTTCCCATCTTGTATCCGCGAGTTCTTTGAGAAACGCAACTTGCAGAACGGCGATTCGGTCGGCGAGGACGGCTTTGGTCATGGCGAACCGGGCAGGAAGCGCCTGACGGTCGCCGCAAGCGTCATCGCATCGAACGGTTTCGGCACGACGCCGGCAGCGCCGAGCGCGAACAGCTTCGCCACTTCGTGGCCTTGAATTCGCGCCGTGACGAAAGCGACCGGGGTATCGGCAAGGGGCTCGATCTCGCGCAGACGCTTCAGCGTCTCCGGACCGTCGATGCCCGGCATCACGCAATCCAAGAGAACGAGATGCGGCCGCCACTGCGGTGCGGCGTTGAGCAGAGCTTGGCCGGAGTGACACGTCATTACGTCGTAGTCGGGGTCGACCTCGAGCGCGAGCGCTGCGATCTCTCGGATGTCGGGCTCGTCGTCGACGTAGATGATGCGATAGCGGCTCATGCGGCCTCTCCACGGGTTTCCGGCAACGGCAAGGGCAGGTCGACGTGGAACGTCGTGCCGCGGCCTTCGGCTGTTTCGAACGAAATGGCGCCGCCGTGCTGAACGACGATCGATCGCGCGATCGCAAGACCAAGGCCGCTGCCGTCCTTCGTCGGCGCGGCGCTTTCGGCTTGCGCGAAGCGCTCGAAGATGCGCGCGCGAAAAGCTTCCGGAATCCCAGGGCCGCGATCCGCCACGGACAGGCGCAGCTTCGCGCCCACGCCGCGCACGGAGACCGTCACCTCGCCGTTTTCGGGCGAGAATTTGATTGCGTTCGACAGAAGGTTGATGGCGACTTGCTGCAAACGATCCGCATCGCCGCGAACGGTCTCGTGCGACGAATCGGGATCGAGCGAGATCTTCACGCCGCGCGTGGCGCCAAGGCCGTTCATCGCCTCGATCGCCGGTCGCACGACGTCGAGGAGTTTCACGGGCGCGACGTTGAGCATCGCGAGGCCCGCCTCGATGCGCTCCACGTCGAGCACTTCATTGATGAGCTTGACGAGACGGCGGCTGTTCTCCAACGCGACGCCGATCAGGCGCGTGACCTTCTCCGGAAGTGCCGCTCCCGGATTTGCGATGATGATCGACAGCGCGCCCATGACCGAGGTCAACGGGTTGCGCAACTCGTGGCTCATCGTCGCCAAGAACTCCGTCTTGTAGCGGTTTGCGGTTTCGGCCGCCGCTTTCGCTTCGGCAAATTCGCGCTCACGCGCTTTGAGCGCGGTGATGTCGGACGAGCCGACGACCAGCGTGTCGTCGGCAAGGCGGGCCGAGCGAACGAGGTACCAGTGGTTGCCGAGGCGGCATTCGAACGGCGGTCCACATTCGCGCAACCTGTTGTAGAGACTTGCGCCCGTCGGCACATTGGGATCGTCCGAAATCTCTGCGCCGCCCCTGACAATCGCGTCATGCAGGATTTCGGCGTACTGCTTGCCGATCTCGGTGTACTGGCCGTTGCGCGTGCGCGCGTCGCGCGACGCGCTGTTCGATTCCACGAGGCGGCCGTCGGCATCGACGATGGAAATGCCCGACGGTGCGATGTCCATCGCCTGTACGATGCGTCTCTTGACGTCGTTGATCGCCGTGCGCGTGTTGACTTCCAACGTCACGTCGCGCGTCGCGCCGATGTAACCGGTGAACGCACCGTCTTCGGAGAAGATTGGCTTGGCCGACGAACTCAGCGTGCGCGTGAAGCCGTCGCGACCGCGGATTCTGAAGGTATGCTGGCGGAAGGGCTTGCGGGCGGAGACCTTGTCGACGTGCGCGGTCCAGTCGGCTTCGGACGTGCCCGGTCCCTTGGTCGTGGCAAGGCGCAGACCAACGAAGCCGCTCTTGTCGACGGGTGCAGTCACCTCGTTGCCTGCGGTAATGCGCTCGATGACGCAGTCCGCGTTCGTTTCCCACCACCAGTCCGACGACAGCTCGACCAATGCGCGAGATCGCGCGTCGCTTTGCTCGAGCTTCATGTATGCCGCTTCGAGTTCCTTCGTTCGCTCGCTCACCAGCGCCTCGGCGCGCCTGTGTTGCGTCGACAGCGCGCCCACCACGATGAACAACAGAATGCCGATCGCTGCGCCGGCCCCTGCCGCGATCCACGCCTCGTTGCTTTCGCTTGCAGCGACGAACTCCGGTTTCGCGGCAAACGACAGCGCCCAAACGCGGCCACCGACCACAAGATGGGTGGTTGCGATCAACGGATTGGCTTGATTGCGGTGACGATCGCTCTGGCCGCGGTTGCTGTCGTAGAGCAGTGCGCCGGCGTCGCTGATGTGGAGATCCACGTTCTCGGGCCCCTTGCCCAAGATGCCCGCCATCAAATCGTCGGCGCGGAAGGGACTGTAAACGAATCCCAGATGGGCCGCGCGCCGTTGTGCGACGGTCTCGATCGATGCGCCGTTGCGGTAGATCGGCAGATAGAGAAGAAACCCTTGCTGCACGTCCTTGTTCGTCTCTTGGACCAAGGTGACGGTCCCCGAGGCTGCCGGGCGGCCTGTGTCGCGGGCGCGTTCCATCGCGGCGCGCCGCGTCGGTTCGGAAAACATGTCGTAACCGAACGCACGCAGGTTGCGGCCGACAAACGGTTCCAGGAAGACGATCGACGTGTAGACGTCGCGCGGTCCGTCGGGGCGAACGGCATAGGAGGGAAAGCCTTCGGCCATCACGTTCTTTGTGTGCTGGTCGAGAGTGTCGGGACGGATCAGGACGCTGTAGCCCAAGCCCAAGAGGCCTGGATACCGCTCGGCAAGATTCAACGCGTCGACATAGGCCTTCCATTCTGCGCGCGAAACTTCGCTCGAGGCGGCGAACAAGCCTTTTGCGCCGGCGAGCGCTTGCTCTTGCTTCTGCATGCGATCGGAGACGGTGGCGGTCAGACGCTGCGTCTCGGCGCGAAATCGTTCGGCTACGCGTTCCGAGACGAGTCGATCGACCGTCCACCAACCAAGAACCGAGAGCGCGAGCGTAACCGCGAGCACCGCCCAGGCGATCGGCGCATCGCGGAGGTTTGGCCAAAGGCCGGCAAGCGCCCACAGGCGCGGGCGGTCGATCCGCATATTAGGATTCCGTTCACGAATAGAAGCGCGGTGTCACGCCTAAGGATACGAGGCGAGCGGTAAAAATCGGGTGCTGCGCAAGTTAGAGACGCGCCGTGCGGCGTGGCGGAACCCTGACGCCTGGGGCAGGTCTTTCGCGCAAAACTTCGCGGCGGAAGCGGAATTCTTCGGCGGGACGGCCGCCCGCCTTCGACGTGCGTTTGCCGGTCCGCTCGACCAAGCCCGACGTTTCGACGAGCCGGCGGAAATTCTGTTTGTGCAGGCGAATACCTGAAATCGCTTCGACCGTGCGCTGCAGGTCGAGCAGCGTGAACGTTGCATCCATGAGTTCGAACACGATCGGCCGGTATTTGAGCTTGCCCCGCAAACGTCCCATGCCGGTCGCGAGAATACGCCGATGGTCGAACGACATCGCCTCGCCGAACCGGGCTTGTGCGGATGCCGCGGGCGCCGAGGGCGGCAAGGTCCGCCCGTCGCGCCGCGCTTCACTCACGAGCCCCGCCTCATACATGAGTTCGTAGCGCTCCAACACTTTCTCTTCGTCCCAATGCAAACCGTCGAAGCCGAAGCAGAGCCGCGCGCGCCCTTGGCGCGCCGCCGTGTCGGCAAAGGCCGCCCAGGTTTCGAGATGCGGACGGATAACTTCGTCGATGATCGCCGGCCGCTCTTGGCGCCAATCCTCCCATGGGAAGAAATCGTAGATGTTGCGCCACCGGCCGCCGCTGTCGGCGGCCTCCCGCGTCAAGGCCAAATAGCCGACGGACACGACGCGCGGCCCTTCGCCGGGCGCCAGCTCGTGCCGCCCGCGATCGCCGAACGTGTAGAGCTGTTCCACATAACCGAGCGAAACCTGCGCCTGCGCCTGCACCAGGTTGCGAAGACCGATCTCAAGCGTGCGGTGATGCTCCGGTTCGAACGGACCGAACGGCAGGCCGTCCGAAGCGTTGCTGTCGCGCTTGAGCACCAACACGCGCGGCGTCTCTTGTGCGACCGTCACGATGCAGGCGTTCAGCCCGATGATGACCGCGTTCCGGGCGTCGGCCACCTGGTGTGCGGTGCGCTGCGGCTTCATGCCTTGAGCGAGAGCTGAAAGAGGTGGCCCTCGAACACCACGCGCGCCGGCCCCATCGCATCCAGCGCGTCCATCATGCGGCCGTCGCGGCCGAGCAACGCATCGGCGAACGCGACGATCCGCGGGTTCGGTTGCGCGTGCGCCGCAGCCGACCGAAGCCGCAACGCGATCTCGCGCTCGGTTCCCGGATCGCTGAACATGCACGCGATCGTGAACGCGGACGCGGTCGACCGGCTGATGCCCGCCCAGCAATGCACGAGAATCGGACTTGTGCGATCCCAACTGCCGGCGAAGGCGATCAACTCGCGCACGTGCTGCTCGTCGGGCGCCGTGTATTCCGGACGCGCCGTTGCGATGTCGTGCAGACCGAGCCTGAGATGTCGGTGGCCGGGCAGCGGCTCCGGCGTCGGCATGTCGTCCGCCGGATCGAGCAGCGTGATCAGATGCGACGGGCGCAACCGTGCGACCGCATCGGGCACTTTGCTTTTCGGGCAAACATAGATCGCGGGCATGCGCGCTTCACCGGGCTTGGGTGCTCGGCAACAGCGCCCTGAACCGCTCGACGAAGCGCTTCTGGGCCTCTGCTGTCGGCAGGGGTTGGAGTTTGGCTTGTGTCACGCCGCGCGGCGAACCGAAAAACGTGAGCGCCTCCTCAGGCGCAAATCCTGCGAGCTGCGTCGCCTCGAAGAACGCGGCCGCCTTGTCGGCCCGCTTGATCAGCGCGGTCATTTCCTCGGGAAGATGCGCGGGCAGGCCGAAGCGCACATGAATGGCCGCAAGCAGCTTGTTCTCGAGCACCTTGTAGTCGAGCCCGACCGCCGCCTTGAACGGACTGATCAGGTCGCCGACCACGTACTCCGGCGCGTCGTGCAGCAACGCCGCCAGCCGCCAGCGATGCGCGATTCCGGGCTTCAGCTGCGCCGTCAAGTCTTCGACCAGCATGCAATGCTGCGCGACTGAGAAGGCGTGGTCGCCGAACGTCTGCCCGTTCCAGCGCGCGACACGCGCAAGCCCGTGCGCGATGTCTTCGATCTCGACGTCGAACGGCGACGGGTCGAGCAGGTCGAGCCTTCGTCCCGACAGCATGCGCTGCCAGGCGCGCGTTTGCACCGCTCTTTGGACTTTCGCCATCGCCGACCCGAAGCCGCAACCTTAAGGAAGCGGCGAGGATGACCCCAAGTGCTTGATTCAAGTCAAGGAGAGCGTAGTCTTGAAGGGCTACTTTCGCCCAAGGTCCACGAAAGGGAGCGCCACATGGCCTACCGCAAAATCTTGGTTCCGCTGACGGGCGGCGAACGCGACGCACATGTTCTGAGCGCCGCCTTCGATATCGCCAAAGCCTACGCCAGCCACGTCTCGGCCGTTTATGTGCGCCCCGATCCCAGCGAAGTTCTGCCGTACCTGGGCGAGGGCATCTCGGCCGGCGTGATCCAGGAGATCATGGACGCCTCACGCGACGCCTCGAACCGCTCCGCGGCATCGGCGCGCGCCGCGCTGGACAAGGCCGCCAAGACGGCCGGCGCCTCCGTGCATCAACCGGCGCAGGCGGGTCTCGGCGCATCGTTTCACGTTCGCGAAGGACTTGCAGAGGAAGTCCTGGCTGAGGAGGCGCGCCTCTCCGATCTCGTCGTTTTCGACACCCCCGCCGAATCCAAGGACGCGACCGCCCGCGCGACGATCGAATCGGCGCTGTTGAACGGCCGCAAACCGTTGCTGCTCGTCCCGCACCGCGCGGCCAAGATCGTCGGCACGAAGGTCGCGATCGGTTGGGACGGCGGGGCCGCGGCCGCGCATGCGATCTCGGCTGCGATCCCGATGCTGGCGCGCGCGGAGGCGGTCGAGATCTTGAACGTGACCGCAGGCCCGATCGACACGGTGCAGATGGACCGCCTGCGCGACTATCTGCGGCTGCACGGTTTGAGCGCGGTCGAGCACGGCATCAATCCGGGCAGCCAGGGCACCGCCTCGACGCTGGTCGACGCGGCGCAGCGCGCAGGCGCGGGTCTGCTCGTCATCGGCGGCTACGGCCATAGCCGTTTGCGCGAGATGGTGCTTGGCGGCGTGACGCGCCATATCTTTGCCAGCGTCACGATGCCGGTCTTCATGGCACATTGAGGAGCACGACATGCCGTTGTTTCACGTCCGCCTCGAACTCGCGCGCTCGAAGGAATTCCCGAACGGCAGCGCGCGTCACGGCTACGAATTCGTCGCGCCGCTCGACGCCGCCGGTCACCTGAGCTCGGACGAGTGGAAGAAGAACAAGGCGAGATGCACAGTGCGCCGCTTCACGGCCGGTGAAGACGACGAGAAAGGACTTCTGATCGACGTCGGCCGCGGCTGGCACTTCGACTACGACGCGCACGACACGGACGACGACGAGCCGCTGTTCAAACTCGACCGGCACACCGTGAAGGCCGGCGAATACCTCTCGATCACAGAACACGACGGCGTGTTGCGCACGTTCAAAATCGTGAGCGTCCGGCCGGTCTGAGCCCGGATATTTTCGCGTACCGCGAATTTTTGCAGCAGCGAACCCCGCAAACGGCGAGTGACCGGGTGGAACCAAACGTGATCGCGCCATGACAAAGAGCTGACGCGGCCACTGTGTCTCCGAATCAAGTGAAGCGGGAATGGTCGCGTTGGTGCAGAGCCGGTGACGGCAAAGAAAAAGAAAGCGCGCTCGGCAGTCGAACGAAAGTGATCGGCGTTCGTTCTTGTGAGGTTCCGCTCGTTTTAACCGATTTCCCCCGCTGCGCGCAGTCCCGATTTCGCGAGTCCTGCGGCACGCGCGCGGGCGCCGATCACGCAGTGGAACAAGTGCGCGCAAAGGTGCGTGCGTTTTCGCACAATGTCGATGCATTGCGACCGTTGCGCGATGCAGCGAACGTGATCGTTCAGTTCGCTTTGCGCACGATGACGCTGCCGGCCGAGTATCCTGCGCCGAACGAGCAAATGACGCCGTGATCGCCCGCGCGCAGGTCGTCGCTGTATTTGTGAAACGCGATGATCGATCCCGCCGAACTGGTGTTGGCATAGGTGTCGAGAATGACCGGCGATTCGCCCGGCAGTGGATCGCGCCCCAGCACTTTGCGGGCGATGAAGTCGTTCATGTTGATGTTGGCTTGATGCAGCCACAGCCGCTTCAAGCTCGCGGGCGCGATCTTCTCGTCGGCCAGGTGAGCGACGATGAGCTCGGCCACCATCGGCACGACTTCCTTGAAGACCTTCCGGCCTTCCTGCACGAACAGCTTGTCGGCTTTGCCGACACCCTCGGGCGCCGCCCGGTTCAAGAAGCCGAAATTGTTGCGGATGTTGTTCGAGAATTGGGTCTTGAGCCGCGTGCCCAAAATCTCCCAAACATGTTTTCCGCGCGCCTTTGCCGCCGGTTCGACGACGAGCGCGGTCGCCACGTCGCCGAAGATGAAGTGACTGTCCCGGTCGCGGAAGTTCAAATGGCCGGAGCAGATTTCCGGATTGACGACCAGCGCCGCCTTTGCGTTCCCTGCGCGGATCATGTCCGCCGCCGCCTGCAGGCCGAACGTCGCCGAAGAGCAGGCGACGTTCATGTCGAAGGCGAAGCCTTCGCAGCCGAGCGCGTTTTGCACTTCGATGGCGATGGCGGGATAGGCCCGCTGCAGGTTCGAACAAGCGACGAGAACGCAGTCGATCTCGCTTGCCGAACGTCCGGCGCGCGCCAGCGCTTCCTTCGCGGCGGTGACCGCCATCTCGGCAAGGATGGAAAGCTGCTCGTTCGGTCGCTCGGGGATGCGCGGACACATCACATCCGGATCGAGGATGTGCTCCTTCTCGACCACGAAGCGGCTCTTGATGCCGGAGGCCTTGAGGACGAAGTCGACGCTGGATTCTTGCAGCGGCTGCATCTTGCCGGCGGCAATCGCGGTCGCGTTCTCTGCGTTGGACTTTCTGACATAGGCGTTGAAGGCTTGGACCAGCTCTTCGTTGCTGATCGAATGGGGCGGCGTGTAGAGGCCTGTGCCGCTGATCGCGATGGCCGTCACGGTTAACCTCGTGAAACGTATGGCTGTTGGCCGTGTGTAACCCATTGCGCCGTGCGGTGCATCCCCCCAATGTGCGGCCCGTCGGGCCGCGAAGGACATGACGCGTGAGCGAACGAAACAAAGCGCTGGTTTTGTTTTCCGGCGGGCAAGATTCGGCAACTTGCCTCGTCTGGGCCCTCGCACGCTTCGACTCCGTCGAAACCGTCGGCTTTTCCTACGGTCAGCGCCACGTGGTGGAACTCGACGTCCGCACGCGATTCGTCTCCGCCTTGCGCGCCCGATTCCCCCACTGGGGCGCGCGCCTCGGCGAAGACCACGTCGTCGATCTATCTGTGATCAAGGCACTGGGCCGGACCGCTCTCACCGGCGACGTCGAAATCGCGATGGGCAAGAACGGACTGCCGACCACGTTCGTGCCCGGCCGCAACATCTTCTTCTTCACCGCAGCCGCGGCCCTCGCGTACCGGCGCGGCATCAAGCACCTCGTCGGCGGCATGTGCGAGACGGACTACTCCGGCTATCCCGATTGCCGCGACGATACGCTGAAGAGCTTGCAGGTTGCGCTAAACCTTGGCCTCGACGCCCGCTTCGTCGTCGACACGCCGCTGATGTGGCGCGACAAGGCGGCGACCTGGGCGCTCGCGCACGAACTCGGCGGCGCGCCGCTCGTCGACCTGATCGTCGAGGAAACGCACTCCTGCTACCGCGGCGATCGTGCGGCGCGCCATGCCTGGGGCTACGGCTGTGCCGCCTGTCCGGCGTGCGAGTTGCGCGCCAACGGCTGGGCACGCTACGACGCCGCGCGAAAATGACGTACGCGGTCAAGGAAATCTTCTACACGCTGCAAGGCGAAGGCATGCGCGCCGGACGCGCCGCCGTCTTCTGCCGCTTTGCCGGATGCAATCTGTGGTCGGGCCGCGAAGAAGATCGTGCGTCCGCCGTCTGCCGCTTCTGCGATACCGAGTTCGTGGGCACGGACGGACAGGGCGGCGGCAAGTTCGAAACGGCGGCGGCGCTCGCCGATGCTATCGTCGGCGCATGGCGCGGCGGCGGCGCCGGCAAGCCCTATGTCGTGTTCACCGGCGGCGAGCCGTTGCTCCAGCTCGACGGCACATTGATCGACGCCGTCCACGCCAAAGGCTTTGAGATCGCCGTCGAAACGAACGGCACGATTGCGGCCCCAGCAGGCATCGACTGGATTTGCGTAAGTCCTAAAGCCGGCGCCGAACTTGTTCAACGCACGGGAAACGAACTGAAGCTCGTCTATCCGCAAGCGGGCGCAGAGCCCGAACGCTACGAAGCGCTCGCGTTCGATCACTTTCTGCTGCAAGCGATGTGGGGCGATCATACGCAGGACAACATGCGCGCCGCCGCACACTATTGCATGACGCATCCGCGCTGGCGCCTGTCCGTGCAATCCCACAAGTGGATCGGAATCCCTTAGGCCAGCCACCCGCGATAGGCGGCAAGGCGCCCGGCCAGCGGGATCGAAATCGTCACGTCGAAGCGGTAACGGCCGTTCTCGTCGACACCCGCTGAGGCCTGCGTCGATGGCGTCGCAAAGCGCGGCAAAGGCACTTTGCCCAGCCACGCTCGCCGCACCGAAAGCGAAAATCCTTGCGTGTCTGCTCGGGCATCGAGTTCAAGCGACACCGCGCCGAACCGTTCGATGAGCCGGTCGCGATCGCCACCCGCGCTGAGGTGACTCTCGAACGCATGCCCGCCGAACCGGCGAATCCAGATTTCGCCGTCGCCCGCGCGCTCGATCGTCACGTTGGCCGGGACCCCGCGCGCCGTCGGCGGAAACCCGAACAGGCTGGCGATCAACCGTCCCACCCAAGTTTCCGCGCCGTCGATGTCGGCGGTGCCTTGAAAGTCGCGCGCCGGATCGGCTTCGTGCGCGGCGCGTACCGCGGGCGGCATCGAATCGAAGCCGGCGAGCGCGCGGCGAAACAGCGCCGTCCGCTCCAGCATCCGCGTGTCCCGCGCAGTGCGAATCTGAAACCGCTTCATCTCCGCTTCGATCGCCGCGAAATCGAGCAGGCCGACGCATGCCGTCGCGCCGGTTTGGCCCAAAGCGCCCGACAACAGCCGCTTGACGATCGCAAGCGCGGGCAACGTGGGAATGACGGGCCCGTCGCCGCCTTCCGCGACCAGTGTCCATGTCGTGGTCAGCCTTGCACCGTCGGCATAAATGCCTGTCACCTCGACGACCATGCCGCCGCTGTCGCTGGCGAGCCCGCGCACGAGCGCGGATGCATCTTTGAGCGGCTCGGCGAGTGGCGCGAGCGTGCGCATGAAGCCCGCACGCACCGCAAAGCTCAGGCACCAAAGCCCGAGGTGCAGAATTGAAAGCTCGAGCCCCGCGCGGAAGATGGCGTTGCGCACTGTCGGAAACCGCCGGGGCAGGAGGTCGAGATCGGGCGTTTCGACCAGCGACACGAGCCGCACGCCCAGATCGGCGAACCGCCGCCGCTCGAGCAAACCCCACCCCGGCACGTTGATCCAACGTCCGTGGCGCAACACGGAAACCGGCCGCCCGACATAGCTCAAGATCGCCTTGATGACGGCCAGGCCATAGACCACGCGGCCGCCCGGCGAGATCGCGACGTCGATGTCGTCGACGCGCTTCCATCCGCGCGTGATCTCGTCGAGCACGGCGTGACTGAGCGCGGGCGTGGAACTGGCGCCGCTGACCGCGAGCACGCCGCGCGCTTTGGCTTGCGCGTCGAGCGCGCCGAATCCGGCAACGAAGTCGCGCGCGTCCGCCAGGTCGACGTAATGCGCGCCCGCCGCAATGACGGCCTCCGCGAAGCGATAAGATTGCCCTTGAAACGGACCGGCGGCATCGACGACGCACACCGCCTGCAGCGCCGCGATGTCGGCCGCAACGGCTTTCTCCCGGTCGAGCACCGCGCGCGACACGCGCGACTGCCACGACGTCATGCCGTCGATCGCTTCTTGGGCGCGCGCGGCCGACCGGCCGCACACGACCACATGGCACAAGCCTGTGCGTGCCAATCCGTGGACGAGATGCCGGCCGAACGTGCCCGCGCCGCCGACGACGGCGACGCGAGGCAGAACCGTCAGGGCTTGACCGCGCCGGACACGGCCGCGGCCGCCGGGCCCGACAGATCCTGCAGCGGCCCCAAAGGCTTCTTCTCGGTTTTCACTTCCAGGATCGTGGGCGTGCCGGACCAGAGTTTGTAGACGACGACGCCGTTCTGCACGAGCAGCAGCATCGAGGCCTTCCAGCCTGTCGACGTCGTCTCACGCTCGAACCCCAGCACGTCGAGCGCGACGTTGCCCGTGCGATCTTTCGACGAAACCGACGGCTCGGCCAGCCAGCCCGTGCAAGCTTGCCGCGCGGTCAAGCAGCCCTGCACCGCGGGATCCAGATCCTCCGCCTTCATCGATTGCTGCGGCAGGAAGCGCGGCACCAGATCGAGGTAGTTGAGCACCCGGATGTTCGGCGTCGAATAGGGATCGAATCCGCGCGCCTTGAGTTCGCGCGTCGTGGTCACGAACGGCTTGACCTGGGCGTAGGCGTCTTCGGCGCTCTTGTAGGTTTGGAACGGCGACTCGGTCGTCTCCACAGTCGAGGGCAGAACGCCCCAGCTCGCGCAGGCCGAGAGCGAAAGCGCCGCCGACGCGGCCACCGCAAAACGCAACACTATCATTGTCAAACTCGGATCGATCGGAGGGGAATGCGCATTGTGGCGGCAAACGCCGGGCGACGCAATTTCGAACATCCTTGACGCTCGTCACAAGTCCGGCCGGGAGCGTCAGCCCTGGTGCGCGTTCGCCTTGAGAATCCGCGCCAAACGGTCGGGATAGTCCGTGCACAGCCCGTCGACGCCGAGATCGCTCAGCCGGTCGAGGTCGGCCGGCTCGTTCACCGTCCACGCGCCCACTTTCAGCCCGAGGTCTCGCGCCTCGCTCAGCGTCGCCCGGTTGATGTCCGCGAAATAGGGGAACCAGCCCTCGCCGCCGGCGGCCTTGATCGCCCGTGCGACGGTCTTGTGCTTCGGCCTGTCGAAACCGCCCGTCCACGGCGCCGCGTTTTGTTCAAGCGCCCGCAGCCGCTCAAGCTCCGCCTTCGGCGGCGGCCCGTGTTCCGCCGGTGGTGCCGCCGTGCCGAACCAACTTTGCGGCAGCGTCGTGAACCAGCACTCGACCTTGGGTGCGAGCTTCTTGGCCGCCAGCAGCGCCGGCCAATCGAATCCGACAAGCACCGAACGGTCGAGAAACTTCTCGCGCTTGAGCACGCGAATGACGGCTTCCGCCATCGCTTCGGGCCCGGCCGTGCGCGACCGGTCCATGAAGTTGCTCTTCAATTCGATCCAAAGCCGTTCGGCCCCGCCCGACCGCTTCAGCAGCCAGATCACGTCCGCAAGCCGCGGGATGCGTTCGCCGTCGGCGGGCATCTGTTCCGGATAGCGCGCCCCGTACTTCGACTGCGGCTTCAACCGCCCGATGTCGTAGGTTTGCAGCTGCGCATAGGAGACATCCTTCAACAGCGGCCCGCTCGCCTCAAGCCACCGTCCGTCCGCGTCGCGCACGATGTCGGCCTTGAGCGCATCGTCGTGAAACACGACGACCGTGCCGTCCTTGGCGACATGCACGTCGAGTTCGAATCCGTCGACGCCGAGGTCGAGCGCGTTGGCGAAAGCGGCGAGCGTGTTCTCGGGCCTTAAGCCCGCACCCCCGCGATGGGCAATGTTGAGTGGTCTGGTCACGGTCGTTCGGCCGCCACTCTAACACCAAGCCGCGCCCGATTGCGCGGGTAGAGATATGACGGTTTTGCGCCCCGCTGACGCGAACGAATCCGGCACGCCGTGGTCAAGACGCCGGACAGTTGCCGTCCGTGAGGAGCGCAACCTCATGGGAAACGAAGACGGCGCGAACTTGCGTTCGCGCCGGCTCGATTCAGGCCGTCGGTGAGCTACTTCGCGGTGCAGACCGCGTCGGCGTCGCACGAAATCTTGAGTGCCGTGCACGCCTTCAATTCTTCGACCTTTTCGCACCCTTCTGTCGTGCAGCAGTGATAGCTCTCGGCGCCCCGACGCAATGTGATCGTTGCGATGCGGCTGCCGTCGTATCTGACCTTAAGGCGCTTCGAGAGCCCGCGGTCGGCATTTCGAACCTCGAATTTGCCGACGACGGCCGACGAGACCAGCGTGACCACATGCTCGGAGACCGCTTGTTGCGCGGTCAACTGGCGCGGGCTGCTGGAGTCATATCCGGAAGCGCTCGCCGAAAGCACCGCGGCGAGAACGGACGCGACTGAGACTGCGTACAATTTGAGCATCGGACACACCCCCCAAAGGTGAAAAAGCTCGACTAAATGCCCTCAGTGGCGGGCGAAATCTGACTCACTCTTCGGCCGCTGCCAACCCGCGGACGACCGATTTGCCGCCGCCTGTGCTCTTGCCGCCCAAGACGATCGGTGGTTGCATTGCGAGGGGACAATCAAGGACAGGTATGTTGTACCGCTTGATCATCGCAGGGGCATTGGCGGCCGCATCCGTTGCGCACGCCGAACCTGCTGTGTGGAAAATCACCAAGGACCATTGGGACGAAAACGACGAGCGCCGCTTCGGCGAATTCGTTGCGGGATTCGGCGAGCACGATTGCAAGGATCCGGGTGCGTGCTTCAAGAGCACGGCCAACCCCTATCGCGTCAGCGATCCGCCGAACATGAACATGGACGGCGACTGCGCCGATTTTATCTATCAGCTGCGCGCCTACTTTGCGTGGAAGAACGGTCTGCCGTTCTCGTATCCGCTCTATGTGATGTCGCGCGCGGGCCCGACCGACGACTTCAGGTTCTCGAGCGCGGGCAACATGATCGTTGCGCGTCTGCAGCTGCAGTGGCAACCGCAGACCGATCCCGCCCGCTTCTTGCTCGACGTGCGCGGAACGGTGTCGACGGCGATGTTCCGCATCGAACACACGTTCGATACCGGCTTCCAGGCGAGCGATTTCTATTCGCCGAAGATTGCGCGCGGCGCGATCCGCCCTGGCAGCATCGTGTATGACCCTTGGGGCCACGTGGTCTACGTCTACAAAGTTGGCGACGACGGCACGGTGCACTATGTCGACTCGAATCCCGACCGCGAAGTCACGCGCGGCACGTTCGGCCCGCAATTCCCGCGCATGGCGCCCGCGATCGGCGCCGGCTTTTGGAACTGGCGCCCGATCAAACTCGTCGACTACACAAGGGCCGAAGACGGCGCGCTTGTGAACGGCCGCTTCGTGCTTGCCACGAACGCCGAACTGGCCGACTATTCGCCCGAGCAGTACTACGGCACCGAGCCGAACCAGGCGCAGGACTGGAAGGCCGCGAAGTTCGCTCACGCAGGCAAGACGCTCGAATTCTACGACTACGTGAAAGCGAAACTCGCGAAATAATGCCGAACCCGGCGCCCCCCATTGCACGACTGCCGCTGGCGACGAAGCTCGCTTACGGCATCGGCGCCGTCGCCTACGGCGTGAAGGACAACGGCTTCGGCTTTTTCCTTCTGATGTTCTACAGCCAAGTGGTCGGCCTCGACGCGGGGCTCGTCGGTCTGGCGATCATGGTCGCGCTCATCCTCGACGCGATCAGCGACCCGATCGTCGGCTACTGGTCCGACAATCTTCATTCGAAGTGGGGCAGGCGCCATCCGTTCCTCTACGCCTCCGCCGTGCCGGTTGCGTTGACGTATTACCTGATCTGGGCGCCGCCCGTCGGTTGGTCGAACGAGGCGCTGTTCTGGTACCTGCTCGTCCTCGCGATCCTGATCCGCACGTTCATCACGTTCAACGAAACGCCCAGTTCCGCGCTCACCCCCGAACTCACCGACAACTACGACGAACGCTCCTCGCTCATCTCCTACCGTCTCTATTTCGGCTGGACCGGCGGCAACGCGATGTCGGTCCTGATGTTCATGGTCCTGTTCCCGGCCTTCGCGGTGGGCGCCGCCAGCGGTCAGTTCAATCGCGACGCCTACGCGCTCTACGGCGAGATCGCGGGCGTGCTGATCTTCGCCTCGATCCTGATTTCGGCGGCGGGCACCCATTCGCGCATCCCGCACCTGAAACTGCCGCCGCCCAAGCGCAAGCTGACGCTGGGCATGATCTTCAAGGAGATGGCCGAGACGCTTTCGAACCGCTCGTTTCTGGCGCTGTTCGTGGCCGGCGTCTTCGGCGCGATCGCAGCCGGCATGTCGGCCGCGCTCACGTTCTACATCGCGACCTATTTCTGGGGATTCACGCCGCTGCAGATCGGCATCATGACAATCGGCGTGTTCCTCTCCGCCGTGATCGGTGCGGTGATGGCGCCGATCGTCACCCGCACGATCGGCAAGCGCCGGGGCGCCATGATCATCGGCCTCATCGCGTTCTTAGGCTCGCCGCTGCCCGTCGTGTTGAAGCTCGCGGGCCTTCTGCCGGACAACGCGCAATTCGTGTTCTGGTTCGTCTTCATCGCGGGCGTCGTCGACGTCGGCTTCATCATCTGCTTCCAGATCCTGGCCGCCTCGATGATGGCCGACCTGGTGGAGCAGGCGGAACTGAAGACTGGCCGCCGCTCCGAAGGCACGTTCATCGCCGCCGCCACGTTCAGCCGCAAGATGGTCTCGGGCCTCGGCGTTTTGGCCGCAAGCGCGGTGCTGGCGCTCGCAGGCCTCAAAGCCGGCGCCGAACCCGCGGATGTTGCGCCCGACGTTCTCTGGAACCTGGGCGCTTACTATGTCCCCATAATTCTCTCGCTCTGGATGGCGATGATGGCCGCGATGGCGTTCTACCGCCTCGAGCGTGAGGAACACGAAGACAACCTCCGCCGCCTGGCGGAGCGCAACGCCTGACGCGCGGCGGCGCGGACTACCGTCTCTTCGGTTGAGCGGCCGGCACGTGATAGAGCGACGACACTTGCCCGTCGATCTTCAGGCGCTTCAGGTTCTTTTCCTTCGCGACGATGCGCACGCACTTGCCCATGAAGTTGCGATGCTCGCACAACACCCAGTCGCGCCCGCCCTTGACCTGCACGCTGATGATCACGTCGTTGAAGTTCAGCTTGGCGAGGCTCGGCACCGGACGATCGAACGTCATCGAACGGCCCTTGAAGTTCGGCTGGTCGAAGACGGTGATCGTCGGCACCGGCGGCGGGGCGGGCGGCGTCGCGGCAACCGCGGCACCGGCCGCAACCGCGATCAATGCACCGGCGATCAAAGCAACTTGGGTCGTCTTCATCTCAGTCTCCGTCGTCGCGCCCGCCTCGGGGCCGATTTTGGCGGGCTGAATTAGGCGCCGCCCAAGGCAAAAGCAACCCCGCCAAACCGCAAGGTTGGCGAGGGAACGCCGGAAACATCGGATATTCACCCTGAACCGTGCCCGATGCGCCCATTCACCACCCGTTCACGGGGGCCGCAAAACCGCTCCGTGAAGGCCGGTATATCCACAACCACTGCGCCTGAAGTTGCGCTGCCGGGCAGGTAGTGAAGCGATCACGAATTCCGGGATCGTGCGCTTTTGCTAAACCTAGTGGTTTACTATCAGGTTCGCTCGTGGTAGTTAAACCAAATGGTATCAGATCACGCACAGCGCATCGACGCCGTCTTCCACGCGCTGGCGCACCCGGCGCGCCGCGCGATGCTCACGCGCCTCGCTGCGAGTGCCAGAAACATCGGTGAGCTTGCGGCGCCCTTCGACATGACGTTCGCCGGCGCCTCGAAGCACGTGCGCGTGCTTGAGCGCGCGGGCCTCGTCCGCCGGAAGATCGAAGGCCGCACGCACATCTGCACGATCGCGCCCGAGCCGCTGAAGGCCGCAGCCGCGTGGCTCAAGAATCACGAGCATCTCTGGTCGACGCGGTTGGACGCGCTCGACGCGATGCTGAAGCAAGATCAGGAGGCAGGCAGGTCTCGCAAAGCCAAGCGATGACCTGCGTTTTCAGGAAGGACCGCCCATGAGCCATCCGCAGATTTCGCACCACACCGTTTCCCTGACGCGAACGCTCGACGCATCGCCAGCCCGCGTATTCGCCGCTTGGCGCGACGCATCGCGTCTTGCCCGCTGGTACGTACCGGGCGACGGAACCTGGGAGTCGCGGATCGTCGCACACGAGTTCCGCGTGGGCGGCCGCAAGCACCTGACGTTCGGCCCCAAGGATGGCCCGCGCTACAGCGAGGACTGCCGCTACGAGGACATCGTCGAGGACAAACGCATCTGCTTCTCGATGACGATCGCAAGCGATGGCGCCCGCATGACGACGTCCATGGTGTCAGTGGAGTTCTTCGCCGACGGCGCGCGCACGCAGCTGAAAGTCACCGACCAAATGGCCGTGCTCGACGGCAGCGACGGCCCCACGAATGCCCGCGAGCGCGAGGCCGGGTGGGTCGAAACGATCGGAAAACTGCCCGCAGAACTCAAGCGCGCCTAACGCACGCTCACGCGAGCGCCACCACGCTGATCACCACGTTGAACGCGGTATTCGTCGACGTGCCGCCGTCGATATGCGCGATCGAAGCGCTGACCCGCCCGCCTTGGTCGAGATAGGGTGCAAGCCGTTCGGCATCGGCGGGCTTAAGCCGCCCGATCTCGCCCAGCCGCGACACCACGCGCACCGCTGCGGGTTCGCCGCCGTCGCGCACGAGTTCGACGTCCTCGCCCATGCGCAGCTTCGCGATGATGTCCTGTCGCGCGTGCCCGTCGGCGTTGATCTCGGTCTCGCCCACGACGGTCATCTCCGCATGCGGCCGTTCCTCTGCCTCCGCGCGGTCGCGCTCGAGCAAACCGCCGCCGATGGTGCGCGCGACATCGTCGATCGCCTTCACCCGCCCGCGCTCGCGCCCCATCAGAAAGGCGCCGACCAGCGCCGCTCCGAGCAGAATTCCCACGAAGATGAAAACGAGCGTTGCCATGATGCTCCCGACCCGAACCTGTGCCGTAACTCTAACTCTACCGAAACCGCTCCCGACTCAAAACACGCGACCATTGCAACGACCTCGGGCGTAATTGCGACCTTGAGCCCGCACCGGCACCGATAGTGCCCATGTGGTCCGCTGTTGCCTTCGCCCTGCTCGCCGTCGTCCATCTC
Source organism: uncultured Flavobacteriaceae bacterium (assembly GCA_964561925.1). Taxonomy (GTDB): domain Bacteria; phylum Pseudomonadota; class Alphaproteobacteria; order Micropepsales; family Micropepsaceae; genus SZUA-430. Next base: position 64,434 of record CAZLRW010000005.1, read on the forward strand.
TTGCCGGTCGCGCCGGTCTTCGCGCCGGAAGCGCTCACGCGTCTCTATGGCGTTCAGGCCGGGGACACGACACTGCTCGTCCTTCTGCGCCACCGCGCCGTGCTGCTGGCGTTGGTCGGACTTCTCTGCCTGTGGGCTGCAGCCTCCCCCGCGGCGAGGCCGGCCGCACTTCTGGCAGCGAGCGTCAACATTGCAAGCTATCTCGTCTTCTACGGTCTCTACGGCGCACCCGCCGGCCCACTGCGCACCGTCGCCATCGTCGACGCCGCCGCCCTCATCGCCCTCGCCGTCGCCGCCTGGACGACGCTCGCGCGCACGTGAAAAGAGCCGCGCATCGTTCCCGACGCGCGGCTCTTTCAAAGGCTGGTGCTGTTGGTGGGAATTGAACCCACGACCTACGCCTTACCAAGGCGTTGCGCTACCACTACGCTACAACAGCTCAATCCGAGCCGGTCCCTATATCCCACGCCGGACGGGGAGGGAAGCCCGCAACAGAGGGCCAAACGTCGCCGCCGGGTCCCTCAGATCGGTGCCTTCTGGATCGGGTACTCGGCCAAGCGGCCAGACCCTTCCCAATCGCAGCTGACCCCCACACCTCCCAGCCCGCAATACCCGTCCGGGTTCTTCGCCAGATACTGCTGGTGATAGGTCTCCGCGTAATAGAACGTCGGCGCGTCCAGGATCTCGGTCGTGATCTTGCCGTACCCGGCCTTCGCGATCGCCACTTGGAACGCATCGCGCGAGGCTTCCGCCGCTTTGCGTTGCGCCGCGTTCGTCACATAGATGCCGGAACGGTATTGCGTCCCCACATCGTTGCCTTGGCGCATGCCTTGCGTCGGGTCGTGGTTCTCCCAGAACACCTTCAAGAGTTGCTCGTAGGAAACCTTCTTCGGATCGAAAACGACGCGCACGACCTCGTTGTGCCCGGTCATGCCCGAGCACACCTCTTCATAGGTCGGGTTCGGCGTCATGCCGGCCGCATAGCCGACTGACGTCGAATAGACGCCGTCCTGCTGCCAGAACTTGCGCTCCGCCCCCCAGAAACAGCCGAGCCCGAACATCGCAAGCTCGAGCCCCTCCGGAAACGGCGGCTTCAAAGGCGTGTCGAAAACGTGATGCTTCTCCGCCACGCGCATCGCCGCACTCCGCCCGGGCAGCGCTTCGGTCGGCGACGGCATCACGGCTTTTTTCTTCAGACTGAACAGGGCCACGGAAATTGCTCCTTCTCGCCTTGGACGATATAGGCTGAGGGATCGCGGGGCCAACCGCCCTGACGCGAAGGTGAGGCATGAGTGAACGCAAGCAAGTGCCGGGTTCTGCCGGCGACAAGGCCCGGGCCGACCGCCTGGCCGCCGCACTGCGTGCCAACTTGAAACGCCGCAAAGCCCAAGCGCGCGCCCATGCCGCGCAACCCGAAGTCGGTGCCGCCGACGAGAGGGCCTCGAAACCGCCGGAATCCGGGAAAGATTCGGCCTAAATCCTGGCGTTCCCGCCATTGTTTGGCCCTGGGTGCCGGGCTAGACCTTGGCCCCTGTTTTCGAGCGCGCGGAGGCGACCGCGCGCCGCTATGCTAATCCGCGAAGTGATTTGCGGACTTCACTCGGGGAAGGACCCTCGTTGGACAGAATTCAAATTCGCGGGGGGCGCCGTCTGAGCGGCGAAGTCCGCATCTCGGGCGCGAAGAACGCGGCTCTTCCGCTCATGGTCGCAAGTCTGTTGACCGACGAGCCGCTGACCTTGGCCAGCGTGCCGCATTTGACGGACATCTCGCAGCTCGCAGCGATCTTGGGCGGCCTCGGCGTCGGCATCACGCTGAACGGCAACGGCCACTCGGAAGCCGAGATCGGGCGCGAACTGAAACTGCACGCGAAGACGATTTCCTCGACCGAGGCGCCTTACGATCTCGTGCGCAAGATGCGCGCGAGCTTTCTCGTCATCGGCCCGCTCGTCGCGCGCTGTCGTGAGGCGAAAGTGTCGCTGCCCGGCGGCTGCGCCATCGGCACGCGCCCCGTCGATCTGCACATCAAAGGCCTCGAGGCGATGGGCGCCGAGATCGAGATCGATCAAGGCTACGTCATCGCCAAGGCGCCGAAGGGCTTGCACGGCGCGCGCTTTGCGTTCCCGTTCGTCTCGGTCGGCGCGACCGAAAACCTGATGATGGCCGCCTGCCTCGCAAAGGGCACGACCGTGCTCGAGAACGCGGCGATGGAGCCTGAGATCACTGACCTCGGCCATTGCCTGCAGGCGATGGGTGCCAAGATCGACGGCCTTGAGACGCGCACGATCACGATCGAAGGCGTCGACCGTTTGCATGGCGCGAGCCACACCGTGCTGCCCGACCGCATTGAAACCGGCACCTATGCGATGGCGGTGGCGGCGACCGGTGGCGAGGTCGAACTGATCGGCGCGCGCGGCGACACGATCGGCGCCGTCATCCCCGTGCTCGAAGGCGCAGGCGTGAAGGTGGATCGCACGAACCGCGGCTTGCGCGTTTCGCGCAACGGCGCGCACTACACCGGCGTCGACGTAACGACCGAGCCCTACCCGGGCTTCCCGACCGACATGCAGGCGCAGCTGATGGCGCTGATGGCGACCGCGAACGGCGTCTCGCACATCACGGAGACGATCTTCGAGAACCGCTTCATGCACGCGCCCGAGCTGATGCGCATGGGCGCCGACATCACGATCGATCATCAAACGGCGATCGTGCGCGGCGTCGAACGTTTGCGCGGCGCGCCGGTCATGGCAACCGATCTGCGCGCGTCGTCCTGCCTCATCATTGCGGGCCTCGCCGCCGAAGGCGAAACGATCGTCAACCGCGTCTATCACCTCGACCGCGGCTTCGAACGCATCGAAGAAAAACTCTCCGCCCTCGGCGCCGACATCAAGCGCGTGAAAGGCTGACGCGCAGAGTCGCTTCCACGCCAAGACGCCAAGAGATTGCTCTCCTCTTCGGCGCGAAGCGCCAGCTTCATCGAGCGAACGGCACCTACGGCGCCAAAGTGGGCTGAACCTCTTTGCGACTTTGGCGTCTTGGTGTGGAAACGACCAACCTCGCCGCAGCACCGATTTCCCCGAATGACCACAATCCGCTTGGTGTTCTTGGTGTTTCAAATTGACGGCATCTCCGCGGCAATACCCCCGCAAAGCGAATCCCATCCGCCGCGCACAACCAAGTTGCAGATCATTCGCGACGCAATCTGGAGTTAAGATGCCCGGGCAAACCCAGCGGCCGCAGACCCGTAACGACGGGCACGCCGTAGGGCGAACCTTGGGGGTCTGCTCATGTCAACACGCTCATTGCTGCTCGGCGCAGCAGCCGCGATTGCACTCGCCGCGCCCGCATCCGCCCACCACGCAGGTTGGTACATCAGTCTTGAAGGCGGCGCGAACTGGATCGACGACACCGACGCCGTGGTCGCCTTCGACACCGGCGACGGGCCTGTGACGACGTCGGGTCCGATTGCGTTCGACGGCGGCTTCGCGGTTCTGGCGACCGTCGGTGTCGGCCTCGGTCAGAATTGGCGCGTCGAACTCGAAGGCGGCTATCGCGACAACGACACGACCGCGGGCGCGCTGAACGTCATCGAATGGTCGCTGATGGCGAACGCGCTCTACGACATCGAGCTTTCACCGTCGCTCGATTTCACGCTTGGTGTCGGTGCAGGTTACGACTTCGCAAGCGCCGAAGCTGGCCCCATCGAAGAAGACGATGCGAACTTCGCCTATCAAGGCATCGCCGGTCTCGCATGGTCGGTCGGCCCGCAAACCGACTTCACGCTGACCTATCGCTACCTGGTCGTCACCGAACCCGAGTTCGATTTCGGCGTGCCGCCGCCGAACGCGCTCGCGATCGAACTCGACGATGTGGTGAAGCATTCGCTGAGCGTGGGCTTGCGCTACAGTTTCGGACGCGAAGAAGCGGCGCCGCCGCCACCACCTCCGCCGCCGCCCCCGCCGCCTCCGCCGCCGCCGGCGGGACCGCAGCAGTTCACGATCTTCTTCGGCTTCGGCAAGTGCAACATCACGAGCGAAGCGGACCAAGTTCTGGCCTCGGCCGCGGCAGCGGCGAACGGGCGCGGTTCGGCCTCCGTGATGATCGTCGGTCACACGGATTCGGTCGGCTCGTCTGCCGCGAATCAACAGCTCTCCGAATGCCGCGCCGACGCCGCGAAGAAGAGCCTTGTGGACAAAGGCGTGCCCGCGGGCGCGATCTCGGCCTCGGGCAAAGGCGAAGGCGAGTTGCTGATCCAAACCGGCGACGCCGTGAAGGAACCGCAAAACCGCCGCGCGACGATCGACGTCAAATAGGCCGCGCGCACGGCACAGCAGACAAGGGCGGGGCTTAAGGCTCCGCCCTTTTGCGTGTGAGCTTCGCGGTTGCACAACGCCGTGCTTTTCTGCACTTTCCCCGCCGGCCAACTGGAGCGGAGAGAGAGTGCGCGCCATCGCAACAAGGACGATGCCATGACGGACGCGCTGCGCCTGCGCGCGGTCGACGCCATGGATTTGAGCGTCGTCGCCGCCCACCTTCAGGACGCCGTCGCCCAGGTTGGCGACATGGCCTATCAGCCGCAGAAGCGCCGCTTCGCCGTGATGTTCAACCGCTTCATGTGGGAGGACGTCGAGGCCGACAAGGCTGGGGGCGCGAAGGCCGATGGCGCCGGCTATCGCCGCGTGCGCGCTGCGCTTCATTTCGACGGCGTCGAGCGCGTGCAGACGCAAGGCCTGCGCCTCTCGAACAAAGAGGCGATCGCCGAACTCCTGACGCTCGCCTTCGAGCCGAAGAATGAAACCGCGGGTGTCGTGAAGATGACGTTCGCCGGCGGTGGCGCGATCCGGCTCGAGGTCGAATGCCTCGATGCGTGGCTGACCGACGTCAGCGCGCCCTGGCCGACGGCGAGCCGCCCCGGCCACGGCGCCGACGTCGAAGAGCCATTGGGTTGATGGCTGCGATGCCGCAAAGCCTCGACACGTCCAAGCCCGACTTCGCCTCCGCCTTCGCCGCGTTCTTGGCGCGCCCGCGCGGGGCCGAGGCCGACGTCTCGCAGGCGGTCGCGACGATCATTGCCGAGGTGAAACGGCGCGGCGACGGCGCGCTCTTCGACTACACGAAGCGCTTCGACCGCTTTGCGTTGACCGCGGCGACCTTGCGCGTCGGCGCGAACGAAATCGCCGATGCGAAAGCGTCGGTCCCCGCCGAGGCGCTGGCCGCGTTGAAGGTCGCGGCCGATCGCATCGAAGCGTTCCACCGTCGCCACAAACCGGCGGATGATCTCTACACGGACGAAACCGGCGTCACGCTGGGCGCGCGTTGGACGCCGGTCGATGCGGCAGGGCTCTACGTGCCGGGCGGCCTTGCCGCCTATCCGTCGAGCGTGCTGATGAACGCAATCCCGGCCAAGATCGCGGGCGTGAAGCGCCTCGTCGCTGCCACCCCGGCCCCGGACGGCAAGCTCAATCCCTTGGTGCTGGCCGCGGCCGACCTCGCCGGCGTCAGCGAGATCTATCGCATCGGCGGCGCGCAGGCGGTGGCGGCGCTCGCCTACGGCACGACGACGATCGCGCCCGTCGACAAGATCGTCGGCCCCGGCAACGCCTACGTCGCGGCGGCGAAGCGCCAGGTCTTCGGCCAGGTCGGTATCGATTCGATCGCCGGCCCCTCCGAAGTGCTGATCATCGCCGACAAGGCGAACGACCCGGCGTGGATCGCGGCCGATCTTCTCGCGCAGGCAGAACACGACGAAACCGCGCAGAGCATTTTGATCACCGACGACGAGATGTTCGCGCGCGCAGTCGCCATGGCGGTCGAGCGCCAGCTCACCGTGCTTGCCCGCGAAACGATCGCGCGCGCGAGTTGGGAGGCGCACGGCGCGATCATCCGCGTGCGCTCGCTCGACGAAGCGCCCGCGCTCGCTGACCGTATCGCGGCCGAACACGTGCAACTCTGCGTCGCCGACCCGGCGCCGCTCGCCGCGCGCATCAAACACGCGGGCGCGATCTTCTTAGGGGCCAACACGCCCGAGGCGATCGGCGACTATGTCGGCGGTCCGAACCACGTGCTCCCGACCGCCCGCGCCGCGCGCTTCTCGTCCGGCTTGTCGGTGCTCGACTTCATGAAGCGCACGACGCTCCTCGGCTGCACGCGCGAGGCGCTGGGCGCGCTCGGCGAATCCGCCGCAACGCTCGCCGACGCCGAGGGCCTCGCCGCCCACGCGCGCTCGATCCGCATCAGGCTGAACCGATGAGCGAGGAGAAACCCTTGACGCGTCTCATCGACGTCGTGCTCGACGAAGGCTCGATCGCGCCGCGCGGCCCCGACGTCGAACACGAACGCCGCATCGCGATCTTCGACCTGCTTGAAGAAAATTCGTTCGCGCCGACGAATGCGACCGCGCCCGGCCCCTACCGGCTGAAGCTCGCCGTCCAGGAAAACCGTCTGGTCTTTGAAGTGCAGCTTGAAGATGGCGCCGCGCACGCGACGCACGTGCTGTCGCTCACGCCGTTGAAGCGCGTAATCCGCGACTACTTCGTCGTCTGCGAGACCTACTATCAGGCGATCCGCGCCGCTTCCCCCTCGCAGATCGAGGCGATCGACATGGGCCGCCGCGGTCTGCACGACGAAGGCTCGCAGCTTCTCGCCGAACGCCTGAACGGAAAGATCGCCGTCGATCACGACACGGCGCGGCGTCTCTTCACGCTGATCTGCGCGCTGCACGTCAAGGTCTGACGGCGATGACGGTGCACGGGCCCAACGGAGAGGAACTGCCGGACGCGGTGCTGTTCTCGTGTTCCATGAACGCGATCCGCTCGCCGATGGCGGCGGCCTTGATGAAGCATCTCTTCGGCACGCATGTGTACGTCGAATCCTGCGGCGTGAAGGCGGGCGTGCTCGATCCGCTCGCGGTCGAAGTGATGGACGAAATCGGCATCGACCTTGCGCATCTTCATCCGAAGTCGTTCGAGACCTTGGCCGACACGTCGTTCGATCTCATCATCACGCTAAGCCCCCAGGCCCGCCACAAAGCGCTCGAACTCACGCGCACGATGGCGGTTGAAGTCGAATACTGGAAAGTGCCGGACCCGAGCGCCTACGACGGTTCGCGCGAGCAGCGTTTGCAAGCCTATCGCCAGGCCCGCGACACGATCCTGCGCTTTTTGAAAGAGCGCTTTGCCGCACGGCCAGCGCCCGAGCCGTAAAACGCTTGCTTTTCTTGACGCCGCCGGACCATTCTCCGGCCGAAATTCACATGCGAAGGATCGAATGGCGAAGGAAGAACTGCTCAGTTTCGAAGGTACGGTGGTCGAACTCCTGCCGAACGCGACGTTCCGCGTGAAGCTCGACAACGATCACATCGTGATCGCCCACACTGCCGGCAAAATGCGCAAGAACCGCATCCGCGTTCTCGCGGGCGACAAAGTCACCGTCGAAATGACGCCCTACGATCTCTCCAAGGGCCGCATCGTCTATCGCAGCAAGTAGCTTCGCTCGGGTGAAGCCGCCTCTCATCCTTGCGAGTGCCAGCCCACGACGCCTCGCGCTGCTCGACCAAATTGGTATCACGCCCGCGCGCGTCGTTCCCGCCGACATCGACGAAAGCGTTCACGCGAAGGAGCTGCCGCGCGCGCACGCCGAACGCATCGCGAAGGAGAAAGCTCAAGCCGCGCGCAAGCGCCTCGGCGAAAACGATCGCGCTGTGATTCTTGCGGCCGACACGGTCGTCGCCTGTGGCCGGCGAATTCTCCCCAAGGCAGAAGATGACGCGGCCGTCACCAAGTGCCTGCAATTGTTGTCAGGCCGCCGCCACACGGTGATCACGGCAATCGCTGTCGTGGACGTGGCAGGAAAGCTCCGCACTCGGACGATCGAAACGAAAGTTGCGTTTCGCCGCCTCGATACGAATGAAATCGCCGACTACGTGCGTTTGGGCGAAGGCCGCGGCAAGGCAGGCGGCTATGCCATTCAGGGCAGGGCGGCTGTCTTTGTGCGATTCATCTCAGGCTCCTACTCGAATGTTGTCGGCTTGCCGCTTGCCGAGACCTTTCAATTGTTAAGGTCGTGCGGCGCGGTGTGAACCTGCTAGACTGCAAGCCAATCGCAACTATCGCATTGGTTGAGCCTGCATGGCGTCCGAAGTCTTGATCAACGTCGCCCCCTCGGAAACGCGGGTCGCGATCGTCGAAGAAGCGCGTTTGCGCGAACTCTTCATCGAACGAACGATGCAGCCCGGCGACGCGGTGCGTGCCGGGCGCAGCGGCCATCGCCTGCTCGGCAACATCATGCTCGGCCGCGTTCAGCGCGTGCTGCCCGGCATGCAGGCGGCCTTCGTCGATTTAGGTCTCGAAAAGGCGGGCTTCCTCGCCGCGCGCGAGGCGCGCTGCCTGTCGGACCTGCCGAGCTTCATGGACCAACCCTGCATTTCGAAATGCGTGCGCGAAGGCGAAGCCGTCGTCGTGCAGGTGATCAAGGATCCGATCGGCGACAAGGGCGCGCGCCTCTCTGCGAATGTCACGATCCCGGGCCGCCTGGTCGTGCTGGTGCCGAACCAATCGGGCGTGGCGCTGTCGCGCCGCATCGAGGACGAAGCGGAACGCACGCGCCTGACCGATGTCTTGAACGACATCGCCGCGAACGATCCGCGCGCAGCCGCGGGCGCAGGCTACATCGTGCGCACGGCCGCACTCTCCGCCTCGCGCGAAGACATCGCCTCCGACATCGCGCGCCTCGGAGACGAATGGCGTGCGATCCAGGCCAAACGCAACATGGCGAAGGTCCCGGCCACGATCTATGCCGACCTCGACCCCGTGGAGCGCACGATGCGCGACGGCGTCGACGACGACACGACGCGCATCTTGATCGACGACGCAGAGGCCGTTGCGCAAGCACGCGCCTACGCGACGCGCGCCATGCCCCAGGCGCTCGACAAGATCCAACTGTTCAACGGCCCGGGCGAACTCTTCGACATGTACAATGTCGAAGGCGAGGTCGAGATGCTGCTCGGGCCGCGCGTACGCCTGCCGTCCGGCGGCTGGATCACGTTCGAAACGACGGAGGCCTTGACCTCCGTCGACGTCAATTCGGGCAGCTACACTGAGGCGACCGGCCTTGAACAAACCTCGCTGAAAACGAACCTGGAAGCTGCCGCCGAAATCGGCCGGCAGCTTCGCTTGCGCGGCATCGGCGGTCTCATCGTCATCGACTTCATCCATCTGAACGAGCCTGAGAACATCGCGCAGGTCCTGACCGTCCTCGCCGACAGCGTCTCACGTGACCGTACGCCGACGCAGATCTTGCCGATGTCTGAATTCGGCCTGGTCGAGATGACGAGAAAGCGCGTGCGCGAGCCGCTGTCGAAGCTTCTCTCCGAACGCTGCGAACCCTGTCACGGCCACGGCCGGTTGAGGACAGTCGCAACCGTTGCTGCCGAACTCTTACGCCGCGTCGTACGTGAGGCGAAGGCGCGCCCGGGCGTAAAGCTCGTAGCCTACGCGGCGCCCGAAGTGACACGTTGGATCGAAGCGCAGGGCGACGACATGACGGCCGCGATGCGCCGCCACGTGCCGGCGGGGTTGCGTTTCGAAGCGCGCCCCACCTTCGCGCGCGCGAACTTCGACGTCGGGGCCGATCAATGAGCGACGGCGCGCGCCACTGCCCGATCTGCCGCAAGCCGACGGAGGAACGCTTCCGCCCGTTCTGCTCGAAGCGCTGCGCCGACGTCGACCTTGCGCGCTGGCTGAACGGCGCCTACGCGATTCCGGCCGAAGAAAAAGTCCCCGACGTCATCAAGGACGACGAGTGAGCGCCGGCGCCGCACTGAAAGCACGTCTTGCCGCGGGTCCGTTGGTCGCGCCCGGCGCCTACGACGCGCTCACCGCCCGCATCGCCGCGCGGTGCGGGGCTGAGGCCGTCTACATGACCGGCTTCGGCGTCGCGGGATCGCTGCTCGGCGTGCCCGACATCGGCATTGTGAGCGCGACCGAAATGATCGACCGCGTGCGCGCGTTCGCTGCTGCTGCGGCGCCCGTGCCCTTGATCGCCGACGGCGACAACGGCCACGGCGGCACCGCGAATGTCGAACGCCTCGTTCGCGCTTACGAGCAAGCAGGCGCCGGAGCGATCCAACTTGAAGACCAGGTCCTGCCCAAACGTTGCGGCCACATGGACGGCAAGGAAGTCGTGCCGCTGGAAGAAGGCGCGAAGAAAGTCCGCGCCGCCGCCGCCGCGCGCACGTCGAGCGACTTTCAGATCATCGCTCGCACCGACGCGCGCAGCGTGTTGGGCCTCGACGAAGCGCTCCGCCGCGCCGACGCCTATCTGAACGCGGGAGCCGACATTCTGTTCGTCGAAGCACCGCAAAGCGAAGCCGAACTGCGCACCGTCGCCGACCGTTTCAAGGGCGTGCCGCAGGTCGCGAACATGGTCGAAGACGGCAAGACGCCGATGCTCCCCGTGGAAGCGCTCGGCGCACTCGGCTACCGCCTCATCCTGTTCCCGATCTCAAGCCTTCTCGCCGCCGCCCGCACGGCCGAGCGCGTCTATGCGGGTCTCCTGAAGTCGGGCAAATCAGATCCCGGCGTCGATCGCGTGACGTTCCAGGCTTACAACGAAATCGTCGGTCTCAAGGCCTATCAGCAGCGCGACTAAAAAAAGGCCGGCCACGAAGGCCGGCCAATTCAGTCAAGCCAATCGACAAAGTCTCAGTGGTGCCCGCGACCGTGTCCGCGTCCATGATGGCCGTGCCGGCCGTGATGCCCATGGCGGCCGTGATGTCCGCGCCAACCATGATGCCCGCGCCAGCCGTCATGTCCGCGCCAGCCGCGGTGATGACCCCGCCAGCCATGATCGCGCCAACGATGATCACGCCAGCGATGGTGTCCCCGCCAGTCGTGATGGCCGCGCCAAGCGTGATGGCGCCGCCAATGCCGTTTGTGCCAGCGCGGCTTGTGCCAGCCATAGTGGCCGCCGTATTGCGGATAGTGCGCGTATCCGCACGACACATAGCGGCCGTAGTACGGATCCCAGCATCCGCCACCGCCGTAGTAACCGCCATAGCCGCCGTGATAGCCGTGTCCGTAGTTGCTGACTTGAATGCCGAATCCGTCCGATCCGACATAGAAGCCGAAGCTGTCGGCCTTCGCGGTGCTGGCCGTCGCGAAGCTGGACGCGACGAGAGCAACGAGGCCGAAAGCAAACGCAGCGAGTGCTTTCATCTGATCAATCCTCCCAAGTCCCCCAAGATCCCACGGAAATCTGCGATTTTTTCGATGAACCGCGGATGAACAGCCGGTTCAGAAATCGTGCTCAGGCCGACCGCCCGCGTGCGTCGACCGGCCAAATATCGACGAGCGTGTCGCCGTCGACCACGTGATAGGCGTCGTAGAGATTGACTGTCGGGTCGCAATGGGGCGCGGTACAGAGCACGGTGGCGCCGAGCTCCAGCTGCTTGTCCGCGCCACCGAGAAGAACGCCGCCCTGTTCATCGCCGAAGAAGAAATAGTTCGCGCCCTCCGGTGCGCCCGCATGGATCACGGGTGAACCCGCCTCCGTCGCGAACGACTTCAGCCCCGCGTCCGTGGTGGCGAGCCCCGGCATGTTCGCGCTGATCACGGTCGTCTGCACGAAGAGCGCCGTCTCGAACGGCATCGGCGCGCCGTTCGCGATCCGAACCTCGCAATACTGTTTGTCCATGAAGATATAGGACCCGGCCTGAAGCTCCGTGAACACCCGCGCGTCGGCGTCGATGTTGTAGGTGCCCGTGCCGCCGCCGGACACGATGGGGCAGGGGATACTCGCCGCGACGATCATGTCGCGCGTGTCGCCCAGAAGCTTCAACGCCGCGAGCGATTGCGTGCGCCGGTCGCCGAACTCCGCCACATGCTGCAGCTGCCCCGCATAGCCCTGCAGCCCCATGAACGTCAGATCGGGTGACGCCGCGATGCGCTTCGCAAGTTCGAGCGCGGGCTCGCCCGGGCGGATGCCCGTGCGATGCAACCCGATGTCGACGTCGACCAGAACCTTGAGCGGCTTGCCGGACGTGCGCGCCGCCGCCGCGTAGCCGTCGACGACGGTTACACTGTCGGCCACGATCATAAAGTCGCCAGCCCCAGCGTTCAGCTTGCCGACGCGGGCGAACGCCTGTTCGGTCACGACCGGCGACGTCACGAGCAAACCTTCGATCCCGCCCTCGGCCAATGCTTCCGCCTCACCCAATTTCGCGCAGCACTGGCCGACCGCGCCCGCCTCGATCAGCCGACGCGCAATCTTGACGGACTTGTGCGTCTTCGCGTGCGCGCGCAAGCTCAGACCCACGCGCGCGCAGTGATCCCGCATCGCCGCGACGTTACGCTCGAACGCCTTGAGATCGAGCACCAGCGCAGGCGTCGCAAGTTTCGCGCGGCCGCCCGGCACGCCGATGAGGTCCTGGTTCAAAAACCGATGCATGGCCGCGACTCGTTCCGTGCTTGTGCTAAATCTCACAAAACAGGATGTCGGCGAACGTCGCAACCTTCCGATAGCCGATGCGCTGATAAATCCGGTTCGTGAGCGCGTTGTCGGCGTCCGCGAACAGACAGCACCACTGGCCGTGCGCCAGCACGCGCGCCGACAACGCCGCGGTCAGCGCCGAAGCGTAACCGCGCCCGCGCTGATCGTCGGGCGTATAGACACCCGAAACCCGCGCGCCGAGCCCTGCGATAGGCCGAAGCCGCGCCGTCGCGACCGGCGCGCCGCCCGCTTCCCAAACAAAGAACGAGCGGTCGGCAAGACCCTCATCGACGAAACGCGTGATGTAGTCGATCTCGCGCTCGGCTTCGGGCAGACCGGCGTCGACCGCAAACGCCGCCTCCCACCGCAGTATCAAGTCGCGCTCTTCCGCCCGCGCATTGCGCATCGCGCCTTGAACGCCCGGCGGCGGAACGATCTGCGTCACTTCATAGAGGTTCTGCATCAAGCCGTGGCGTGGTCGCGCCGATGGAGTCTGGCCGGTCGCCGCCGACCAGCGCGCGGCGAAGGCCTGTGCCAGTGCCTCCTCGCCGACCACGCCGGGGATCGCGACCTCCGCGTCGATCAGATGGCGCACGAGCGCGGCGATGCCCGTCTCCCCGCGCCCGTCATGCGCAAGGTTCAACCGGAACGGCGGCGTGCGCAGCGCGCCCAGCACAAGATCGCTGCCGTCGAACACGCCGGCGCGGAACAAATCCTTGCGCAGATCCTTGCGGATGCGGTTGGCGACGCCGATGAACACGTTGTTGCGCACGGGATTCGTGCACAGCGGCGCGGCCACCTCGTGCCAGAACGCATGCCCATCCGTGTAGCCCGTGACGTGCATGAAGGGTCCTACGCGATCCCTTCCGCACGCCGCATCTTCGCGATGAACGCCGCCCCGCAGGAGAGCTTCTTCGCAATCGGGCTCTTCGCGTCGATCAAGCGCCAGAACGGCGTGATCTTCTCGACGGGATTGCCGTCTTCCATCTCCTCGAGCGCGGCCTCCGCGGCGATCCGCGCGAAGATGCTCGACGTCATCGGGCACGTCGCGTCGGCCTTGTGCGCCTTCGCGAATTCGTTGCGCATCTCTTCAATCGTCCGCGACGACCCCTTGCGGATCTTCTTCATGTAGTCGCGCACCAGGATGGGTGTGGCGATGAAGATCTTGTCGCCCTTCGCCAAACCCCACATCGCCGTCGTCATTGTCGAGACATGGGCCGGCTTCGCGCCGTGCAACTTCTCGCTCCAGGATTTCGCCATAAGAATCTGCTCGCAACCGGTTCGGCCGTGCGCGAAGATTGACCAAACGCGAGGAGAATTCCATGGAGTATATCCGTTTGGGCCGTACGGGTTTGAAGGTGTCGCGCCTCTGCCTCGGCTGCATGACCTACGGCACGCCGAAGTGGCGCGAATGGGTGCTGGACGAAGCGGCCTCCCGCCCGTTCTTCAAACAGGCGCTCGACCTCGGCATCAACTTCTTCGACACGGCCGACATGTATTCGCTGGGCGCGAGCGAAGAGGTCACCGGCCGCGCGCTGAAGGAGATGGCCAAACGCGACCAGGTCGTCATCGCGACCAAGGTCTACAACCCCATGGGCAAGGGCCCGAATGACCGCGGCCTCTCGCGCAAGCACATCATGGAAGCAATCGACGCCAGCCTGAAACGGCTCGGCACGGACTACGTCGATCTCTACCAAATCCACCGCTTCGACTACGAAACGCCGATCGAAGAAACGATCGAGGCGTTGAGCGACGTCGTGAAGGCGGGCAAGGCGCTCTACATCGGCGCCTCTTCGATGCACGCGTGGCAGTTCATGAAGATGCTCGGCCTGCAACGCGCGAACGGCCTGGCCCAATTCGTCTCCATGCAGCCGCACTACAATCTCGTCTACCGCGAGGAGGAGCGCGAGATGATTGCGCTCTGCCAGTCGGAAGGCGTCGGCGTCATCCCGTGGAGCCCGCTCGCCCGCGGCTTCCTCACCGGCTCGCGCAAGACGGGCGACAACCCGAAGAAGCAGGGCGCCGCGAACGCCGAAACCTCGCGCGCCGGCAGCGACGAGTTCGCCCACATGCTCTACTACCGCGATCAGGACTTCGAGATCGTCGAACGGGTGGCCGCCGTCGCGAAGAAACACGTCAAGCCGATGGCGCAAGTCGCGCTCGCCTGGGTCCTCGCCAAACCCGGCATCACCGCCCCGATCATCGGCGCGTCAAAACCAACCCACCTCGACGACGCCGTCGCCGCGCTGAGCCTCAAACTCGACGCCGAAGACATGAAAACGCTCGAAGAACCCTACAAACCCAAACGCGTGATGGGCCACACCTGAGCCACGCTTGTCCTCCCCCGCTTTAGCGGGGGAGGGGGACCGCTTTAGCGGTGGAGGGGGACGAAGCGAGGCTGGGCTTCCGTCTACTCCGCCTTCTTGTTCTTCCCCAAGAACCCGTAGAGGTGCCCCGCCACGTTGCGCATCTGGATCTGCTCCGACCCTTCCGTGATGCGATAGCGGCGATGGTGGCGATAGATGTGCTCGAACGGCTTGTGCCGCGAATAGCCCATGCCGCCGTGCACCTGCATCGCCCAATCCGCCGCCTCGCAGCAGAAGCGGTTCGCCCAGTAGTTACACATCGAGACTTTGTCCGAGAGGTAGATCTGAATCTCGGGCCCCGTCATCTGATCCATCTCCCACGCGGTCTTTTGGATCAGCAAACGAAGCATCTCCGCCTGCGTCATCAGTTCGACGGTCGGAAACTGAATCGCCTGGTTCGCGGCCAGCGGCTTGCCGAACGGTTTGCGCGCCTTGGCGTAGTCAACGGATTCGTTGAGGCAATAAACGCCGGCGCCGAGCGACGACGCCGCCTGACGAATCCGGTTCTCGTGCACGAAATGCCGCGCAAGCACGAGCCCGTTGTCCACCGGCCCGAACACTGCCTCGTCCGGCACCCAAACGTTCGTGAACCTCACATGCGCGTGGTCCGTCGGCATATTGAACGTCCAATAATAGAACTCGACCTTCACGCCTTCAGACTTCATCGGCACCAGGAAGCACGTGATCCCGCGCGCATCGCCGTCGTTCCCGCTCGTGCGCGCGAACACCATGTCGTGGCTGGCGACATGCACGCCCGTGTTCCAAAACTTCTCGCCCGTGATGCGCCAGCCGTTTCCGTCGCGAACGGCACGCGTCTCCATCCACGTCGCGTCCGACCCGTGCTTCGGCTCGGTCAAGCCGAACGCCGGCCGGTGCGTGCCGGCCAGCATGCCGTTGATGAATTCCTCCTTCTGCTTCGGCGTGCCGAAGTCGCGGAACATCAACACCTGCGGGAAATTGCCGACGATCGAACTCTCGTTCTGCAGATCGTTGTGTAAGCCCAACCCCTTCGCCGCCAGATGTTCGCGAATGATCGCCATCGCAAGATTGCCGATGTTCTGTCCCCCATATTCCCTGGGCAGCGCGAGGCGCAGGAACCCCGCCTTGTCCGCCCGCCGGCGCATTTCGCGCAGCAGCGCCTCCCACTCATGCCGCGGCAGCCCGTCCCGATCCCAATCGGTGCGCGCATGCTCGCGCCGGTGATCGAAGAACCGGATGTTGTCGTCCTGGTTCTCGAGCGGCTTGATCTCGGCCTCGATGAACGCGTCCATCTTGGCGAGCAGCTCTTTGATCTCCTGCGGTATACGAAAGTCCATGGGGGCCGTTCCTCGAATGTTGTGATGAGGCGACCTTAGCCCCGCCGCCGTTGACAGACAAACGCCCGAGGCGGCATCAAAACGCGCCATGAAACCAGAACCGTTCCGCCTCGCCCGCGCGTCATATCCCTATTTCCGCCGCGTCATCGCGCGCTTCTCCGACATGGACGCAGAGCGCCACTTGAACAACGTGGCGCTCGCCGCGTTCTACGAAGACGGCCGCGTCTCGTTCCTGCATGGTTTGAGCGGCGAGGAGCGCGGCAAGGCGTTCCGCTTCGTCATCGCCCGCATCTCGATCAGCTACCTCGCCGAGGCGCACTATCCCGGCGACTACGATGTCGGCATCGGCGTCACGCGCTTCGGCAACACCTCGTTCGACATCGGCGCCGCCCTCTTCATCGGCGACAAATGCGTCGGCGTCTGCGACACGACGCAAGTCGTGATCGGCGAACGCGGCCCGTCAACCATTCCCGGTGCGCTGCGCGCCGCGCTCGAAAAGAAAATGCTCTTGCGCGCTTGACTGCGCGAATCGAGAAGCGTAGAAGCCGCGTCCCTTGTGCGAGAGATC
>CAZLRW010000006.1:0-1911 GCA_964561925.1 uncultured Flavobacteriaceae bacterium
CACAAGGCCTACAACGGCAACATCCTGGTCAACGCGATGTGCGTGGGCCTCGCGAACACGAACAAGATCTTTCTCTCGGCCGCGAAGGGTTCGGGCAACCCGGTCGTCTATGTCGGTTCGAAGACCGGCCGCGACGGCATCCACGGCGCGACCATGGCCTCCGCCGAATTCGACGACGCGTCGGAAGAAAAACGCCCGACCGTCCAGGTCGGCGATCCGTTCACGGAAAAACTCCTGCTCGAAGCCTGTCTCGAACTGATGGCGACGGACGCGATCGTCGCGATCCAGGACATGGGCGCCGCGGGCCTGACCTCCTCGTCGTGCGAGATGGCCGACAAGGGCGGCTCCGGCATCGAACTCGATCTCGACAAGGTGCCCTGCCGCGAAACCGGCATGACGCCCTACGAGATGATGCTCTCCGAAAGCCAGGAGCGCATGCTCATGGTCTTGAAGCCCGGCCGCGAGAAAGAGGCCGAGAAAATCTTCAAGAAATGGGAGCTCGACTTCGCCGTCATCGGCGTCACGACCGACACGAAGCGCCTGGTGCTGAAATTCAAGGGCCAAACAGTCGCCGACATTCCGGTGACCGCGCTCGCCGACGAAGCCCCGCTCTATGAACGCCCGTGGACGGAACCGGCGCGCCCGAAGGCGCTGGGCGCGATCGCCGAACCGAAATCGATCACCGAGGCGCTTGCAAAGCTCGTGGCAACCCCGGACCTCGCGAGCCGCCGCTGGATCTACGAGCAATACGACTCAACCGTCATGGCCGACACGGTGCAAAAGCCAGGCGGCGACGCGGCGATCGTGCGCATCCACAAGACGAACAAGGCCGTGGCACTCACGACCGACGTGACGCCGCGCTATGTCCACGCCGACCCGCACACCGGCGGCATGCAAGCCGTCGCCGAAACCTGGCGCAACATCACGGCGGTCGGCGCCGTGCCGCTCGCGATCACCGACAATCTGAACTTCGGCAACCCGCAGCGCCCTGAGATCATGGGCCAGTTCGTGCTCGCGGTTCGCGGCATCGGCGATGCGTGCAAGGCACTCGACTTCCCCGTCGTCTCCGGCAACGTCTCGCTCTACAACGAAACGAACGGCCAAGGCATCCTGCCCACGCCCGCGATCGGCGGCGTCGGCCTAATGAAGGACGTGACGAAACACGCGACGATCCCCTTCAAAGCCGAAGGCGAAACGATCCTCGTCGTCGGCGAAACGAAGGGCCACCTGGGCCAGTCGATCTACCTGCGCGAAATCCTCGGCCGCGAAGACGGCCCGCCCCCGCCCGTGGACCTCAAAACCGAAAAGCGCAACGGCGATTTCGTCCGTGGGCTGATCACCACGGGCCGCGTCAAGACCGTGCACGACGTCTCCGACGGCGGCTTGGCCGTCGCGATCGCCGAAATGGCCATGGCCTCCCGCATCGGCGCGACGCTGACGACGCCGCAAACCGAGAGCCGCGCCGCCTTCTGGTTCGGCGAAGACCAAGCCCGCTACGTCCTCGCCACCCCCGTCGCCGAAGCCGACCGCATCCTCGCCGAAGCCAAAGCCGCCGGCATCCCCACGCAGAAACTGGGCACGACCGGCGGCGCGATGGTGAAGATCGACGGCGAAGACGCGCATCTCGTGGCAAACCTCCGCCAAGCACACGAAGCCTGGCTACCCAAACTCATGTCGGCGGCCTAGATTATCGCCCATGCCCATGAATGCCGGCGATATCGAGCGCTTGATCAAAGAAGCGCTGCCCGACGCAAAGGTCACGATCCGCGACCTCGCGGGCGACGGCGACCACTACGCCGCTGAAGTCGTTTCAGCCGCCTTCAAAGGCAAGACCCGCATCCAGCAACACCAAATGGTCTACGCCGCCCTGAAAGGCCGCATGGGCGGCGAACTCCACGCCCTCGCCCTGCA
>CAZLRW010000006.1:2011-3686 GCA_964561925.1 uncultured Flavobacteriaceae bacterium
TAAGCCCGCCCAATCGTCCCGCTGACGAATTCGCAAAGCTGTTCGAAATCGCGCAGCACCTTCGTCCCGTGTTTCGGGTGGCTCAGGAAGAAGCAGGTGTTGTACTCGTCGCCTTCTTCGAACCAGACCTCGGTGAGCTCCCCGCCGCAGAACGGGTACGGCCCGTCCTCGCCCACGATCGCCTCGTCGGGATCGAGGTTCGGATAGACCTTCTTGAATTCGGCCGTGACGGACATGACGCTGAAAACTCCCGGATCGAAGGTTGCGACTCACCACCCCGCAACCGCCAGATTAACGCCGATTCGCGACACCCTTGCGAGGGGCCAGGCCGAATTCTTGACGACCCGAAACCCCGCCCCTATTTCTGGTGCGGTCAAAAGGAATTCGCGTCCCATGTCCGTTGCCGACCGCATCAAAGCCGACATCCAATCGAACGACATTGTGCTCTTCATGAAGGGCACCCCCGCCATGCCGCAATGCGGCTTCTCGGCGACGGTCGTGCACATCCTCGACCATGTCGGCGTGAAGTACAAAGGCGTGAACGTCCTCGCCGACGCCGAGATACGCCAGGGCATCAAGGACTTCTCGAACTGGCCCACGATCCCGCAGCTTTACGTCAAGGGCGAATTCGTCGGCGGCTGCGACATCGTGAAGGAGATGTTCGAGAACGGCGAACTCCGCCCCTTCCTGGAAGATCAGGGCATCAAGCCCGAAGCGGCGTGAGCCTCACCCTCGCCGACATCGAAGCGGCGGCAGGGCGACTGAAGGGCCGCGCTGCCCGCACGCCCTTGATCGAAGCCCGCGCCGCCTCTGCCGCAACCGGCGGGCGCATCTTCGCCAAAGCCGAAGTCCTGCAGCGCACCGGCTCGTTCAAGTTCCGCGGCGCGATGAGCCGCCTGTCGCTCCTGACCGGCGACGAACGCAAACGCGGCGTCGTCGCGTTCTCCTC
Organism: uncultured Flavobacteriaceae bacterium; assembly: GCA_964561925.1. Taxonomy (GTDB): domain Bacteria; phylum Pseudomonadota; class Alphaproteobacteria; order Micropepsales; family Micropepsaceae; genus SZUA-430. The sequence continues at coordinate 2,961 of CAZLRW010000006.1, forward strand.
CGGCAACCACGCGCAGGCCGTGGCGGCCGCCGCCCGCGACGTCGGTACGAGCGCCGTCATCGTCATGCCGGCGGACGCGCCCGCGCTCAAGATCGCGAACACGACGGGCTACGGCGCGGAGGTCGTTCTCTACGATCGCCAGAAAGAAGACCGCGTCGCGATCGGGAAAAAACTCGCGGCCGAGCGCGGCCTCATCCTCGTGCCGCCGTTCGACGACTACGCCGTGATGGCGGGCCAAGGCACGATCGGCCTGGAACTAGCGGAGGATGCAAAGGCGCTCGGGCTCACGTTCGACGCCGTGCTCGTCTGCTGCTCTGGCGGCGGCCTTTCCGCCGGCATCGGCACAGCGCTCGCCGCACTGTCGCCGCCAACGAAACTCGTCACCGTGGAACCCGCCCGCTACGACGACATGGCCCGCTCGCTGAGCGCGGGCGAGCGCCTCGCGAACAGCCCAGGTCCGCTCTCCATCTGCGACGCGCTGATGGTCGACAAGCCCGGCGAACTCACGTTCCCGATCCTGAAGCGCCTGAACGCGAGCGGCGTCACGATCAGCGACGACGAAGCGCTCGCCGCCATGGCGCATGCGTTCAACGAATTGAAACTCGTCGCCGAACCCGGCGGCGCCGCCGCACTCGCCGCCGCGCTCAGCGGAGAATTCGACGCCAAAGACAAGACGATCGCCGTCATCCTCTCCGGCGGCAACGTCGACGCCGACATGTTCAAGCG
>CAZLRW010000006.1:3786-67968 GCA_964561925.1 uncultured Flavobacteriaceae bacterium
AGACGATCGCCGTCATCCTCTCCGGCGGCAACGTCGACGCCGACATGTTCAAGCGGGCGCTAGGCGCCTAAAGCCGCCCCATCACCGCCGCGACATAGGCCATCGCGTCGCTCGCGGTCACGGCGGCGAACTCGAACGTGACCAGCCGCTCGCCCATCAGCACGACGATTTCGCCCGACGACTTTCCCTCAAGCGGCTCCGAGAAACTCGCAAACGCCCGATCGCCCGTGTTGGTCAAAGCGGACGGCGAAACGGCATCCGCCCAGCGCTTGGCATAGTAAGCCGACGCGTCCGCCATACCGACGACCGGCAATTCGTCTTGCGACCAGACAGAAATTTTCACCTCGCTCGCGCGGCCCTTGGTCGCCCACAGGCACGACGGCGCCGTCTCCTCGCCCATCTCACTGGCGGGCACAGGCACTGGCGCCGTGTGCAACAGCGCGACGGCGTCGGCATCGGTCGCCACGTCGCACGGGCTTACGAACGCCGCGCTCAAGGCAGCGGCAAAGACGACGGACAGCATCATGGGGGTCTCTCCGAAGGGCAAAATCACTCTGGCGCCGATGTTTGACCGAATGAGGGCAAAGAAAAAGGGCGGCCCGCGCGAACCATCGAACCGCCCCGAACTTTGGCTGACCTGAACGTCAGCGCGAGTAGAACTCGACGACCAGGTTCGGTTCCATCTTCACCGGATAGGGCACGTCGTTCAGCTTCGGCGTGCGCGTGAATTTCGCCGTCAGCTTGCCGTGATCGACCTCGAGATAATCCGGCACGTCGCGCTCAGGCAGCTGGATCGCGACCGCGACGAGTTCCATGTCGCGCGCCTTGTCGCGCACCGAAACGACGTCGCCTTCCTTCACGAGATAGCTCGGGATGTTCACCCGGCGACCGTTCACGTTGACGTGGCCGTGGTTCACGAACTGGCGCGCCGCGAACACGGTCGGCACGAACTTCGCGCGATAGACGACGGCGTCGAGACGCCGCTCGAGCAAACCGATGATGTTCTCGCCCGTGTCGCCGCGCCGGCGCGAAGCCTCGGCGTAGATCTTGCGGAACTGCCGCTCGTTGATGTTGCCGTAATAGCCCTTGAGCGTCTGCTTGGCCTTCAGCTGCACGCCGTAGTCGGAGGTCTTGGTTTTGCGGCGCTGGCCGTGCTGACCGGGACCGTATTCGCGCTTGTTCTGCGGGCTCTTCGGGCGGCCCCAGAGATTGTCGCCGATACGCCGGTCGATCTTGTGCTTGGAACTCTGTCGCTTCGTCATTCGCAATTTCCCTATAGATTCAAGATGTTAAACTAGGAAATGCTGCCCTCCTCTGCCCCAAATCCAAGGGGCCGACAGGCGGGGGCTTCCCCGCCACGGGTGCTTCCATTTCGCCGAGGTTTCCCCAGCGAAGCCGCGCCTTTTAGAGGCCCCCCCAACGGGTGTCAAATGACGCATCCGCGCAGCCCCAGAGAGCCCAATGATCGACCGCACCTTCGCCGAACGGTTCGCAAAGGAATGGATCGAGGTCTGGAACGCTCATGACCTCGACGCGATCCTCAGCCACTACGCCGAAGACGTCGTCTTCCGCTCGCCGCGGATCGCGACCGTGATGGGTGAGAAGATCGACTTTGTTGCCGGCAAACCCGACCTCGCCCGCTATTGGGGCAAGGCTCTCTCGATCGCCAAAGACTTCACGTTCGACCGCCTCTATGTCGGCAGCGACAGCATCACGATCGCCTACCGCAACCACCGTGGTCAAAACGCTGCCGAAACGTTCGTGTTCGGTGCCAACGGACACGTCAAAGAGAGCATCGCGACTTACGCATAGTCAAAGGAGAAGGCCGATGCGCGTTTTCAGAATCCTCATACCCGTCCTCGACATCGACCGCGCAGAGAAATTCTACGCAGCTCTCTTCGGCGCGCCCGGCGAGCGGGTCTCACCCGAACGGCACTATTTCAAGTCCGGCGGCGTGATCGTCGCCTGCTATGCACCCGGCGCAGACGGCAAACCGTTCCGCCCGCTCGAAACCGAAACCTACTTCGCCGTCGCCGACCTTGAGGCGACGCATGCGAGCGTCCTCGCCGCCGGCGCCAAACTCTCGACGGAAAACGAAGATCACCACGGCCATTTGGGCCGCATCGAAAAGCGCCCCTGGGGCGAGCGTTCGTTCTACGTCTCGGACCCGTTCGGCAATCCGCTCTGTTTCGTCGACGAGACGACGCTGTTCACCGGACGAACGTGACGGTTCAAGCCCTAACCGTATGCAGCATGTGGCTGGCGCCGGTCGCGACAAGCCGCCCGTCTTCCGCCCACACACGTGCGCGCCCGAAGATCAGCCCGCCGCCGGCAGTGTCCGAATGCGTCTCGACCAGAAGCCACTCCGCGCTGCCCGGCGTATCGTGGAACCAAACCGACAAGTCCAAACTCGGCGCGAGATAGTCGGTCCATCCAACGCGGCTGCGCCAATGCGTGGGCCAAAGCATGGTGTCGATCGGAATGACGCTGCGCCCATGATCCGCGAACGGATCGTCTGTCCCTGCGAAGTCCGGGTATCGGAACCACACCTGCAGCGTCGGCTCCGTCTCCACCTCGCCCGGCCACGGCAGCGCGACGGGTCGCACGTCGAAGTTCTGCCAGTACGGATGACCCGGCTTCCCTTCGTGATGCTGCGCATAAGTTCGAAGCGTCGTCGGCGCCGGCACACGCGGCATGGGCGCGCGATCCGTCTTGGGTCCGTCCACGCGATCCGTCGACCACACCCGCGCCTGCATCAGGCTGCGCTCGCCTTGCTTCATGTCGACGCTCACGCACCAGGCAGAGCGTCCCTTCTTGACCGGTACGACCTGCACGTCGCTCTCGGTCATCTTCCCCGTCGCAAGAAACTGGCACGACAGGCTGGCAGGCCGATGCCCGGCCGGCACGGCGGTTGCCGCCGCCCGAAGCGCAATCGCCGCGAGATAACCGCCGTTCGGTCCCCAGATTTCGAATTTCGGAGACAACTGCGCCCGCAATCCCGACGGCGTCGCTACGACCAGCGTTTCATCAAGCAACATGGCCCAACCACTCCCGGATCGTCTCGCTGATAAACTTGGGCTTCTCGTACACGATCCAGTGGCTTCCGTCCGGCACGCGCCGGACATCGACGTTCGGCACCCAGCGCTCAAGACCTTCCACGCATCCCGGCAGCAGCGACGTGTCCTGCTCGCCCCAAATCACCAGCGTCGGCACGCGCACCATCAGCGCCTCGTCGTTGTAGACCTGCGGCTCCGGCGCGGCGCCCGGCTTCGGCGGATCCATCCGCATCGCGCGGTACCAATTGAACATGCCGGTCAGCGCGCCGGGTTCGCTCCACGCTTTCACGAACGCCGCGCGGTCGGCGGCGCTCAAATGCCCCGCCTCCGCAGTCTTAGCCAGCGACCGCCACAACAGTGCGTAGTCATTCGCAGCATAGCGCGCCTCAGATCCTTCCGCGCGCAGCTCGTGAATGTACTGCGAGGCCGCGGCCTGCCCTGGGTTGTTCGCGATCTCGCGCTGAAACGCTCCCGGATGCACGGCGTTGATGATGACGAGCCGGTCGATCAGCTCCGGCCGCTTGATCGCAAACGCCCACGCCAGCGCCCCGCCCCAATCATGCGCGATCAACGTGAACTTCTTCTTCGGCGAAAACTGCGCCGCGAACGCGACGACATCGTCGATCAACCGCTTCGTGCGATACCGCGCGACCTCCGCAGGCTTCGAAGAAAGATTGTACCCCGGCAAATCCGACGCAACGCAAAGATACTTGTCGCCCAGATCCGCCAACTGATGCCGCCACGCATACCAAAACTCCGGAAACCCATGCAGGAAGAGCAGCAAATGCCCATCCGAAGACCCGCTCGCCGCATAGTGCAGCTTCAGCTCATTCGTCTCAGCGAATCCGTGACGGATCATGGCTCTTCACCCTTCCTCCGCCGCTTCTTGCCGCCGGTCAGCGCACGCACCATCCCTCGCAGTGTCTGCACCTCCTGGTACGTCAGCCCCGCGCGGTGCCACATGTTGCGCATGTTCTGTACCATCGCCGCGCGCTTGTCGGGTGGAAACAGGAACTCGGTCCGGTCGAGTTCGCCTTCGATGTGCTCGAAGAACCCGATCAGGTCCTCCTTGTTCGCAAGCGCCGAGCGGCGAAACTTCGCCGGCACCTTGAACTCGGGCTTCTCGTGCGTGCCCTTGAACCACTCATAGGCGACGACCGCGACCGACTGCGCCAAGTTCAGCGACGCGAATTTCGGGTTCGTCGGGATCGTCAGAATCGCATCCGCGAGGATCACCTCTTCGTTCGTAAGCCCCATCCGCTCAGCCCCGAACATCACGCCGCAAGGCCGGTCCTGGGCAAGCTCCGCTACAAGTTCGACCACCGCCTCATCCGGTGTCGCGACACGCTTCGCCATCAGCCGGTCGCGCCCGGTCGTGGCAAAGACAAGGCCGAGATCGGCAATTGCCTCCTCCATCGTCGCGAACACGCGCGCCTTCTCGAGCACGCTGGCCGCGCCCACCGCCATCGCCTCGGCCTTCTTGTTCGGCCACGCCTCGCGCGGGTTCACGAGCCGCAAGTCCGTCAACCCGAAGTTCAACATCGCGCGCGCCGCCGCGCCGATATTCTCCCCGATCTGCGGGTTTGCGAGGATGATCGCCGGTGTCTTCATGGCAGCTTGCGCGAGGTCCCACCCGCCGCTAAACACCTGCGCGAACCGCACATATTCAGAGAAAGTTCCATGGCGAAGATCAAGGTGAAGACCCCGGTCGTCGATCTCGACGGCGACGAGATGACCCGCATCATTTGGGATCTCATCAAGAAGAAGCTGATTCTTCCCTATCTCGACATCGACATCAAATACTTCGATTTGGGCATCGAGTACCGCGACAAAACCGACGACCAGGTGACGGTCGAAGCGGCCGAGGCGATCAAACGCTACGGCGTCGGCGTCAAATGCGCGACCATCACGCCCGACGAAGCGCGCGTGAAGGAATTCAAGCTGAAGAAGATGTGGAAGTCGCCGAACGGCACGATCAGGAACATCCTGGACGGCACCGTCTTCCGCGAGCCGATCATTTGCCGCAACGTGCCGCGTCTCGTCCCCGGCTGGACCGACCCGATCGTCGTCGGCCGCCACGCGTTCGGCGACCAGTACCGCGCGACCGACTTCGTCGTGCCCGGCAAAGGCAAGCTCACGATCACGTTCACGCCCGAAGGCGGCGGCGCGCCGATCAGCCACGAGGTCTTCGCCTTCCCCGGCGGCGGCGTCGCGATGGCGATGTACAACCTCGACGACTCGATCAAGAACTTCGCGCGCTCGTGCTTCAACTACGGCCTTTCCCGCGGGTGGCCCGTTTACCTGTCGACCAAGAACACGATCCTGAAAGCCTATGACGGCCGCTTCAAGGACCTGTTCCAAGAGGTCTTCGACAAGGAATTCAAGACCCAGTTCGACGCGAAGAAGATCACCTACGAACACCGCCTGATCGACGACATGGTGGCCTCTGCGCTGAAGTGGAGCGGCAAGTTCGTCTGGGCTTGCAAGAACTACGACGGCGACGTGCAGTCGGACTCGGTCGCGCAAGGCTTCGGCTCGCTCGGCCTGATGACGAGCGTACTGCTCACACCCGACGGCCAGATCATGGAGGCCGAGGCCGCGCATGGCACTGTCACGCGCCACTACCGCCAATGGCAGAAGGGCGAGCAGACGTCGACGAACTCGATGGCCTCGATCTTCGCCTGGACGCGCGGCCTCATCCACCGTGGCAAGCTCGACGCGACGCCCGACGTCACCCACTTCGGCGAAACGCTCGAGCGCGTCTGCATCGACACGGTCGAAGCCGGCGACATGACGAAGGACCTCTCCCTCCTCGTCGGCCCCGATCAGAAGTGGCTCTCGACCGAAGGCTTCCTCGACAAGATCGACGCGAACCTTCGGAAGACCATGAAGATGTAACTCCTCCGGGAGCGCGGGCTTCCAGCCCGCTCTTCTTCTTTGGACGATCTCTCCCAACTTTCGCCACGCTCTGATGCTCCAAGGAAGGGCGGGCTGGAAGCCCGCGCTCCCGGGGGAGATCGTTTGTCCAATGTGGCATTCGCGCGGATACCTACCGCACTGGGAGGCCGGCGAATTCCCGCAATCCATCATTTTTCGCCTAGCAAACAGTCTGCCGTCGTCCGTATTGGCGCAATGGGAAAGCGAACTTGCGAAGCTGCCGGACGACAAGGCGCATATCGAACGACGAAAGCGGATTCAGCAAGCGCTCGATCAGGGGCATGGAGAACCGCTTCTGGCGATCAAGCAGATCGCCGAGCTCGTCGAAAGCGCGCTGTTGCACTTCGATGGCGAACGCTACCGCGTGCATGCGTGGTCAATCATGCCGAACCATGTTCATGTCGTGGCAACGCCCCTTGGCGCCAACACGCTTTCCGCGATCACCCATTCCTGGAAGTCATTCACCGCGACGGCGGCGAACCGCCTACTTGGGCGTAGCGGGTCATTTTGGGCACCCGAGTACTTCGATCGCGCAATCAGGAACGAACAGCATTTCTCGGACGCGGTGAACTACGTCGAGATGAATCCCGTTGCCGCCGGGCTGTGCGAGCGCGCGGAGGAATGGCGGTACTCGAGCGCGTGGCATAGACCATAGAGAAGAGCGGGCTGGAAGCCCGCGCTCCCGGGGGTTCAAGCCTTCCGCCGTCCGAACAGCAGCATCATCAAAATCCCCATCGTCGGGCCGATCAGCGCAAGCACGCTGCCTTCGAAGCCGAGCGTGCCGCCGGTCATCATGTCGGGCCCGGTGAACGTCACCGGTTGCCAGCCGGAGCCGAGGTCGTTGCCGCTGACGTTGATGCCGAGCACCGGCCCCTGCATGACGTTCCAGCCGGCATGTACGCCGATCGGCAGCCACAGCGAGCGCGTCGCAAGATAGGCGAGCGAGAGCAGCACGCTCGCGAGAAAGACGTTCGCGGCGCCGATGAGCGCCATGTTGCTTTCGAGAAGCGCGCCCGCATGCAGCGCCGCAAACAGGAGCGACGACACGACGACCGACGCCGTGGTCGAGAACTTGCTCATCAACTCCTGCAGCACGAACCCGCGCATCATCACTTCCTCGCCCGCCGAGGCGAGCGTCACGCCGAGCGTGGTGACCGCCATCGCCTGCATCGAGACCGTGGAGAAATCCGGATCGATTTGCGCAAACCCGCCGAACACGGCGGCGGCAAGCGCGCTCACGAAAATGAACCCGCCCACGAACCCGCCCGCGAGGAAGTCCGCGATCGAACCCTTGGGCTGAAGTCCCATCGCCATCGGCGACTTGCCGTCGAACGCCGCCATCAACACCATTGCCGGCAGCGACATCGCGAAGAAGCTGACGACCCCGAGCAGCAGCGTCCGCGTGAGCGGCGACGTCGCTTCAAACTGCATGCCGAGTGCCGGCAGCGCGAACTCCATCGTCCCGGCGGCAAGGAGTCCGGCCAAGATGAAATAAAGAACGATCTTTCCCGTTGAAATCGCGACGTTCTGCATCATGGGCGCAATCTCTCATCCGTCGCCCGAAGCCTATGCGCGAGGCCGCCCCGGCGCAAAAGACGTCGCCTATGGTGTCGATGCCCGCGGACAACACCCGCCGACATCTTCAGCCAAAAACATCCTAAACGAGCGGGTCGCCGAGCGGCCGGTCGGAAGGGTGCTGCGCCATCTCGGCGGCGACGACGTCGGTTGTTTCGTCCGCCCATTCCCCGCTCAGCCGCTCATCGGCGATCGCGGTGATGCGCTGGCGCAAGACGTCGTCGCGGTTCAACAGGCTCTCGAAATCGACCGCATCGATGATCATCATGTGCGTGCGGGTGAGCGCGGTGACGGTGCCCATCCGCCTGACCCGTTTCAGCAGCGCAAGCTCGCCGAAGAATTCGCCCGCGCCGAGTTTGATGTGCCGGCGCGGCAGCTCGATCTTCACCTCGCCGTCGGCGATGAAGAACATGCCCTCCGCTTCCTCGCCCCGCGCCGCGATCACGGTTCCCGCCGAAACCGCGCGCGTGCGCATGATCTTCATCACCTCCGCGATCGCCGCCGCGTCCAGCGCCGAGAACAGCGGCACGCGCGCCACCATCCCCCATGTCACCACGAAATCGCGCCGGTGGATCTCGTTCACGAACGCCGTCGCCACGATGCCGATGGGTAGAGCGAAGAGGCCGAGGCCGCAGATCATCACGACCGCGCCGAACATCTTGCCGAGCGGCGTGATCGGCACCGCGTCGCCGTAACCGATCGTCGTCAAGGTCGCGAGCGCCCACCACATCGCGTCGGGGATCGTGCCGAACCGTTCGGGCTGCGCATGGCCTTCGATGACGTGCATGATCGTGCCCGAGAACACGGCGGTGCCCATCATCAGGATCATCGCACCGATCAGCGCGCGGCGCTCCTCGTAGAGCGCGCGCCCCAGCGTCACCATCGCCGGCGAATAGCGCACGAGCTTCAGGAAGCGCAGCAGCCGGAACATCCGCAAGACGCGCAGATCCATGCCCGGCATGAAGAACGAGAGATAGGACGGCGCGAACGCCAGAAGGTCGATAACCTGCGCCGGCCGGCTCGCGAACGTCAGCCGCCCATAGAACGCGCCCCGATGCCGGATCGCCGGAATCTCGATCGACGCCCACATCCGCACGATATACTCGATCGTGAAGATGATGATCGAGACGAAGTCGAATATGTAGAACTCCATCTCGAACGGCTCAAAAATGCTGGGCACGCTCTCCAGAATGACGGCGAGCACGTTCAGGATGATGAGGCCCACCATAAAGTCGTCGAAGAAGCGCGCGCCCGCGCTCGACCCGCCGGCCTCGACGACGATGTAGCACCAGCGCCGCCACGTGGTCTTGCCGTCCTCCGCGCGCAAACTCACTTAGGCGGCCTTCATCGCGGCCGTGATCGCGTCGAGTGCCGCCTGCAGCTTTGCGCCATCGGGGCCACCACCCTGCGCCATGTCGGGCCGCCCGCCGCCGCCCTTGCCGCCGACCGCCTCGACACCTTTCTTAAGAAGTTCGACCGCATTGAAACGCTTGATGAGATCCTCGGTCACGCCGACCGCGATCGCGGCCTTGCCGTCGGCAGAGGTCGCAAGCGCGACGACCCCCGACCCGATCCTTTGCTTCGCCTGATCGACGAGCGTGCGCAAATCCTTAGGCTCGACCCCGTCGACCGCGCGCGCCATGACCTTCACGCCGGCGACGTCGACGACGTCGGCGGCCGCGCCCGAGGTGCCGCCGCCCATCGCAAGCTGCCGCCGCGCTTCGGAGAGTTCGCGCTCGAGCTTCTTGCGCTCGTCCAGCAATTGCGAAATGCGCTCCGGCAATTCGGCGGGCGCCGCCTTCATCGCCGCCGCCGCCTCGCGCGCCAGCCGGTGATGGTCGTTGAGATAGGACAGCGCGCCTGCCCCGGTCAGCGCCTCGATGCGGCGGACGCCCGCCGCAACCGCACTCTCGCTCACGATCTTGAAGAGTCCGATGTCGCCCAACCGCCGCACATGCGTGCCGCCGCAAAGCTCCGTCGAATAGACCCTGCCTTCGTCGGCCCCCATCGTCAGCACACGCACTTCCTCGCCGTATTTCTCGCCGAAGAGCGCCATCGCCCCCTCCGCGATCGCCTTCTCCGGCGTCATCAGGCGGGTCACCACGTCGTCGTTCGCGCGCACGTGATCGTTGACCATCCGTTCGATCTCGACGGCCTCCGCCTCGCTCAAGGGCTTCGGATGACTGAAGTCGAAACGCAATTTGTCGGGCGCGACGAGCGAGCCCTTCTGCGTCACATGCGTACCCAACACGCGGCGCAACGCCTCGTGCAGCAAATGCGTCGCCGAGTGGTTCGCGCGCGTTGCCGTCCGCCGCGCCGTGTCGACGCGCAGATCGACGACGTCGCCGATTTTGAGCGCACCGCGCGAAAGCTTGCCGATATGCACATGCACGTCGCCGAGCTTCTTCTGCGTGTCGCTGACCGCGAACTCCGCACCCGACTTCGTGAACATCACGCCTTCATCGCCCACCTGCCCGCCCGATTCGCCGTAGAACGGGGTCTGGTTGACGATGACCTGGCCCTCGTCGCCGGCGCTGAGCGCCGCGACCGGCTGCCCACCCTTGAGCAGCGCCGTGACCACGCCCTCCGCCACTTCCGTGTCGTAGCCTAAAAACTCGCTCGCGCCGACTTTTTCGCGCAGCTCGAACCACACGGTTTCGGTCGCCGCCTCGCCCGAGCCTTTCCACGCGGCGCGCGCCTCTTCCTTTTGTTTGGCCATCGCCGCGTCGAAGCCCGCCTTGTCGACACCGACGCCGCGGCTGCGCAAAGCGTCTTCGGTCAGGTCGTACGGAAAGCCGAACGTGTCATAGAGCTTGAACGCGACGTCGCCCGGCAGCGTCTTCTGCGCGCCGAGCGCCGCCGTCGCCTCGTCGAGCAGCTTCAAGCCGCGCTCGAGCGTCTGACGAAACTTCGTTTCCTCAAGGCGCAGCGTCTCGGTGATCAGCGCCTGCGCGCGCGTGAGTTCCGGGAAGGCGGCCGCCATCTCCGCCACGAGCGTTGGCACCAGCCGCCACATCAGCGGATCCTTCGCGCCCAAGATATGCGCGTGCCGCATCGCGCGGCGCATGATCCGCCGCAGCACGTAACCGCGCCCTTCGTTCGACGGCAGCACGCCGTCCGCGATCAGAAACGACGACGCGCGCAAATGATCCGCGATCACGCGATGTGACACCGCATGCGGCCCGTTCACACGCGTGTGCGACGCCTGTGCCGAGGCATCGATCAGCCGGCGGAAGAGATCGGTATCGTAATTGTCGGTCTGGCCCTGCAGGATCGAGGCGATCCGCTCAAGCCCCATGCCCGTGTCGATCGAGGGTTTGGGCAGCGGAACGCGGCTGTCCTTCGTCACCTGATCGAACTGCATGAAGACGAGGTTCCAGAACTCGACGAAGCGATCGCCGTCTTGGGTCGCGGACCCCGGCGGCCCGCCCTGGATCTTGTCGCCGTAATCGTAGAAAATCTCCGAGCACGGTCCGCACGGCCCGGTCTCGCCCATCGACCAGAAATTGTCGGAGGTGCCGATCCGGATGATCTTTGAATCGGGAAAACCCGCGATCTTCCTCCACAAACCCGCCGCCTCGTCGTCTTCCGCATAGACGGTGACGAGCAGACGCGACTTGTCGAGCTGAAACTCCTTCGTGATCAGGTTCCACGCAAGCTCGATCGCCACGTCCTTGAAATAGTCGCCGAACGAGAAGTTCCCGAGCATCTCGAAGAACGTGTGATGCCGCGCCGTGTAGCCGACGTTGTCGAGGTCGTTGTGCTTGCCGCCCGCGCGCACGCATTTCTGCGACGTCGCCGCGCGCGCATAAGCCCGCTTTTCCGCCCCCGTGAACACGTTCTTGAACTGCACCATGCCCGCGTTCGTGAACATGAGCGTCGGATCGTTCCGCGGCACCAGCGGCGACGACGCCACAACCTCATGGCCGTGGCGTGCGAAATATTCGAGAAACGTAGAGCGAATGTCGTTCAGGGCGGTCATTCGAAACTCGCGGATTCCTGTGGTTCTGAACGGATGTAGTCGGTGAAGAAGCCGGTTGTCCAGTCAGCGTTCGGTCTCAGCGAATGTGTAATTTGGATACGACAACTTTTCCTGCAGCCATCTCGGCTTTCCGCCATGAACTCAGATCGTTAAGCGCCACCCAACGCCGCTCCTCCGCCCGGTAGTGCCAATCCTTGTCCAGCTGGTAGAAAACCTGGACGTTGCGGCCTTCGATGATGTTGCGAATACTGTTGTCGTGCGAGTTCGCCTCGTCGAAGTCGGTGGAGGCCCGCTGACCCATCTCCGAGTAGACTTCGTTGAGCTCCAGCAGGAGTCGATTTACCCCGTCGTCCAGCGGAGCGACATTTAGGCCCAACTGCCTCGCCTCCCGAAGCATGATTGGATAGGTGTGCGACGGGTAGGTGGAGTTTAGAGTGTCGCTGATTTGCTTCGCTCGTTCGATGTCCTTCATGTGATATGAAAGTATGTCGACGCACAATCGTATGGACAGGGCGCTGGACCGATCGACGGCGCCGATGACAAGCGGATGTACGTGCGAGAACAACGACTGATACGGATTTTGCGATCCGTCCGTCGATTGCGACTGCCAGAGGCGAACAATACGCTGCAGCTCGTCTTGACTCACCCGAACGCGATCGTTGTCGCGGTCGATCGGCGACAAGTCGTGCGTAAGCGAAGTGTCAACTGCCGACAGCTGAGCTAGGGGGCCCATTAGAATTGTGTCCGCACCAAGTGCGAGCATTGTTGCAGCAGAAGTGCATTCCAAGGGAACCAGAGCAGTCAACCGATTGGCGTACTGCCGAAGCAGGTTGACCATTCGGAGCGACGCTTCTCCAAACCCGCCATCGGATTTGATGAACAACGAAATCTGCTCGATCCTCCCTACGGTCTGCAGCACCGCGTAGAGGCCGACAAGATCGTTGGTACAGATTTCGCCCTCCGTCGCGTTCCAATAGGTCACGACAGGGTGGTTCAATTTGGCCTCGATCTGGGCCAGAATTGCCTGTGTCTTTTCGAAGAGAACGGGCGGCAGCTTGGTCCCGGAAGCGCGAGCTTTCTTCGCCTTGGTCTTGGCCACCATTGTAACGCGCTCCGTCGATGGGGATGTTCCGACGGCGACTGTAGAACGAAAAGCAGCACAATCAATGTACGCAAAAAGGGACGGCCCGAGCCTCTTTGGGGGGCGTATGTGAGGCTCGGGCCTATCTCTCCACTTTGGGGGGCACTGAGGGGGTGGAGAGAGTTCTCTGATGTCTAATGTCTGGCGGTGGGCGACTACTCGTCGTCGCCGTCCTCGTCGTCCTTCTCCGGCGTCGTGCCGAGCGCATTGCCCAGGATGCCGGCATTCGCACGCACGGCCGCCTCGATCTTGGCCGCGATATCCGGGTTCTCGGCCAAGAACGCCTTCGCGTTCTCGCGGCCCTGCCCGATCCGTTGGTTGTCGTAGGAGAACCACGACCCCGACTTCTCGACGATCCCGGCCTTCGAGCCCAAATCGATGAGTTCGCCGGTCTTCGAGATGCCCGAACCGTACATGATGTCGAACTCGACCTGACGGAACGGCGGCGCGACCTTGTTCTTCACGACCTTGACGCGCGTCTGGCTGCCGACCACGTCGTCCTTCTCTTTGATCGCGCCGATGCGGCGGATGTCCAAACGCACGGACGAGTAGAATTTCAGCGCGTTTCCGCCCGTCGTCGTCTCAGGATTGCCGAACATCACGCCGATCTTCATGCGGATCTGATTGATGAAAAGCACGATCGTGTTCGAGCGCGAGATCGAAGCGGTGAGCTTGCGCAGCGCCTGGCTCATCAACCGCGCCTGCAAGCCCGGGAGCGAATCGCCCATCTCGCCTTCGATTTCGGCCTTCGGCGTCAGCGCCGCGACCGAGTCGACGACCACGATGTCGACGGCGCCGGAGCGCACCAACGTGTCGGTGATCTCGAGCGCCTGCTCGCCGGTATCCGGCTGCGACACCAAAAGCTCCGCGACGTCCACGCCGAGTTTCTTTGCGTAGCCGATGTCGAGCGCATGCTCCGCGTCGACGAAGGCGGCAACCCCACCCTTCTTCTGCGCTTCCGCCACGATGTGGAGCGCGAGCGTCGTCTTGCCCGAGGATTCCGGTCCGTACACTTCGATCACCCGGCCGCGCGGCAGACCGCCGATGCCGAGCGCAATGTCGAGGCCCAAGGACCCGGTCGATACCGCCTCGATCTCCTGCGGCTTCTGGTTCGCGCCGAGCTTCATCACAGAGCCCTTGCCGAACGCCCGGTCGATCTGGCTCAAGGCAGCTTCGAGTGCTTTTTTGCGGTCCATTTCGTCCTGCTGTTCTACGACGCGAAGTGCCGAAACCATGTCTTTCGTGCTCCCTTATTTCATCAGCCCCGTGCGGCTGCAACGCGAGGACATGTACGCGCTTCGTTCTCATTTCGCAATGTGTAGTTAAGATATTGTTCTAAAATACGTTTCAGCCTCAAGTTCGAAATACGTTCCGAAAATAACACGTCAAAAATATCCCCTTGAAAAACGTAGAACAATTAATGCACACATGGTCCGAACCCGGATGCGCTGTGGACATCCGCGCGAATCCGCCAAGACACCGGAACCGACCTAAGAATCGCGCATGAAGAAGAAGCTCAGCCCCCCCGAACGCCGCCCGCAGGAGATCATGGCCCGCTTCGACCGCCTGCTCGCCGCCATGGCGCCGAAGGCGGCCCCGGCGAAGGCCGCCGCGCCGCCGAAAGCCCGCGGCGCGAAACGCCGCCGCCCCGCTCAAACCGGCAAGGCGCGCACGAAATAGCGCCGGAGCATCAGGCCGATGACGGCAAGCGCCGGCACTGCCAGCAGCACGCCCGTGCTGATCGCAAACCCGCCGGCCAAGAACGCAACGGTCACGAGCATCGCCCCGCAATACCCCACATCCCACGCCCCTTCCGCCGCCATGTGAAAACGAAGCGAACACGGGGACACCTTGGACAGGTTGTACACCGCCGTCATCAGCGTCGGCACATAGAAGCACATCGCGAAGACGCCGAGCGCGTTCGCCGCGACCGCTGCTTCCGGCGAACCGAGGCGCGCCGCGCGCGCGACGGTGGCGGCGACCATGGCGCCGAACACGAACACCACGGCATAGGCGCCGTGCCCGCCGTCGAGCCGCTTGCCGAGCAGCAATCCGCCCGCCGCCCCAGCAACCGCCGCAAGCGCGACGGCGCCGCCATACGCCGAAAAGCTCTGGCCGAGCGCCATGAACAGCGCGACCTGCCAG
This sequence comes from uncultured Flavobacteriaceae bacterium, assembly GCA_964561925.1. Lineage (GTDB taxonomy): Bacteria > Pseudomonadota > Alphaproteobacteria > Micropepsales > Micropepsaceae > SZUA-430. The sequence goes on from CAZLRW010000006.1 coordinate 18,623, forward strand.
ACGACGATGAAGCCCGCGGTGAACCAGCCGTGCACGACAAAGATGGCAGCCCCGTCGCGCGCGCCGCGAAACGCGCCCGGCGCCTCACGCTTCACCGCGACGTCCGGCAGCCCCAGCAACGGCAGAATCGCAAGCGCTTGCACGATGCCGACGGCCGTGAACATCCAGTGCGGCCCGAGCGACTCCAGCGCCCACGCGCCGAGCAAGGGCGCCACGATCCCGATGCCTTGCACCAGCGCCTCGCGCGCGCCGATCTGATGCCCGCGATGCTCCGCATCGCCCAGCGACGCGAAATACGCGTGAAAGCAGGTCCAATAGAACGCCTCGCCGATCGCGGCGACCGCGTTGCGCGCGAACAGCGCCCAGTCGAGTCCGGAAACCTCCGCCGACAAAGGGTACTGCAGCGCGAGCATGAACGTGCCGAAGATCACCATCGCCTTCAGCCCGAAACGCTTGGCGAGCGGCAGCACGAACGGCCTGGCCGCAAACCGCCCGAGGACGAACGCGACGGAGGTCAGCAGTACCTCGCTCGGCGTCAGCCCCACACGCAACAGAAAGACGAGAAGAAAAGTGCCGCCGCTCGCCGTCGCGAGCGCATAGATGCCGTAATGCAGATTGATGCGATTGACCGCACGATTGCCGAGAAACGCCATGGGAGAGAGCCGTTCGAAAAGAAGACGCGCGAAACCGCCCGCCGGCCCCGAAAGGCCCGGCCGAGCACCGCTGAAACCTCAGCTAACGATTCCCTCGCAACAAACCGGCGCACTCCAATGCTGAGGGTACTATGACCGCCAAGAAACATCCCGGCAATTGCCGGCACGCCTCACACGCAGAAAATTGAAACACGAAGCATACGAAGAACACGAAGGTGTTGGACTTGGCTCAGCCGCTTGGTGTCCTTCGTGTGCTTCGTGTTTCAATCCTTCCCTTTCGCGCCGCCGCTGCTTGCGTCGGACCGTCCGTGAACCTAGTCTCAGCCCGTTGGGGTCACGCGGTCTCCCATCGCCAGACGCACCTCGCGTCCAAGCACCGTTCCGAATGCGGCGCACGTGCGCCAGCGGGAGCGGCAGCCCATGTTCACGACGGCAACGAAGATCTACCTCGCACGCGCATTGCGCGATTTCGGGGACGGGTTCGTCGCGCTGCTGCTGCCCGTCTACCTCGCCGCGCGCGGCTTTGATGCGTTCGAGATCGGCGCGGTCGCGACGCTCGCCCTCTTGGGCTCCGCACTGACGACGCTCGCGATCGGCCTCATCGGCGCGCGTTTCACTGAGCGCGCGATGCTGATTGCCGCCTCCACGCTGATGGCCGCAACCGGCATCGCGTTCGCCGCATCGAGCCCCACGGCATTCGTCTTCCTGATCGCCTTCGTCGGCACGATCAACCCGAGCGCGGGCTCGGTCTCGATCTTCGTGCCGCTGGAGCACGCACTGATCGCCCACGCGACACCCGACAAACAACGCACGAAGACGTTCGCACGCTACAGCCTGATCGGCGCGCTCGCCGCCGCCGCGGGCGCGTTCGCCGCCGCGACGCCGGAGGCGATCGCCCGCCTCGGCCTCGCGCCGGTCGAGGCGCTGCAGGCGATGTTCGCGCTCTACGCCACCTTGGGCGTCGCAGGCGGCGCGATCTACGCGAGGATCCCGCGCACCGCCCACGCCGCCGCGCGCGCCACCGCAACGCCGCTCGGCCGTTCGCGCGCGATCGTGGCGAAGCTCGCCGCCCTCTTCGCCGTCGACGCGTTCGCCGGCGGCTTCGTCGTGCAGTCGCTGATGGCGCTCTGGCTGTTCGACAAATTCGGCCTCTCGCTCACGACGGCAGCGACGTTCTTTCTGGTGACGGGATTGCTCGCCGCCGCTTCGCTGCCCGTCGCCGGCTGGCTCGGCGCCCGCATCGGGCTTATCAACACGATGGTGTGGACGCATATCCCCGCGAACCTCGCGTTGATCGCCGCGGCGTTCGCGCCGACGCTCGAAACCGCGCTCGCCCTCCTCGCCTTCCGCGCGCTGCTCTCGCAGATGGACGTGCCCGCGCGTTCGTCCTACGTGATGGCGGTCGTGACGCCGGAGGAGCGCACCGCCGCCGCGAGCTTCACCGCCGTCCCGCGCAGCCTCGCCGCCGCGCTCAGCCCCGCGCTCGCCGGCGCCCTTTTCGCCGCCGGACACACAGGACTCCCGCTCGTTCTCTGTGGCGTGCTGAAAACAGCCTACGACCTCACCCTCCTCTACACCTTCCGCAACGTGAAGCCGCCGGAAGAAGTGCGCGCTTAGCGCGCAGCCAACTTCGCCGGCCGATACCCGCGCACCAGCCGCATCAGCGCATCCTCGAACGCGGGGCTGGTCAGCCCCGCATAGCCTTCCAGCACCGCCGCGCGAACGACTCCCACCACCGCGCGCGTCGTCACGAACGCGTCGAGCCGCGAGAACCCGCGCTGCATCGGCAGCAGAAACGCCGTGCGGTCGATCTCGCGCCCGAGCGCACCCGCATCGACATGTGCGATGACAGCCTTCACGATCGCCCGCCGCGTCGCGGGCCGCCTTTCGAGCGTCCTGATCAGCCGGCGTATCGAAAGCCGAAGCATCTCGTCGTTCGCCCCGCCGCGCTGGGCGATGCGCGCGTTCTCCTCGGCATTGCGCGCCTGCTCGGCCTCGGCCATCGCGACCAGAATCGAGGCCTTGTCCGGAAAGTACTGATAGATCGTACCGACGCTCACGCCCGCACGCTCTGCAATCCGGTTCGTGTTCAGCGCCCGCTTCCCATCGCGCTCCAGAATCTGAGCCGTCGCCTCGAAAATGAGCGCACGCGTCGCAACCGCACGCGCCTGTTGCGGCTTGCGCCGCGCCACACGCGCCTTTTTTGTGATCGGCACGAGCCGCCTCCGAAACGCGAGTACCAAGAATCTGAGCATAGCTCATATTGATCCCGACAAAAGGAGCCGCCGATGACCTGGGCCACCGACCGCCTCGCCGCACTGAACGCAGGCGCCACCGACCTGCCGCCCGTCGTCCGCACGCTGAAACTCGGCACGCTCGACGACTGGGGCGAAGGCTGGGCCAAGAAGCGCTGGACGCCCACACCCGAAATCCTGAACGGCGACGGCACGATGTTCGGCGGCTACCTCGCCGCCCTCGCCGATCAGATCGCAACCTTCGCCGCGATGACGGTCGTCCCGGACAACAGCGCCTTTCGCACCACGAACCTCTCGCTCCAATTCCTGAAACTCACCCGTGGCGAACCGCTCGTCATCGAAGCCCGCGTCCTCGCCCAATCGAAGCAAACGATCGCCGTCGAGGCCGAGTTCCGCACCGAAATTGGAACGCTCATCGCCAAGGCGACCGCCCAGCAAATCGTCACGCCGTTCCCGTCCCCCGCTCCAAAGGCCCCTTGACCGCCCGCGCGATCCGCCACGCGGTCTTGTAGGTGACGGCGATCTGACGCTGCACCTCGCGCGCGGTCATCCGTTTGTGGCCCGCGCAGTAGAGGAACATCACGTAGAACCAATCCTGCAGCGGCGTGCGCGACCTTTCGAACGGTGTCCCCGCTTTCGGGTGGATGTGAATGGCGCACCACTGACAGACATAAGCCTGCGCCCGCCGCAACCGGTGAAACCGCCCGACCCGCCCGCAACCCGGACACGTCCCCGGATTGCCGAACCGCACCTCGAGCAGATGATCGAGGCAGGAATCCTCCGTCGGAAACCGCTGCACGAACACGCGGTAGAGCACAGCTTCGGGATCGGTTGCGCCTGCCATCCAAGTCTCCACGCCGGCGAAGGTGCAACCCCTACCCCTCGCCCAAAACCTCCTTCACCTTGCCCGTCAGCTGTTTCAGGTTGAACGGCTTCGGCAGGAAGTGGAAATCCTCCGGCTTGTCGGGCGAGTTGCGGAACACCTCTTCCGCATAGCCGGACATGAAGATGACGCGCAGCCCCGGCACGATCTCGCGCACGGCCTTGGCGAGCGCAGGCCCGTCCATGCCCGGCATCACGACGTCGGAGATCAGAAGGTCGATCGCCCCGTCGTGCTCGCGCAGAAGGTCGAGCGCCTCGTCCCCGCCCGACGCGTCGAGCACGTTGTACCCGCGCATGGTAAGCGCGCGCACCGCGATGTCGCGCACCGCGTCTTCGTCTTCGACGAGCAGGATCGTGCCCACGCCGGTGAGGTCGCGCGCCGGCGGCGCCTTCTCGGGCTCGGCCGCAGGCACCACGGGCGCAGGCGCCGGCACATGCCGCGGCAGATAGATGCGGAAGACGGTCCCCTTGCCCACCTCGGATTCGGGGAAGATGTAGCCGCCGGTCTGCTTGACGATGCCGTACACCGAGGCAAGGCCCAATCCCGTTCCGTGCCCTTTCTCCTTCGTCGTGAAGAACGGCTCGAAGATCTTGGCGAGGTTCTCCTTCGGAATCCCGATGCCCGTGTCCTCGACCTCGATCGTCACGTACTCGCCGGACGGCATGAGCACTTGGCCCACCGACCTCGTCTCCTCGACGCTGACGTTCGTCGTACGGATGGAAAGCTGCCCGCCGTGCGGCATCGCATCGCGTGCGTTGATGCAGAGGTTCATGAGCACATTGCCGACCTGTGTCGGATCGGCGAACACGGGCCAGATGTCCCGCCCATGCTCGACCTTCAACTTCACCCGGTCGCCGATCAGGCGGCGCAGCGTCACCGACCAATCGGCGACAAGGTCCGTCAGATTCAGCTCCTGCGGCTCCAGCGTCTGCTGGCGCGAGAACGCAAGCAGCTGCCGCACGAGCGACGCCGCGCGCAAACCCGTGTTGCGAATGTCGTTCAAGTCGGCAAACGACGGATCGCCCGGCTGATGCCGCTGCAGCAGCAGCTCCGCGTACCCGTTGATGACGGTCAGCAGATTGTTGAAATCGTGCGCGACGCCCCCGGCAAGCTGTCCGACCGCCTGCATCTTCTGCGATTGCGCCACCTGCGTCTCCAGCGCGGTCTGCCCGGTCGTCTCGATCAGATAGATCGCAAACGCCGCCTGCCCCGTCTCGGCCGGATCGAACCGGCTCGCGAACAGCTGCGCCGTGCGCTCGTTGCCGGACTTGAAACGCACGTCGACCGGCGCGCGGCTGACCTCGCCCGCGCCGAGCGACGTCACGCGTGCCCGCGCCTCCTGCGCCGCCTGGTCGCGCAGGAAATCGTAGACGGTCTTCTCCTTCAGCTTGCGCAGATCGATCCCGACGAGCGCCGAGAACGCGGCGTTCGCATCGAGCACGCCGCCGTCGCCGTCGCAGATCGCAACGCCGACCGGCGCATCTTGAATGAAGCGCGGGATGCGCGGATCGGCGCCCAGGCCCGGCAGCATGGGCTGCTCCAGCGGCCGCAGCTGCACGACGACCGACTGCTTCGCCGGATCGACCGAATGCAGCACCGGCCGCCGCGGCGAACTGTCGGTCAGCCGCCACACCGTGTGACCCAAGGGGCTCACCGGTGCGACCGCCACGTGCACCCATTTGCCGGCAACGTTCTTGAGCTTCAGCTCTTCCTCGCGCGGCTCCTTCAGGCTCGCTGCGCGCACGAGTTGATAGAGCCGCTGCGCCGTCTCCGGGTCGGCCGAAAAGCCCGCGACCGGCAACACGTCGCCGCCCGACGCGCTGCGCCCGAAAATCTTGCGCCACGCGGGATTGACGTAGGCGATCGACCCGTCCGGGGAGGTGATCGCGCAGGCGCGCTGATCCGTGTCGAGCGCCGCGCCGAACAACCGGGCCGGCGCCTCCGGCGACACCAACCGCCCGGCGGTCATCACGAACATCAGTGCCGCGCCGCAGAGCGTGATGGCGATCAGGAACGCAAGACCGCCGAGCCCCGCCGCATCCGGCCACAAAATGACCGACACGCCGCACAGGCAAGCGATCGCGAACAGCGCCAGCGCCCACTGCCCCATGCTCAAGCGGAACCTTAGCGTCCGCCCCGGTTTGGCCGGGAGGGTGTCGGTGACGCTTTCCGCGGCGGACTCAATCGCAGGTTTCATGAACGACGACGCTTTGTGACGAGCCTTCGCGAGCGTGAGAATCGAGGAGAACTTGCATCTTGCCTGATTCGCGTGCGCACCAACGGCCTCCTCTGCCTCCCGCACCGCCTAGTGGCACATCGGGCACACTGGCTCGCCCGGAACGCGGCAAACGAGCGCCCACGCGAATCGAATCCGTTATATCCGTTTGGATGGCGGATTTCCGCGAAATCATCCGTTTGAAATCCGTTTGATATCCGTTTGGAATCCGTTTGCGGGAGCGCCGATCCCATCCAACCGCAAGGAAAAGACGCGAAAACGCAAGGGCGCGAACTTGCGCCCGTTGAGCACAACAGTTCGCCCCGTTTGAAATTTCACGCCAGCTTTGCAAGCCGAACGACCTTATCCATGGGCTCGACCCCGACATCGCAACGAGATATAAGTAGAACAAATACCGGTGACGAGCAACTGCTCTGGCGCATGACCACCGACAATTTGTTCGGCCTGCGCCTCAAACCAAACGGAACACGAGCCAACCCGCGATGAGGAGCAACACCGCCCCGGCAACCTGGAACTCCCAGGCCCGTTCGAGCGAAACCCGGTTCATGCTTCGCAGGCCGATTTCCGGTGCGAGAAAGTTGACCGACGCTTTGACGATCTGCGCCCAGCCGATCAGGGTCAGCACGATCGCGCTGCCGTCCCAGACGTTGTGAAACGCGACGATGACCGAGCCGAAGATCAGGCTCAAGAAACCGTTCGCGAAAGCACCCGTCGTGCCGTGGGCACGCAGCAGCAGGAAGAAGGTCGCCCACGCCCTCGGTTGCACGACGTGTGAGAGACCGATCACCGTGAAGTGAACGGCGGCATAGAGTTCGACGGCCTTGGCGAGGTCGCTTGTCATGGGTTTGATCCGACTTGGGAACCTGCGTTGCACTCCTCTCGACGCTAAGCGAGGCCGCGCCCGAAACCAACACCGGCCGCTGCTCACCGTTCTCGTTTGAGACCGAACAGGAAGCGCATGAGCCGCCAAGGGCGGATCAGGATCTCATAGATCGCCAGCGAGCCCAGCAATGTCGTGCAAATCAGCAAGCCCGCTTCGCTTGCGACGCGCAGCTGCTGCGGAAACACGTGCCACGCCGCGACAAGCAGAATCGGCTGGTGCAGCACGTAGACCGGCAAGATCGCTTCGTTCAGATGCGAGAGGAGTTTCGAAGGCGCATTGAGGTGGCGAACCGCATAGCCGCAAAGGGTGCAGATCACGCTCCATCCGTAGACGCCCGACGTGATGCCCCAAGCGAAGGCGCTCGCAATCTCGTCTGTTCCGCCGTATGGCCACCACACCCGAGCGGACGTCTGCGCCAGAAACGCGAATATCGCAACCGCCAAGAGACTTGCCCGCCAGCGCGCGCACCAACCCCAAAAGTCCGCTCGCGCCGCACACGCGAGTCCCATCACGAACATGCCGATCCATTTGAGGTGCCCGCCCCAATCGTTGACGAACGCATGCGTTAGGGGCGCATAGCGCTGAACCATCACGTCCGAGAACGAAAGCCAAGCGGCCGGCGCCAAAACGATTGCCGCGAGCGGCAAGCCGGGCCATTGCCGCATGCCGATGAGCCGCAAGATCGGAGCGAACAGCGCGAGAGCAAGCAGGTAGGCCAGCAGATACACCAGGAACCAGAGGTGATCCCACGTCGGCATCGTCTTGCCCAATGGCGCGACCAACGTCTGATCTGCCGCGAGATAGCTGCAGAACCAAAACTCCAAGTAGCCGGTGGCGAGAACGCCTTTGTCGACGAGTTCGACGTAAGTCTGCGGCGGAATGACGACGAACATGCCGACGAGGATGACCGGCAGCAAGCGGCGCAGGCGATCGAGCGCGAATGCGCCGGCGCCCAGCTTCGCCAACAGGTGACGGCTTGCGACGCCGGAAATGAAAAACAGCAGCGCAAGGCGCCAGGGCGTAAGTGCGAGCAAGGCCCAGTCGATGTCGGGAAAAACACGCGGGCTCTTAAGGTTGTAGGGCCACGTGGAGTAGAGCAAGCCGGTGTGGAAGAGGATGAGGATCAGGAACGCGAACACGCGCAACCAGTCGAGGAAGTACTTGCGGGCAGGTGCCTCCGGCATGGGAATAGGCTAGCGTCCGGCCAAATCGTCGAAAAATGAAATCACATGAACTCACATTCCAAGAATTCTGATATCAGACGTCTCGACGGCGGGCTCCTGCTGATCTTCCGGGAACTTTTGCGCCGGCGGCGCGCGACACAGACGGCCGACGCGCTTGGCCTTTCGCAGTCCGCGGTGAGCCAAGCGCTCGGCCGCCTGCGGGACATCTACCAAGATCCGTTGTTTGTCCGGCGTCCGCACGGACTTGAGCCGACCGCGCGCGCGTTGGCACTTGGCCCGAAGATAGAAGCGCTCATCGAACTCGCCGGCGCAACGCTCGCCCGCGAGAAGGCGTTCGATCCCGCCGCCAGCGATCGCCGCTTTCGTATGATCGCGCCCGAGTTCGTCGTCGCGCTCATCGGCGCCCGCCTGGTCGAACGTCTGCGCGACGTGGCGCCGCGCGTCTCCTTCGCCGTGCGATCGTTGCCGCACGAACTTGCATTCGACGCCGTGAAACGGGGCGAGGCGGATCTTGCGCTGGGACGGTTCGGCGCAAGCCGGGCCGGCTTTGCCATGGAGCTCTTGTTCGAGGACCGGTATTGCGTCGTCGCACGGCGCGGCCATCCGCGCTTCGGCGACCGCATCACGCTCGCCGAGTACCGCGATGCGGGCCACATCTACTCGTTCGCGGCCGGCGAAGGCGGCGAAAGCGACGACGCCGGACCCGACGAGGCGGCGGTCACAAACGCCGTTGTGCCGCGCTGGCTCAACGCGCTGGTGATGGTTGCCGCGTGCGACGCGATCGCGACCGTACCAAGGCGCCTCGCCGAGCGTCATGCGCCGGCGCTCGGATTGAAAATTCTGAAGGCTCCTTTCGTGCACGACAAGATCCGCGTCTCGCTGATCCGCCGGAATGCCGTCGACGACGCAGGGGCCGATTGGTTTCTCAACGAGGTGCGCACGGCCGCGAAGTGACAAGACGGGCGCTGCGCGGCGCGCATTCCCGCGCATGAGAGCGCATACTCCACGAAGCGATTCGCCGTCACGAGGGAGCGACCCCATGCTCAGGTTCATTCTCGGCACCGCCTTCGGCGCGTTCCTCGCCTTCGCGTACGTCCAGTTGGGAATCGAGCCGCCGGAATTCCTGAAACTGCCCGAGCGCTTGAAGGGCAACCTGGTCGCAACCGCGGTCGAGGACGACCTTTACGACCTCGACAACGACCAGCCCACGCGCACCCGCGCGCTCGCCGTCTATTTCAAGAACCGTGCGAAAGACGCGGCGAAACTCGACGAGGCGGCGGGCCACCCGTTCCTGAACGCGCTCTACCGCACGCGCGCGATGCGTGAGGCGCGCACGCTGGCTGCCTTATGGACCGCCTACGACAAGGTTCTTGCGAAACCCGAACTGCGCAGCGCGCTCGAGGCGAAGCACGGCATCAGCGACGACGACGCGCTCAAACGCGCCATGCAGCTCGAAGCGCTCGCCAAGAAACCGTTCCTCACCGCCTGGCTTGCCCGCGATCAACCGCCGCCGTCGGCAGAGAACATCCGCGAGGCGATAGATCGAGCGGCCGCGCTCGATCGATAGTCGTCTCAGGGCAACACAAACGTCAGCGTGGCGACGACCCCACCTTCGCACAAATTCGTGCCGCCGAAGCATTCCGCCTCGCTCAAATCCGTGTCGACCCAGCGCACGTCGACCGTCGCCTTGCCCACCTTCGCCGACACGCCGATGTCGTAGAAGAGATAGTCCGGCGTGCCGAACGTCGCGTTCTCGTCGATCCACTGATAGCCGACCTTGCTCGAGACGCTGATGCCACCGTCGAAGAAGAGGAACGTCTCGGCCACCGGCACGCTCAAGCCGCCGGTTACCGCAACGGAGTCGCCCGACTCGAGGAAGTAATCGGGGCTCCACGCGACCTCGAACGTTCCGTTGGCGCCACCGAAATCGTGCGCGAGCGAGCCGATCAATTCGAAGTAGTCGTTCTCGTTCGCGCCCGGCGGATAATCGGCGCCCGGATAGGCATAGTAGATCGCCTTGATCGTGCCGCTGGTCTTGTCCGTGATCGCCTTCGTGAAGCCCGCGTAAAGATCGACTTCGTAATACGTCTCTGCTGCGTCGTTGAAGTCGACGTTCGACGCCCACACGCCCGCGAAGAAGCCGCTCTCGTGGGCATAGTCGACGCCGCCCGACAGCGCGAACTCGCCCTGCGACTGGCTTTGCCCGCGGAAGCGATAGTCGGTGGTGAGCGCGATGTTGGCCGTGAACCCGCCCCAATCGTCGCTGTATGCCGGCATCGCGGCCATCGGGATCGCGCCTATCAGGGCGCTGCCGAGAAGAATGGTCCTCGCATTCATGACAAACCTCATTTTTCTTTGACGTGACGCGTTTCACTGCACCCGCTCGCCGTGTTGCGAGAGGTCGAGACCTTCCATTTCTTCTTCCGGTGAGACCCTAAGGCCGAGCGTGGCGCTGACCACCATCAGGATGAGGTATGTCGCAACCGCGCAGTAGACGCCGGCGTAGCCGAGCCCGATCAGCTGCGTGACCACCTGATCCGGATTGCCGTCGATCAACCCCTTGCCGAGCCCGTTGACGCTCGAGAGCGCGAACACGCCGGTCAGCACGGCACCGACCGCCCCGCCCACGCCGTGAATGCCAAACGCATCGAGCGAGTCGTCGTAGCCGAAGATCCGCTTCAACCACACGGCGCCGAGATAACAGATGACGCCCGCCGCGATGCCGATGGCGAGCGCGCCGCTCGGCGCCACGAACCCGGCCGCCGGCGTGATCGCGACAAGCCCCGCGACCGCGCCGGAGAGAAGGCCAAGCACGCTGGGTTTGCGCGCGACCAGCCACTCGACCAGCATCCACGACGCCGTCGCCGCAGCCGCCGCGATCTGCGTGTTCGCCATCGCCACACCGGCAAGCTCGTTCGCCGCCACCGCCGAGCCCGCGTTGAAGCCGAACCAGCCGACCCACAGCAGCGACGCGCCGGTCAGCGCATAGAGCAAATTGTGCGGCGCCATCTCTTCCGAGCGATAGCCGGTGCGCGCGCCCAGAACGAGCGTGCAAACCAGACCCGCGATCCCGGCGTTGAAGTGCACGACCGTGCCGCCCGCGAAATCGAGCACGCCCATCGACCCTAAGAACCCGCCGCCCCACACCCAATGCGCGACCGGCGCATAGACGACGATCAGCCAAAGCGTCATGAATGCGATCAGCGCCGAGAACTTCATCCGGTCCGCGAACGCGCCGCAGATCAACGCCGGCGTGATGATCGCAAACGTCATCTGGAACATCATGAACACGGTCTCGGGGATCGTGGGCGCCAGCGCATGCGCGACGCCGCTTTGCATGCCGTGCAGCATGATCCGGTCGAGCCCGCCGACATAGGCGTGGTTCGCCCCGCCGTTCGTGAACGCCAGCGAGTAGCCGATCACGGCCCAAAGCACCGTGATGATCGCCGTGATCGCAAAACTTTGCGCCGCGGTCGCCAGGATATTCTTCTTGCGCACCATGCCCGCGTAGAACAGCGCCAGTCCCGGGATCGTCATGAGAAGCACGAGCGCGGTCGACATCAGCATCCACGACGTGTCGCCGCTGTCGAGCTTGAGTTCGGCCGCAAACGCCGGCAGCGCCGGCGCCGCGTCTTGCGCGAACGCCGCGACGCTGAAGAAGGGCGCGGCGAGCGCCGCCAACACTGCATGTCCGAATTGCCGTCTCATCGCGTTCGTGCCTCAAGCTTTGTGTGAAAGTCGGTTGCGCACGCCCGCGCGATAGATGCGCGGTGGCACGCGTTTCGGATTGTGGGTCGCCTGCCGCTGCTGCAGCCGCGCGAGCGCGCTCAAAGGCGCCGCGCGCTCGGGCGGCGGCCCGGCGCGATCGCGCATCGCGCCAAGCGCGCGCCACGCCGAAGGAGCGGCTTTCGCACGCCGCGGCGCGGCATCGAAGCGCCCGGCACCATACGCGACGCCCACCGCCGCAGCGCCGAGCGCGGCGACCAGTGCGGGATCCCGATGCGGCGCGAGACCGCTCTGCGACAACAGCGCCGCCGCCGGCGGCGCAAGATAGTCGCCGTAGACGAACGTCGCCCCAGCCATGCCGAGCGCACCGATCGCGAGCACGCGCGCGACATGGGCGACGAGCCCGGCACCGGACCGCAGAAGCTCCAACGCCGCCAGGAACAGGAACAAGGCGAACAGCAACGTGCCCGCCTCAGCCGCGCCGAGCGCGTCCAGCAGCGCCAGCGGTGTCCCCCAAAATGGTTCCGTGGCCTTCGTGAAAGCGTCCGTCATGAATGCGGGTTCCCGTCGTTTCTGCTGCAAACGCTAAATGAAAGGCCGCTCAGGAAAAGACTTGGTGAGCGATGCGTTTCGTTTTGCACGCTTCGCTGATGCAGCAAAGAGACATTGCTGCCCGGATGCCGCGCAAAGCGCTGCCCGATTGAGCAGCCCGCTGCCTCGCGCACGCGCACAACCGTGCGGTTGCCCAACATTGCGGCGGCGTGGGCTATGGACGGGAGTAAACTCTACCGCCGCGCCTTGTTCTTCAGGCGCATCACGAAGCCGATCACCTGTGCGACCGCCTTGTAGTGTTCCGCCTTGATCGACTCGTCGACGTCAACGCTGGCATAGAGCGCACGCGCGAGCGGCGGGTTCTCGACGATAGGCACGTTGTGTTCCTTGCCCACTTCGCGGATTCGAAGCGCGAGCGCATCGACGCCTTTGGCCACGCACACCGGCGCCTGCATCTTGCCCGTCTCATAGGCGAGCGCGACGGCATAGTGCGTGGGATTCGTGATGATGACCGACGCCTTCGGCACGTTCGCCATCATGCGCTTGCGCGAGCGCTCCGAGCGGATGCGCTGCAGTCGCGCCTTGACGGCAGGGTCGCCTTCGCTCTGCTTGTATTCTTCCTTCAGTTCCTGGTGCGACATGCGTAGACGGCGCAACCGCTCGAAATACTGCCAGCCGTAGTCCGCGATCGCGACGAAGCCGAGCACGGCCAGCGCCGCAAACAGCACCTGCGCGGTCAGCGACTGCACGTGCGGCAACAGCGCCGCCGCGGGCATCGTGATGAGCCCAAGCACGTCCTCGCGCGCGGGCCACAACACGGCGCCGACGGCGATCGAAGCAATCGCCACCTTGAGCAGACCCTTCGCAAAATTGACGAGCGCCGCGCGCCCGAACAACCGCTCGAACCCTTTCATCGGGCTCAGCCGAGAAAACTCGGGCTTCAATTTCTCCAGACTGAACACCGGCTTGTGCTGAACGAGATGCCCGCCGACGCCCACGAACAGCAGAACGCCGAACGGCACGGCGAGCACCGCCAAGAGCTGCCAGCCCAGCCCCGCCATCAGCCCGCCCGCCGTCTGCGGGTCGAGCGTGATCTCATGCGGCTGCGAGAGAAACCCCGTCACCATGCCGCGAAGGCCGACCGCCGTCGCCGAACCCCACCACAAGATCAGCCCGGTCGCCGCGGCCAGCACCAACCACGCCGCGATGTCGGGCGATTGAACGACGTCGCCCTTCTCTTCGGCGTCCTGCAGCCGCTTTTGGGTAGGTTGTTCGGTTTTTTGACTGTCGTCGCGATCGTCGGCCATCGGCGCGCTCTAATGCGGCACGAACAGCTGCGCCTGGGCCCCGAACGCCTCCAGGAACCAAAGCATCATCGTCGACAGCGAGAGACCGAGGATCACGAAACCCGCCAGAATGTTGAGCGGCATCGCGATGAAGAACACCTGCAATTGCGGCATCATGCGCGCGACCACGCCGGCCGCGGCGTAGAGAATGACGCCGAACACCAGGAACGGCGCCGACATCTGCACGCCGGTGAGAAAGAGCCCCGACACGGTCGAGACGGCCAGCGTCATGAAATCCTGCGCGTTCGGGAACTTGCCCGGCGGGAACAGCACGAACGAATGCTCCATCCCCGCGATCAGAAGATGATGCAGATTGCTGGCGAAGATCAGCGTGACGGCAAGCAACGACAGGAACATGGAGACGAGCGCGCTCTGCGTGCCCTGCGACGCGTCGAACGTCTGCGCGAAGGCAAGCCCCGTCTGCGTCGCGATCACATTGCCCGCCACCTGCACCGCGCTCATCGTCATGCGCACGATGAGCCCGATCGCAAGCCCCGTCACGACTTCCGAGATGATGAGCCCCACCAGCGCCGCCGTCGTCGCGCCGCCCAGCGCCGGGTAGGAACCGGCGACCAACGGCGTCATCACAAGTGTGAGCGCCAGCGCCAAGATCAGCCGCGCCCGCGGCGGCACCGCCGCCTCGCCGAGCGCAGGCAGCACCATCACCATCGTGCCCACGCGCGCGAAGACGAGCGCGAAGATCGCGATGTCGGCGGGCAGGATGTCCTTGAGGTCGACGGTCATGTCGCCTCAATGCGCGATGATGTGCTGGACGATCGTGTTCATCAGCCCCGACATCGCCGCCGCCATGAACGGCAGCAGCAGAATGACCGCGGCGAAGATCGAAAGAATTTTCGGCACGAAGACGAGCGTCGCCTCCTGCACCTGAGTCAGGGCCTGCAGAATGCCGATCGCCACACCGACGAAGAGGCCGATCAGCATCACGGGCGCCGCCACCACGACGAGCACCCACGTCGCCTCGCGCGCCAAATCCAGAGCTTCGCCGCCGGTCATTGTCGTGTTTCCTCTAGATCGGCATCCGCATGATGTCTTGATAGGCCGCGATCACGCGGTCGCGCACGGCGACCACGGTTTCGAGCGTGATCTCGGCCGCGTTGACCGCGGTCACCACGTCGACGATGTCGCCTTTGCCTTGCACGAGCGTGGCGGCTTTCGTCTCCGCCGCGCGTCCGTTCGCCGTCGCATCGCCGAGCACGTTCGACAGCATGTCGCCGAACGAAGCGCCGGGTGCTTCGGCCGCGCCTGCGCCCGCCGCCCCGCCGATCTTCGCGGCTTGGGCGTAGGCGTTGATCGCGGCCGGATTGACGAGGCCTGCCATGGTCTACCGCCTTACCGCTTCAACAGATCGACGGTGCGCGCCATCATCGTGCGCGTATTGTCGATCACGCTGAGGTTCGCTTCGTAGGCGCGCTGCGCCTCGCGCATGTCCATCATCTCGACCAGCGAGTTGACGTTCGGCATCTTCACGTAGCCGCGCTCGTCCGCCGCCGGATGGCCCGGCATGTATTGCTCGCGGAAGTCCGATTGATCGCTGACGACGCCCTTGACCTTGACGGACGGCGCCCCGGTTGCCCGGTCGAGTTCGTTCTTGAACACGGGTATTTGCCGGCGATAGGGGTCTTCGTCCGGCTTCGAGGCCGCCGAGTTCGCGTTCGCGAGGTTCTCGGCGATCACCCGCATGCGCTCGGCCTGCGCGCGCATGCCGGAAGCGGCGATCAGCATCGACTTCATCGTTTCCATGACACCACCCTTCGTTCCTAACCGTGCGGCCCGCCGAGTGCGGTCCGCCACATCGAGATCATTTTCTTGTAGAGACCGGCCGCTTCCGCATAGGCGAGCTGCGTCTCGGCCACCTTCATCGCTTGCTCTTCGAGCACGACGGAGTTGCCGTCCGGCGAGGTCTGCGAGCCCGGCGCCGCGACCGTGCGGAACGCGCCGCTCGCAGCCGCCGCCGGCGCGTGCACGTGGCGCGCATGCGTCGTCTGCATCTGGGCGCCGCGCGCCGCCGACACCAGCTTTGCGAAGTCCGCCGCCTTCAGATCGCGCGCTTCGAAGCCCGGTGTCGACGCGTTCGCGATGTTGCGCGCAAGCACGTCCTGGCGGTTGCCCAACCAGGCCATCTTCTTCTGCAGCAGTCCGAAGATCGGTATGTCGGCGAAGCTCATGTTCTACCCGTCGTGTACGGACGATCCGTTTCAAGACGGGCAAGTTTTGCCGGGAATACGCTTAAAGTGAGTTTAAGACGGCCGCGAATATTCGCAGCCTTAACCGCGCGCATGGCTGCCGAGAGCGAAAAGCGGTCCCGCGTTTACCCGGCGCTAACCGGGAAAAATCTGCCGCTGTTTAGCCCGACTTAAGGTTAGCGCCTCATCTTTGCGGCCATAGACGCGAACGAGACAACGATGGATCCGACCGACTATTTGCGCTTTGCCGCCGCGCTGATCTTCGTCCTGGCGCTGATCGGCGCCGCAGCCTTCGCACTGCGCGCCTTCGGCTTCATGTCGCTGGGCACCCGCCGCCCCGGCGAACGCCGCCTGAACGTGGTCGAGACGTTGATGCTCGACGCGCGCCGCCGCCTCGTCATCGTGCGCCGCGACGACAAGGAACATCTTCTCCTTCTGTCCGCCCAGGGCGAGACCGTGCTCGAGAACGGCATCGACGCGCTCGTCGTGCCCGAGCCGCAGCTGACCGGATCGAGCTTCGTCACCATCAAGACGGAACAGCGCCTGTGAAGACGGTCCTCTACGCGCTTCTGGCGCTTGGCGCGCTCGCACTCGCGATCGAACCCGCCGCCGCCCAACAGGTCACGCTCGACCTCGGCAAGGGCAACGGCATGACCGAGCGCCTCATCCAAATCGTGGCCCTGGTCACGATCTTGAGCGTGGCCCCCTCGATCTTGATCATGGTGACGAGCTTCGTGCGCATCGTCGTCGTGCTCTCGCTCTTGCGCACCGCGATCGGCATCCAGCAGAGCCCGCCGAACAGCGTGATTATCGCGCTGGCGCTCTTCCTGACCGCCTTCATCATGGGTCCGACGTTCGAAAGCGCCTACAAGGACGGCATCGCGCCCCTGATGGCCGAGGAAGTCGAGGCCGCCGAAGCGTTCGAGAAGACGACCGCGCCGGTCGCGGCCTTCATGTTGAAGCACGTGCGCGAAAGCGACCTTCAACTGTTCTTCAATCTCGCCAAGCAGACGCCGCCAGCGACGCCGGACGCGACGCCGCTGCGCATTCTGATTCCCGCCTTCATGATCAGCGAGCTGAGGCGTGCGTTCGAAATCGGCTTCCTGCTGTTCATCCCGTTCCTGATCATCGACCTCGTCGTCGCCTCGCTCTTGATGGCGATGGGCATGATGATGCTGCCCCCGGTGACGATCTCGCTGCCGTTCAAGCTGATCTTCTTCGTCCTCGTCGACGGCTGGGCCCTCGTCGCCGGCAGCCTCGTCCAAAGCTACTCGGGCTGACGCTCGGGCGCTTTGCGTGGCCCTTGTCTCACTTTGGCGGTTTGATCAGTCGGTAAAGGTCTCGACTGCCGTCGACCACGCGCCAGACGTAGATGCCATCGCCGGTCTCGCGCGGTTCATAGAACACTACCCATCTCAGAACGACAAAACTTCGTGGCTGACCTTCGAGGTCGTCGCGAACGCGGCCAAGCAGCGGTGACTCGGCCAACGATTCGAGCGTCTCCTCCACTCGTTCGAACACGGAGACAGCACGCTCCACGCCGCTCTGGTGCGCCAGATAGGAGAATATAGCGTCCAAGTCGGCGTCGGCCGCTCGAGAAAGCAGGTAACGCCGCTTCGCCACGACACGTCTAGCGAGATTTGAGTCGCTGTTGCTGCCGTATCCGCTTGGCGCCGTCGGCGGCAATCTCCTTCACGGAACGGCGCGAATGAATGCCCTTCTGAATCTCGCTGCGGGCTTTCTTGATCGAAGCGTTGAGATCGTCCTCCCGCTCCGCGACAAGCGCGTCCACGTCGGTCTCAGCAAAGCCGCGACGCCGAGCAGCAGGTTTTCCTTTTGCTTCCGAATTCATGCTTCATCCTATCGGGAAGCTCAGTGTGCTACAAGCGGGCACGCGACGCGCGAGAGCTTGTGATCGCTGCCGCCGGCTCGCGCAACGCCTCCGCCCGCTCCGTCACCAGCCGCCCGATATGCGCCGCGATCCGCTGCGCGCCGCGGCCGTCGACGTTCATGCGGCCGGCTTTCGCCATGGCCCGCCGCCGCACCGCATCCTCGAGCAACGCCTCCACCGCTTCCGCGATGTCGCCCTCACGTACCCGCGCGGCCAATCCCAACGACTGACCCATGCCCGCACGTTCGAACGCGGACGCCGATGCGGCATGATCCTCCGTCAAGCACAGATAGAGCGCCGGCACGCCGAGCGCGGCGAGCTCGTAGGCCGTGACGCCGAAACTGACGAGCCCGAGATCGGCCTCGCTCATCAGCCGCGGCAGATCGTTCGGACTGCGCACGATCGAAAACCGCGGCGCAAGACGCGCGACCTCGGCCTCGAGCCGCGCCTCCGCGCCAGGCCCGATCACGACCGTCGCATCGAATTTCGGCGCGAGCGCGTTCAGCGCGCGCACCGCGACCCGCGTCAATCCTTGCGGATCCGAGCCGCCCATCGACACGACGATGCGCGGCCGCCCTTCGCGCCGCGCGAACGGCGGCATGGTCTCTTGCCCCAGCACGACCCATTCCCAACCGACATAGGGTTCGGCTTCCGCACCTTCCCAATTCATCTGAAAGACCTGCGGCACCGGCGGATAGAACGAAGCGTCCGCCGCCAATCGCCGCGCGCTCGCATCGTCGATCAGCGCGACGATCGTGTCCGCCCCGCGCAGGCGCAACACCGCCGTGGCCGAAAGGTCGCTGCGAATGTCGAGCACGGTCGCGACCGGCGTGTACGTCTCGACGAGCCCGAGCAGCCAATCGATCTCCGTCGCGTCGCGAGGCAGCGTGTCGACGGCAAACCCTTCCGCGCGCACCGGCTCGACCGCAAGCGCATCGTCGCGCATCGCAAAGCGCACGCCGAAGCCTTGCCGGTCGCGCAACGCGCGCGCAACGCTGAGGCAGCGCCGCACATGCCCGAGCCCGATCTGCGCCCCGCCGTCGCAACGCACGATCACGGTGCCGCTCTGCGCGGTTGCGGCCTTCTGCTGCACATGCGCGTTGAGGTCGAGCAAGGCGGGCTCCCGGTTCAACAGCGCCACGAGATCGGTCAGCGTCGCCTCGCCCGCTTGCGCGTGCAGCCGCTCATAAATCGTTTCGATGAACGTCACGTCGGCGGGTGTATCGACCGAGAGCCGCGCGCCCTTGAAGCGCCACTTCCCCGGCAGGTCGATCTGCGCCACCTTAACGAAATCCGGATGAAGCTTGAAATAGGCCGACACGTGCTCGCGCGCGACCGGATCGTCGTGCGCCTTGACGACGAGCTTGTCCAGCGCCCAGCGCGTCATCGGATCGGCGCCGTCGTGGATCGCCGACAGCCCCGGCTTCAGCATCACGAAGTCCGCCTGATGGCGCATCAGCTCGCGGATCAGATGATCGACGAATCCCGCATCGACCAGCGGCGCGTCCGCGTTCACCCGCACGATGATGTCGGGATCGATCGTGTGCGCGGCCAGCGCAAAGCGGCCGAGCACATCGTCCTCCGGCCCGCGCACCACAATCGCGCCTTGCGCCTCGGCGTACGCGGCCAGCGTGTCGTCCGCCGGATCGCTCGTCGTCGCGACGCAGATCGTCGTGATCAGCTCGGACTTCCGCAAGCGGTGCAGAATGTGCCAGAGCAAAGGCTGCCCCACGATCGGCTTCAACACTTTGCCAGGCAGGCGCGTCGAACGCATGCGCGCCTGAACGACGGCGGCAATGTGCGATTTCTTGGTCATGATCTAAGCAGCCTCGGGGCGCCACGTGCGCCGAATGTGTGTGAGCGGACGCATGCCGTCCTGAGGGTCGGCACGCCAGTCGCGATCGGGAAGTTCGGACGGCAGCGGTTCCTTCACGCCCGTGCCGTCTGCACGTTCGCCCGCGCGCACCATCGCGATGACGGGCGCCATCTCGTGCGGCAGCCAGCAATGCCCCGCCGCATACTCCGCGCCCGTCGCGTCGAGATCGAGATGGAACTCGACCATCGGCGCCCGAAATTTTGAAACCGCGCGCAGGATCACGCCCGGGGACACGGTGTGATCGGACCAGCCGCAGGGATACCCGGTCGCCGCAGCGATCGTTTCGATCGCGGCGAGGTTCGCCTCTTCGGGCGGCGTCGGATAGGCCGACACGGTGTGAAGCAGCGTCACCTGGCGCGCGCCGTGCCGGCGCAGGACCTCGGCCGCGTGTTTGATCTCGCCGATCGTCGCCATGCCGGTCGAGAGAATCACGGGCTTGCCCGTTTCCGCGCACGCGGCAAGCAACGCATCCCACATCAACTCGTAGGATGCGATCTTGTAGGCGTCGACGTGGGGCCGCAATTCCTCGACCGCCTTCAAATAGAACGGCGTGCACATGAACTGCACGCCCCGCGCCCGGCAGCGTTCGGCGATCGCCGGCAGAAACGAGACCGGCAGTTCCCAGTCCCGCCGCGCGCGATGCTTGGCGCTTTGCGCCAGAATCTCGGGCGCGAACATCTCGTCGATCTTGAACAGCTGAAACTTGACCGCGCCGCACCCGATCTCGGCCGCCCGGTCGATGAACGCGAACGCCCGCGTCAGATCGCGATCGTGATTGCTCGACACCTCGGCAATGAAGAGGCAGTCCATCCCCGAAACCATCCGTAAACGCCCGTTAACCAATTCTAAATGCCGGAGCGTTACCAACTTCATAACGACGTAGCGCCGAGGGCCCGCGTGATCGCAACAAAAGCACAACATCCCGAACGCGTTGCCGAAGGCGCACATCGAGGCAGCGTCGTCGACCGCGCGAACGGTTACAGCGTCGTCGCCTGCGAAAGCTGCGGCTTCCGCCACGTGCTGCCGTTGCCCAGCGCGGCCGAGCAGCGCGCGGCCTACGAAGAAGCCTACTATCGCGACGAGAAGCCGACGTACCTGGCGCGCGCTCGCGAAGATGCTGAGTGGTCGCGCCTCGCATGGGATGACCGCCTCTCGCTGTTCGAGGATCTGTTGAGCCGCGAAGCGACACGCCCGCTTGCCATACTCGATATCGGCTGCGGCCCCGGTTGGTTCCTGCAAGCGGCCGCCGAACGCGGCTGGAAGGCGCAGGGCATCGAACCTTCGCGCCAAGCGGCCGCCCATGCGCAAAGCCTCGGCCTCGACGTTGCGAACGCGATGTTCGACGCCGACAGCGCGGCAAAGCTCGACCGTGCCGACGTCGTGCACTTGAACAACATGCTGGAGCACGTCGCCGATCCCGTTGCGCTGCTCCGCCTCGCGGTCGCGCGCGCATGGCCCGGCGGTTTGGTCTGCGTGGGCGTTCCGAACGACTACAACGCTTTACAGGAAGCCGCGCGCGCAGCCGGCGCCGCCCCGTGGTGGATCGCCCCGCCGCATCATCTGAACTACTTCGACTTCGCCTCGCTCGAAGCGCTGCTCGAACGCCTCGGCCTCGAAGTGGTAGAAGCGCTGACGAGTTTCCCGATGGAGCTCTTCCTGCTCATGGGTGAGAACTACGTCGGCGACGACGCCATCGGCCGCGCCTGTCACACCCGGCGCAAGCAGTTCGACCTCGCGCTGGAAAAGGCGGGCTTAGGTCCCGTGCGCCGCAAACTCTACGGCGCGCTCGCCAAGGCCGGCATCGGCCGCGAAGCGATCATCGTCGCCAGAAAGCCGATGGCCTGAGGATGAGCGCGGAAACCACGCCTTTGTTCGTCGTCTCCTCCGGTCGCTCCGGCACGGCGACGATGGAACGCCTGTTCGCCTGCTTCCCGCAGGTCGAGATGCACCACGAATACATGGTGCACCACATTCAGCCGGCCGCCGTGAAGTATCACATGGGCCTCATCGGTCTCGGCGAGGCGATGCACGCGCTGCGCACCACGCACGCCGCCGCCATCCACTATTCCGACGCGCTGATCTGGGGCGACTCGTCGAACAAGCTCTCCTGGCTGATCCCCGCGCTGAACCACATCTTCCCGACCGCGCGCTTCGTCCATCTGATCCGCGACGGTCGCAAAGTTGCGAGTTCTTATTTCCACAAACTGGGCAACGAGTGCTACGACGACCACGCGACGGCGGTGATCCAACGTTACTACGACGCCCGCGGCGAACTGCCCGCGCCGCCGCCGGAGAAGCGCTATTGGTGGCCGCTGCCGCCGCGCGGTCACATGCAGGAACTGGAGTTCCTGACCTACAATCAGTTCCAGCGCATCGCTTTCCATTGGGCGGAGATCAACCGCACGATCGTCCACGACCTGGACCCGATCCCCAAGGAGCGCCGCCACACGGTGCGTCTCGAAGATCTCGCAGCCCGCGCCGACGCCCGCCACACATTGCTGAATTTTCTGGGTTTGCCCTGGGACGACCGCATCATGGGTCTCTTGAACCGTCCCCACAACGTCAACCGCCCCGAGGACTACCCGCTGACGCCCGAGCAGACGCAGCAATTCAACCTCATTGCCGGCGACGTCATGCAGATGTTCGGCTACGACCGCCGCCCCGAGTACCGGGTGGCGTACTGACGGGGGTTAGAGGGGTCTAAACCCCACCTTAACTACAAACGTCCGACGCTTGCGCCCGGTTTCTCCCTCACCCGGGATTTCGCCCTTCATGTCCTTCTCGTGCGATCTCTGCAGCGGCACTGCTTTGGAGCAGGTCTACGCGCCGCAAAATTCCGTCCGTAGGCTGACCGTTTGGCTGTGCACGCATTGCGGCCTTCTGCAAAGCCTGCCGCGCGCCGACCGCGCGCCGCGCAACGGCGCCACCGTCTCCGCCGGCGCCGACTGGGGCAACCTGCGCTACGGCAAGGGTTTTCGCGCCGAGGCGAATCTCGCGACGCTGCGCCCGTTCCTGAACAGGAACAAGAACCTGCGCGTGCTCGACGTCGGCGCCAACCGCGGCGCCTTCGCGCTCGAACTGAAGGCCGCCTTCCCGAAAGCGAGCGTCATCGGCATCGAGCCCGACGAACGCGTCGTCGGCGCCTGGGCAGGCAAACAAGGTTTCACCTGGCTGCACGCGCGCCTCGAAGACACGCGCCTCGAAAACGAAGGGTTCGACGTCGTCTACTCCTGCCACACGCTGGAACATTTGCGCAGCGCGCGCGAAGCCCTGCTCGCGCACCGCGCGACGCTTGCGCCCTCGGGCTATCTCTTCCTCGAAGTGCCGAACACCGCGGTGATGGCGTCGAACGACATCGTCGAGGAATTCTTCATCGACAAGCACCTCTACCATTTCTCGTCGCGCACGCTCGCGCGCCTGCTTTCGGCCACCGGCTTTCGCGCCGTCGCACTCGGCGACACGCGCGACGCCGTCAACCTCACGATCGTCGCGGTCAAGGCCGACGCCGCCGCGCACGCGCTTCAAGCCGATCCGCAGGAAGTGGAAGCCGCCGCCGCGCTGATGTCGAGCTACCACGCGCAACGCATGCAGAACTTGGCGGCCCTCGCCCATGTCGCGCGCATGATCGACGCCATGGCGCCGCGCAAGGTCGCGATTTGGGGCGCAGGCCGCCTCTTGAACAGCCTGATTCAGAACGGCGGACTAAAGCCCCAAGCGCTTGCCGCAGTCGTCGACAAGCATCTGATCCGTTACGCCAGCGAAGCGCATGGCATCCGTCTGACCGCACCCGAAGATCTGGGCCGCGTGAAGCCGGACGTCGTCGTCGTCATGTCCCGCTCCTTCGCCGACGAAATCCGTCAGGAAGCGCAAGCACGCGCGCCGGGCTGCGAGGTCCTGGCCTACACCGATCTACTCGCCCGCGCCAAAACGCAAATGGCGGCCTAACCGATGAACGCTCTCGCCCTCATCTCGAAACCGACGACACGTTCCGCATCGTCGCTGTCGCTTGCCACGTTGAGCGAACACGCCGCGGAGATTCGCCGCCTCGCGATCGCCGCGATCTATCGCGCGACGTCGGGCCACCCCGGCGGCGCACTCTCCTGCGCCGATTTGCTGGCCGTCCTTTACGGCGACGAACTCGGCCTCGATGCGCAAAAGCGCATGGCGCCCGACCGCAACCGCTTCGTTCTCTCCAAGGGCCACGCCGCGCCCGCGCTCTACGCCGCCTGGGCATCGTTCGGTTTGATGGAGCCGAAGGAAGCGCTCGCGCTGCGCAAACTCGGCGCCAAGGCGCAAGGCCATCCGCACGTGCTCGACACCCCGCTCGCCGAAACGAGCACCGGTTCGCTCGGCCAAGGCTTCTCCGTCGCACTCGGCATGGCGATGGGCCTCAAGCACCAAAAGATCGCCGCGCGCGTGTACGCGCTGCTCGGCGACGGCGAACTGCAGGAAGGCGAAATCTGGGAAGGCGCGATGTGTGCCGCCCACCACAAGCTGACAAACCTCTGCGCGATCATAGACTACAACAAGCTGCAGTCCGACGACCGCAACGCGGCGATCATGGGTCTCGAACCCTTGGCGCAGAAATGGCGCGCGTTCGGCTGGCACACGATCGAGATCCAAGGTCACGACATTGCGGCGATCATCGCCGCCTTCGACGAAGCCCGCGCCGTGCGCTGGCGCCCGACCGTGATCGTCGCCAACACGGTCAAGGGCAAAGGCGTCCCCGAAATGGAAGACCAGCCGCTTTGGCACGGCAGCGTGAAGCTGACGCGCGAACAGGCCGGCTTCGCGCTGAAGTCGCTCGACACATCGGCCGAGAAGACCAAGGAGTTGCTCGATGGCTAGCCCCCAACTCATCGGCACCAGCGGCGATTCCCTGCGCGAAGCGTTCGGCAAGGCGCTCAGCGCCTGCGCCGACGCACATCCGAACGTCGTCGTGCTCGACGCTGACATCGCCGGCGGCACCGGCGTGCATCATTTCCGCAAAAGCCATCCCGACCGCTTCTTCCAATTCGGCATCGCCGAACAGAACATGATGGCGGCCGCGGGCGGCATGGCCGCGACGGGTCTCATTCCGGTCGTCACCACGTTCGCCGTCTTCTGTCTGCGCGCGATCGAACAGGCGCGCCTCTCGATCGCCTACGCCAAGCGCAACGTGAAGATCGTGGCGAGCCACCCCGGCCTCGACGTCGGCCCCGACGGCGGCTCGGCCCAAGCGCTCGAAGACCTCGCGGCGTTCCGCGCCATCCCCGGCATGACCGTGATCTCGCCCGCCGACGCGGAAGAAATGGCGCAAGCGACGCGCGCGATCCTGGAATACGACGGCCCGGTCTACATGCGCACCGGCCGCAGCCCCGCACCGCGCCTGTTCGGCAACGACCACCGCTTCGAAATCGGCAAAGGCCAAGTGCTGCGCGACGGCAAGGACGTCACGATCGTCGCCTGCGGCGTCGAAGTTGCCCGTGCGCTTGACGCCACCGCGCTCCTTGAGAAGGACGGCATCGCAGCCCGCGTCGTCAACATGCCGACAATCAAGCCGATCGACGCGAACCTTCTGGCCGAGGCCGCGCGCGACACCGGCTGCATCGTCACCGCCGAAGACCACAACGTCTTGGGCGGCCTCGGCGGCGCGGTCGCGGAAGCCGTCGCCCAAACCCATCCCTGCCCGATCGAATTCGTCGCCGTTCGCGACACATTCGGCCAATCCGGCGAACCGCAAGAGCTCGCCGAGCACTACCGCCTCACCGCCCCCCACATCGCTGAAGCCGCCCGCCGCGCCATCGCGCGGAAGCAGGCACGCTCATGACCGTACTCGAGGGAAAGATCGCCTTCGTCACCGGCGGCAGCCGCGGCATCGGCAAGGCGATCGTGCGCGCGTTGTGCGAAGCCGGTGCGAAGGTCGCGTTCACGTATCAATCCAAACACGATGAAGCACTCGCGCTGCAGCGCGAACTCGACAACCGCGCGCTTGCCTTTCAGATGGAGGTGACCGACCGCGCCGCCGTCGTCCGCACGATGCAGACCGTGGCCGACAAGCTCGGCCCGTTCTCGATCCTCGTCAACAATGCGGGCATCAACAAGCCGACCGACTTCGATCAAGTGACAGACGCCGATTGGGACAACATCCTCGCTGTCAATCTCAAAGGCCCGTTCATCTGCTCGCAAGCAGCACTCGAGCACATGAAGCGCGCGGGCGGCGGCTCGATCATCCACATCGGCTCCGTCAGCGGCCAATACGGCGGCCCGCGCACGGCGCACTACGCAGCCTCGAAGGCGGGTCTGATCTCGCTCTCTCAAGTGATCGCCCGCTTCGGCGCGAAGTGGAACATCCGCTCGAACGTCGTCGCGGCAGGCCTCATCCAATCCGAAATGGCGGCAAGCGGCATGGCCGCACCCGCAGTCGCGAAAGCGGCCGAGAGCATCGTGCTCGGCCGCCTCGGCACGCCGGCGGAAGTCGCCGACGCCGTCGTCTTCCTGGCCGGCGACGCCTCGCGCTACGTCACCGCGCAGACGCTGAACGTCAACGGCGGGCTCTATTTCTGATGACCAAGACGCTGCTCATCGTGTCCGGCGGCGTCCAGGCGACGCACGGCATCAAGCGCGCGAAGGAGCTGGGCTTCCACGTCGTCGTCAGCGACAAGAACCAGAACGCGCCCGGTTTTGCGATCGCCGACGATCATTTCATCGCCTCGACCTACGACGTCGCCGAAACGGTCGCCGCCGCCGAGCGCTATCACGCGACCGTGCGCAAGCTCGACGGCGTGATCACGATCGGCTGTGACGTACCGCTGACGGTGGCCAGCGTCGCCCATCGCCTGAACCTCCCCGGCATCCCGCTCGAAGCGGCCGAACTCGCGCAAGACAAGCTCGCGATGAAGCGACGCTTCGCCGAAAGCGGCGTGCCCGTCCCCTGGTTCTCCGCCCTGCCCGACGCCGAAGCGCTCGCACGTGCAGTGAAGCAGCGCGGCCACGATCTCGTCGTAAAGCCGGTCGACAGCCGCGGCAGCCGCGGCGTCCAGCGCCTAAACCCCGGCATGGACCTCACGGCCGTGTGGCAGACTGCCGCCGCCCAATCGCCGACCCGCCGCGTGATGGTCGAAGCGTTCCTGCCGGGTCCGCAAATCTCGACGGAATCGATCCTGATCGAAGGCGAAGGCTTCACCCCCGGCTTCTCCGACCGCAACTACGAATACCTGGAGCGCTACGCGCCCTACTTCATCGAAAACGGCGGCGACTTGCCGAGCCATCTCGACGAACGCACGCAAGAGGCCGTAAAGCGCACTGCCGAAGCCGCCGGCCGCGCGCTCGGCATCACGACCGGCAACATCAAAGGCGATCTCGTCGTCGTCGACGGCAAGCCCTACGTCATCGAACTCGCCGCCCGCGCCTCGGGCGGATATTTCTGCACGCGGGAGATTCCGCTGAACACCGGCGTCGACTTCATCGGCGCGATCGTCAAGCTCGCGCTCGGGGAACGCGTCACCGCCGACGAACTCACGCCCAAGCGCCTGACCCCGATCGTTCAGCGCTACGCCTTCCCGGCACCCGGCCGCGTCACCGGCATCAAAGGCCTCGACGATGCGCGCCGCATTCCCGGCATCGAAGAGGTCGTCGTGACCGTCGCCCCCGGCGATGCGATCCCGCCGCCCACGCACTCCGGCTGCACCGCCGCAATGGTGCTCGCGACCGGCAAGACGGTCGCCGCAGCCCGCTCCAGCGCCGCCGCCGCGCTCGAAGCGCTCCGCATCGAAACCGTCCCGGCATGAAGCTCAACGTCTTCGCGCTGTTCCACCTGAACCTCGCGTTCTCCTCCATCGAGGAAGAACAGCGCGGCGACGTGATCGCGCGCTGCTACTGGCCGCTGCTGCGCCTGCCCGGCGCGATCAAGGCCCCGATCGCGATCGAGGCGACCGGCTACACGCTGGAATCGATCGCCGCGATCGACCCCGCCTGGATCGTCGAACTCCGCCGCCAGATCGGCGAAGGCGCGATCGAGTTCGTGGGCTCGGGCTACGCCCAAATCATCGGCCCGCTCGTCCCCGCGCGCGTCAACGAAGCGAACCTGGGGCTCGGCCATGCAACATACGAACGTCTGCTCGGCCTCAAGCCCACGCTCGCGCTCGTCAACGAACAGGCCTACGCGTCCGGCCTCGTGCCGCTCTACCGCGCGGCCGGTTATCGCGCGATCCTGATGGATTGGGACAACGTCGCCGCCCACCACCCCGAATGGCCCGGCGAACTGAAATACCATCCTCAGCGCGCGAAGGGCGCCGACGGCTCGGACATCGCGCTGCTCTGGACCCACACGATGGCGTTCCAGAAGTTGCAGCGCCTCGCCCACGGCGACATCGAACAGCGCGATTATCTAAGTTTCGTCGAGGCCCAGCGCAGCCGCGAGCCGCGCCTGCTGCCGCTCTACAGCAACGACGCGGAAATCTTCGACTTCCGCCCCAAACGTCTTGCCACGGAAGAAGCGCTGAACCACGGCGAATGGCAAATCATCGCCGACGCCTGGGCCCGCCTCGCCGCTTCGGCCCGCACGCAGTTCCTCAGACCGTCGGACGCGCTTGCTCTCACAGACAACGCCGCCGCGAACCAACTGCTCGACCTCCAGACAGCCGCCTACCCTGTCCCCGTCAAGAAGCAGAAGAAGTACAACATCACACGCTGGGCGGTCTCAGGCCGCGACGACGTCGCGATCAACGCGAGCTGCCAGCGCATCTACGAAGGCCTCCTCGCCCGCAACGTAAGCGATCCCGCCGCCTGGCGCGAACTCTGTTATCTTTGGTCGAGCGACTTCCGCACCCACATCACGGACGCCCGCTGGCAGCGCTTCCGCGCGCGTCTCGCCGCCGCCGAACACGCGCTCGCCCGGCCCGCGCCCGCGCTCCCCGTTCCGTCGCAAGCGCCCGCCGCAAAGCTCGAACACAAATGGATCGAGATCGAAACGCCGGCGCTCTCGGCGGTGCTGAACCGCCGACGCGGCCTTGCGATCCAGGAGATCCGCGCGCGCGACGACAACCGCCCGCCGATGCTGGTCTCGCTGCTGCACGGCCATTTCGACGTCATCGACCTGCAGGTCGATTGGTACACCGGCAACTGCGTCTTCGAAGCGCCCGGCGTGCCGAAGATCACCGACCTCGAATGGGTCACGCCAAGACTCTACGGCGACGAAGCGACCGGCGACGCGATCGTCGAAACCGAGATCGAAACGCCCTTGGGCCCCATCTTCAAACGCATGCGATTCGCAGCCGCCGCGCCGCGCGTCGAGTTCGACCTCGTCTTCGCCTGGCGCGAATGGGGCCGCGGCTCGCTCCGCCTCGGCCATTTCCTGTTGAACCCGCAGGCCTTCGACCACGGCCGCCTCGCATACGCAACGCACAACGGCGGCAAGCGGCTCGAACATCTGCCGATGACGGCGAACTTCGACCACGGCAAGCCGATCTCGTTCCTCGTCTCCGCCTCGACCGGTTTGGGGCTGACCGAAGGCACGATCGAGATCGGCGACGACGCGCGCGCCTTCCGCGTCGAGGTCGATCGCACCGTCGCCCCGCTGATCGGGTTAATGAACCATGAACGTCACGGGGACACCTTGTTCACGCGCTTGATGCTCTCGGCGCTCGAACTCGACGAAACCCGAAAGCCCGAGGCCGCAACAGTCCCGCGCCACTTCCGTTTCGCGCTGAACCTCGCCGCCTAACCCTTTGTTCAGCATACTGGGTAAGGATGCCATCCGGTAAATGGGATGGATCGATGACGCCCGCACAGCTCGCCTACGCCTCCGACGACGATGAAGCGCTGCCCGGCGCCTACGGCACGTTCCAGCAGCAACGCGACTTCCTCGCGCCCGCGATCGACCTCAACGATCGGACTGTGCTCGTCACGGGCGGCACGGGCTCGTTCGGCAAACAATTCGTCCGCCTCGTGATCGACCGCTACAAGCCGAAGAAACTCATCGTCTTCTCGCGCGACGAACTCAAGCAATACGAGATGGCGCAGGCCTTCCCGCAGGACCGCTATCCGTTCATGCGCTATTTCATCGGCGACGTGCGTTCCGCCGACCGCCTGGAGATGGCGATGCGCGACGTCGACTACGTGATTCATGCGGCCGCGCTGAAGCAGGTGCCGATCGCCGAGTACAATCCCTTCGAATGCATCGCGACGAACGTCATCGGCGCGGAAAATGTGGTCCAGGCCGCGATCCGCCGCGGCGTGAAGCGCGTGATCGCGCTTTCGACCGACAAGGCCGCGAACCCGGTCAACCTCTACGGCGCATCCAAGCTCGCCTCCGACAAGATCTTCGTCGCCGCCAACAATCTCGCCGGCGCCGACGGCTGCCGTTTCGCGGTCGTGCGCTACGGCAACGTGGTCGGCTCGCGCGGCTCGGTCATGCCGCTCTTCAAGAAGCTGATCGCCGAGAAGATCGACGCGCTCCCCATCACCGACGAACGCATGACGCGCTTTTGGATCACGCTGACGCAAGGCGTGAACATGGTGCTCTCCTCGATGTCGCTGATGCAGGGCGGCGAGATCTTCGTGCCGAAGATCCCGTCGATGAGCATGCCCGAACTGGCCCGCTCGATGGCCCCGCATCTGCCGTTGAAGCTGATCGGCATCCGTCCGGGCGAGAAGCTGCACGAGATCATGATCTCGGCCGACGACGCGCGCCAGACGCTCGAACTCGCCGATCGTTACGTGATCCTGCCAGCGTTCTTCGCCGTTCAGCGCGAGGACTACATCGCCCACGGCGCCAAGCCCGTGCGCGACGGCTTCGCCTACACCAGCGACGCAAACCCCGAACGCCTCGACGCCCGCGCGTTGCAGACCATGCTCGCCGAGTCCTTCGCGTGACGTTCCTGCCCTACGGCCGCCAGGTCATCGAAGACGACGACATCGCGGCCGTCGTCGCGGCTTTGAAGAGCGACTACCTCACCACGGGCCCGCGCGTCGGCGAATTCGAAACGGCGTTGAAGCACGCGACCGGCGCCAAACATGCGATCGCCTGCACGAACGGCACCGCCGCGCTCCACCTCGCCGCCCGCGCGCTAAACCTCGGCCCCGGCACGACGACCATCGTCCCCGCCATCACGTTCCTCGCGACCGCAAACGCCGTCCGCCTGAACGGGGGCGACGTCGTCTTCGCCGACGTCGATCCGGCAAGCGGCCTGATGCGCCCGCGCGACCTCGAGGCGGCGCTCGAACGCTGCGGCCACGCCGACGCCGTCATCAATGTTCACCTGGCCGGCCAATGCGGCGATCTCGCGGGTATCCACGCGGTCGCGCGCAGCAACGGCTTGCGCATCGTCGAGGACGCCTGCCATGCGATCGGCACGGAGCACCGCTACGGCCGCATCGGCGACAACCGTTTCTCGGACCTGACCTGCTTCTCGTTCCACCCGGTCAAGACGATCGCGATGGGCGAAGGCGGCGCGGTCACCGCGAACGACCCGGCGCTCGCCGACATCGTCGCCCGCGACCGCACGCACGGCATGACGCGCGAACCGTCGGACTTCGTCGAGCGCGGCCAAGCCTTCGACGGCGCCGGCACCGCGAACCCCTGGTACTACGAAATGGAAGTGCCGGGTCTGAACTACCGCATCCCCGACGTGCTCTGTGCGCTTGGCACCAGCCAGCTCAAGAAACTCGACCGTTTCGCCGCCCGCCGCCGCGAACTCGTGACGCTCTACGATCAGGAGCTCGCGAAACTCGGCCCCCTTGTCGCGAAGCTGAAGCGCACCGCCTGCACCCCCGCCTGGCATCTCTACATCGCGCTGATCGACTTCGAGGCGCTTGGTGTCGAACGCGCCGCCGTGATGCGCACTCTCGCCGCGAAAGGCATCGGCACCCAAGTCCACTACATCCCGCTCCACCGCCAGCCCTATTGGCGCGACATGGACCCGGACCTCGCCCTTCCCGGCGCCGACGAGTACTACCGCCGCACCCTGAGCCTCCCCCTCTTCCCGTCAATGACCGACGAAGACCCCGCACGCGTCGTCCGCGCGCTGAAGGAAGCGCTCGGCGCGTAAGCCGCACGCGGTCATCAGTCGTCCGCGCCCCCGCGGTCGATCCAGGCGAGGATCGCCGACGGCAGCGTCCACCCCACCAGGAACACGCCCCACAGCAGCGCGCTCACTTGCGCATAGCTGAACGAGGAGAGCCGGTTCAGATCGACGAGAAAGCTGAGCACGACGAGGCTCAGGAACACCGCCGCGTTGAAGAGGACATAGGCAAGATAGTAGGCGCGCAGCCTGACCGCGATCTCGCGCTCGTCGAGCGCCTCGTCCGGCGCCTGCCCCCAGCGCCAGTGGCGCGACATGCGGCTGAGCGCCCACACGCCCGCCCACGCCGAGACACCCGCGATGACGGCTTGTATCGACGGCATCATTTGCATGTCGAACGCGCCGCTGCTCACCACAACCGCGATCGCCGCGTAGGCGCCGTACACCAGAACCACGAGCGCACGGCGCGACCCGCGGCCCATTTCTCTGTGCGCTGTGCTTGTCATGACCTAACCCATCCGCGAGCGGGTTGCCGGCGCGACACCACGCCTGGTGCAAGAACCTTATCCATTGATGCCTCCTTTGGCTTTGATGAGTTGGGTTGTCAGCGCTTCGAACGGCGTCAGTGAGAACACCATCTCGACCGGCAGTGCGAAGTAGGCGGCAATCTTGAGCGCAAGTTCGAGCGAAGGGCTGTAGTCGCCCCGTTCGATGTAGCCGATCGTCTGGAAGTTCACCCCGACCGCATCGGCCAGGTCCTTGCGCGAGACATTCCTCTCCGCCCGCAGCACGTTGAGACGATTGTGTATCATTCGTCGCCCGGTTAGAACCTATTGAGCAATGATATATACCTTATATACAACAAGATGAAGCTAAGTCAATACACGGGACGGCCGAACAACGACCGATTTTTTGGCGCCTTTCCGCCATCTCGCCGGAAGCTGCGATCCAGCCGTCGCAGGTTCGCGCCATCAGGCGACAAAGCACCCGCGCAACCACGCCTCTTGCAGTTATGTTGATATCAAACCATATTCCGCTGATGCAAACCGCCACCGCTCAAGTCATCGGCGACACGTGCCTCTGCCTTCACGCGAAGCGCGCCGCGCGTCGCGTCGCAAGGCGCTTTGATGAGGCATTTGCCCCGCTCGACCTCACAAGCGGTCAGTTCACGCTCATGGTCATGCTTGCCGCACGGTCGAATTGGAACATGCAGGCACTTGCGGATGCGCTCGGTGTCGACCGCTCCTCCCTGACCGCAGCGCTCAAACCGCTCGAACGGCGCAGATTGGTCGCGACCGGCCACGATCCCAAAGACAAGCGCGTGCGCCAGCTGACCCTGAGCAGGGCCGGCCACGCCCTGCTCGACGAAGCGCGGCCGATCTGGCGGCGCGTTCAGACCGAGACCGAGACCATGTTGAAGAGCGGCGCCGACGCCGCGCGCGCACTGCTCAATCAACTCGCCTGAACGCCGTCATCCCAAGAAAGGTCCCACCTCATGGCTAATAATGTTGATATCAATATTTATGACAAGCAGCCCACAGCCCCGATCGCCCTCGTCATGGCGCTCGCCCTTGCCGCTTGGGCGCTCACTGTCGCTTGGGCGGCGGCGGAGGGCTTCTTTCTCGCGATTCCCATGCCGTTCATCGCCCTCTTCGTAGCCGGCGGCATCGCACTTCCGACGCTCACCTACGCCCTCAGCCCGCCGTTGAAGCGGTTCTTCCGCAGCGCCGGACTCTTTCCGTTGACGATCTTGCATGTCTGGCGGGTACCCGCCGCCATGGCGTTCTTCGCTTATGGCCTTGCCGGCGCATTGCCGCCCCTGTTCTGGATTCTCGCAGGCGTCGGCGATCTGATCGCGGGGCTCTACGCCGCGCGGCTGCTCTTGAGGCCCGGCGATGCACGCTACTATCGCCGCTTTCACCTCTTCGGCTTTGCCGATTTCGTGGTCGCGGTGGGCACGGGTCTTACGTTCACGCTTCTCGAGGATCCGCGCATGGCGACGATTGCGGTTCTCCCCATGGCGCTCATTCCGCTGTTCGGCGTCGGCGTCTCGGGCGCCAGCCACTTGATCGCATTCGACGTGATGAGGTTCCGAAATAATACGGGGACATGACAGAGCTATGTCGGTCGCCCTTGCGCGGGCAAGCCCGCGTCATCCTTCGCCACCGCGCGCTCGTGACGCACGCACCTGAGGCCTTCCTCCCGGACGACGCACTGCAACATATCCCTTGCCGCCTTGTTGGTTATCGGCGAAGCGGTTAGGCTCCCCCGGCCGCGCGAACCCTCGTGCGGAACAGGGGAACCAACTGGAGAGTCCAAATGGGCAGAATCGTAGGCCTGCTGATCGCGCTCTTGGTCGTCGGCGGCGGCATCTATTGGTACATGAACAGAGACAAGGCTGCGGCGCCGGCCGATCCGGCCACGGAAGAGGTGGCACCTCCGGCCGATCCCGCGGCTGATCCGGCCGCAGCGACCGACCCCGCAGCGGCGCCCGCCGACCCGGCAGCCGACCCGGCTGCGGCGCCCGCCGATCCGGCAGCAGCGCCCGCCGATCCGGCAGCGCCCGCCGACCCGGTGCCCGCACCGCCGCCGCCGAGCGATCCGACGCAACAGTAGTCGGCAACACGTTCGAATTGAGGACAAGCGGCCGGCCCAAACGCCGGCCGCATTTTCGTGGGCGGCATGGCATTCGCCGCGGCGCCTGCGTAGCATGGTCCGCGAACCAACCGCGACAGGGCATGGCCGAAAACGCGCAGCCTCGAA
This sequence comes from uncultured Flavobacteriaceae bacterium, assembly GCA_964561925.1. Lineage (GTDB taxonomy): Bacteria > Pseudomonadota > Alphaproteobacteria > Micropepsales > Micropepsaceae > SZUA-430. The sequence continues at coordinate 53,077 of CAZLRW010000006.1, forward strand.
AACTAGCCACCATCGTAGCACTCGACGTCGCCGGCTATTCCGCGCGCACCGAGGCCGACGAATCCAAGACCACCGCTGAAGTTGCGGCACTGCGCAGCGTCATTGAAGCCGTCGCCGCGCGCCGCGGCGGACGCGTCTTCAACACGGCCGGCGACGGTTTCATGCTGGAATTCGCCTCGAGCCTCGCCGCCGTTGAAGCCGCGCTCGAACTCGCCGAAACCTGCGAACCGAAAGTGCGTGTCGGCGTGCATCTGGGCGACGTCGTCGTGCAGCCGAACGGCGATCTGCTCGGCCACGGCGTGAACGTCGCGGCCCGCCTCATGGCCAAGAGCGATCCAGGCGGTGCACTGATCTCGGCCGCGGTACGCCAGACGATCAGGGGACCGCTCGCCGACCGCCTCGTCTCGCGCGGTGTCTTCCATCTCGACAAGATGGCCGAAACGATCGAGGCGTTCGCGTTCGACGCCGCCGGCCCAACCGCCGGCGTCGCGCCGGCCGGAATCGTTCGTGGCCCCATGGGCTCCGGTAGCCGCTTTCCGGCAAGACTGAGCGCGCGCAGCTGGTTCCTCGTCGCCGGTGTCTCGACGGCCGTCGCGATCGGCGCGGTCGTCGCACTGACGTCGCGCACGAACGCGCCCGCACCCGCCGACAAGTCGATCGCAATCCTGCCGTTCGAAAACCGCTCCCCGCGCAGCGACGACGCCGAGTACGGCGACTGGCTGTCGGAACTGATCGGTAGCCTCTTGGGCAAGTCGAGCGACCTCAAGGTCATCTCCCAGTCCTCGGCATCGGCCTTCAAGGGCAAGCAGGTCGGACTGCCGGACATCGCCGAGCAACTCGGTGTCGCGCTGGTGCTCGAGGGCAGCGTACGCAGCGAAGACGACGACATCGTCATCAGAGCCCAGCTGATCAACGCCGCCACCGACACGCAACTCTGGGCCGACGTCTACCCGCGCAAAAACGACGACGCGCTGGCCGTCCAAAGCGAAGTCGCCGCCAAAGTGGTCGCCGGTGTCGCCGATGCCCTAAAGGTCACGATCGCCGAAGCCGAACGGCAAGCGCTCACCCCCACGAGGAAGCCTGAAGCCTACGCGGCCTACCGCGAAGCGGTGAAACTTTACCGCACCTCGGTGGAGGCGGACGTACGCCGCGCGCAGCAACGTCTGGAGAGCGCCGTCGCACTCGATCCCGGCTTTGCGGCCGCCTGGGCTTTGTCGGCGCGCGTTCACTCCTACCTCTACTTCAACCGCACCGACGCCACCGAAGGCCGCCGCGCCGCCGCCGCGCAGGCGCTCGCCGAAGCAAACCGCCTCAAGCCCGAACTCGCGGAGGTGATGCTGGCCGGCGCCTACTTCGAATATTGGGTGAAGCGGGATTTCGAGGGCGCGCGCCTTCGGTTCGAACAACTAAGCGCCAAGTGGCCGAGCAACGCGGACGTGCTGACCGCGCTCGCAAGCATCACCCGCCGCCAAGGCCGTTGGGACGAGAGCAAGACCTACTTCGAACGTGCGGTGGCGATCGATCCGTTTCACGCCGGCCGGCGCTTGAGCGCGGCGAATCTGCGCCTTGCCACGCGCGACTTCGAAGGCGCATTGCGCCAGCTCGACGCCGCCATGAAGGAACTTCCCAGAGAGATCAACCGCCTGCCGTTCGTCGCCGAGAAGGCGCGGGTCTACCAGGCCCAGGGCCGCCTCGACGAGGCCGCGAAGCTGCTCGAAGGGCTCGCCCCCGAACCCGACGGCGACGTCGTCGAACCGCTCGTCGCGCAGGCGCTGCTGCGCCGCCGGCCCGAGACGGCGATCGGCCCCCTCGAAACGCTGCTGCAACGCGACGAGGCCCAAGGCTCCGTCGGCCGCGCGTCGATCGATCTGAACCTCTATCTGGGACAATTGCGCCGCCTCGCCGGCGACCCGGCCGGTGCGAGAGCGAACGACCGCGAAGCACTCGACGAACTCAAAGTCGAACTCGCAAAGCAGCCGAACAACGCCGACGTCCACTCCTACCTGGCGCTTGCCTATAGCGGCCTCGGCGACCGCGCGAACGCGATGAAGCACGCGGCCCTCGCCGTCGCCACCGTCCCCGTCGCGAAAGACGCGCTCAGCGGCGCCTACTACCTCGACATCCAAGCCCGGACGCTCGCGCGGCTGGGCGACCGCAACGCCGCCATCCCGGCGATCGAAGCGCTGATGAAGCGCCCCGCGCCCATGCCGCTGACGCCGGCGTTGCTTCGGCTGGATCCGGATTTCGACAAGCTGCGAGCGGATGCGCGGTTCAAAGCGCTCGTGGCCGAGAACCCCTAAAGACGTCCGGCCCTCACGCCGTCTCGTCGATCTCTTTCGCTTCCGCGAGCCGCTTCTCCGCCATCGCCTTCATGTGGCGCGCGTGACGCAGCATCTCTTCGGCCGGGTATTGCCATACGACGTCGCCGCTCTCAGCGTCGACCGAGCGATAGACGAAGGATTTCAGCGCCGGGTCGCGCGTGATGGTCAGGTGGCGCGCCTCGCGGGCGGCGGCGGCTTCGTCGCGCCGTTCGCGTTCGCGCTCGCGCCGTTCGTTGCCGGCGCGGTTGTCGGTCTGCGTTTCTTTCGCAGGCTCGACCTGAGGCTCGGTCCGCACGGGTGCTGCGGCGCGCGCCGCCTGCTGCACCGATGCTGCAAGTTGGATGGGATCGCTCATATCCGTTCGTCCTCAATCCGAAGCGGATCCGAGAGAGTCGCGGAGCCGGCGGTTACGCACCGGCTCCGCGCTTACTCAACGGCCGGTCCGGTTAGCGGAACAGGCCCAACAGCACCGACGGCGCCTGGTTGGCGATCGACAGCGCCTGGATGCCCAGCTGCTGCTTCGTCTGCAACGCCTGCAAGCGCGCGCTCTCCGTCGCGAGGTCGGCGTCGACGAGGTTGCCGATGCCGTTCTCGAGTTCGTTCGAGAGCTTGGACATGAACGCCTTGTGGATGCCGAGCTTCTTCGAGTCGGTACCCAGCTGCGCCAACGCCAGCGTCAGGTTGTTCAGCGAGGTCTCGATCGTCGCGACCATCGTCGAAGCAGTCGCCGCCGTCGACACGACGCCGGCTGCAGCGACCGTCACGATCGAACCGCCGAGCGACATGTTGCGGCCCGTCGCCGTCACGAACGACGTACCGTCGGCGTTCGCGAACGCTTGGATGTTCGACGTGGTCGAGGTCACGAGGTTCGCACCGTCGAACGTCGCGTTCGCCAGCGTCTTCGTCACCTGATCGCGCAGAGCGACGAAGTCCGCGTTATAGGCGGCGCGGGCGTTCGCGTCGATCGACGAGTCCTTCGCGGCCAGCGCCTTTTCCTTCATTTCCTTGAGCAGGTCGGCGACCGCCGTGCCGGCGGCGATGCCGGTGTCGACGACGCTGATCGCGCGGTTCAAGCTGTTCTGAACGGAGTTCAGCGCCTGCACGTCCGTGCGAAGACCCTGGGCAATGGCGAAAATGGCGCCGTTGTCCTTCGGACCGGAAACGCGCAAGCCGGTGTTGACGCGGTTTTGCACGTCGGCCAACGCCTTGTTCGTGGCGTTGAGGTTCTGCAGCGCAACCATGGCGCCGTAGTTGGTGTTCACTGACGTCATTGGAATCTCTCCGTTCTGGTCGTGGTTTGGCGTTTTGCCCGCGGAGCGTTTTGCCCGCGACGGAAAGATCGCAACCTCCATACCCTAGAAATTTGCGCGTTGCGTTCAGCGCCCGCTAACCTTCGCGCGCGAGGCCGCACTAGCGAAGACGCCTCGCCTTAACCCGCCGTTCGCCATGCGCCGCCGGAGAGACCGGCACAAACGGCCCGGCAGAATTTGCCGGAGGCGGAAAAACTTGCCGGGTCGGACACGAAAAAAGGCGGCGCGAAACGCGCGCCGCCTTGAAGGAAGAGCCGAGTGGTTCGCCCGCGCCGCCGTCCGGCGCGCGAGCGTCTGCGTTAGCCGCGGAACAGGTTCAAGATGACCTGCGGCGACGAGTTCGCGATCGAGAGCGCCTGCACGCCAAGCTGCTGCTTGACCTGCAACGACTGCAACCGCGCGCTTTCCTTGGCGAGGTCGGCGTCGACCAGGTTGCCGATGCCGTTCTGCAGCTCGTCGGAAAGTTTGGCGATGAAATTCTTGTGCATCGTCACCTTCTTGGCGTCCGTGCCAAGCTGGGACATCGCAAGGTTCAGCGCGTTGAGCGAGGCTTCGATCGTCGTGATCATCGTGCTCGCCCGCGCGGCCGTCGAAATCGTCGACGTGGTCGCAACCGACACGATCGAGCCGCCGAGCGTCAGGTTGCGCGTGGCGACCGTGATGTAGGAGTTGCCGTCGGCGTTGGCCAAGGCCTGAATGTTGGCGACCGAACCGTTCAAAAGGTTCGAGCCGTCGAACGCCGCGTTCTCGATCGTCTTGGTGATCTGATCGCGCAGCGCCGTGAAGTCGGCGTTGTAGGCCGCCCGCGCGTTCGCGTCGATCGAAGGATCCTTCGCGGCCAGCGCCTTCTCCTTCATCTCCTTGAGCAGGTCCGAGATGCTGGTGCCCGCCGCGACCGCCGTGTCGGCGACGCTGAGCGTGCGGTTCAGGCTCTGGGTGACGGCGTTCAGCGCCATCACGTCCATGCGCATGTTCTGAGCGATCGCCCAGATGGCGCCGTTGTCCTTCGGGCCTGCGATCTTGAGGCCGGTGTTGATGCGGTTTTGAACGCCGCCGATCTCGGTATTCGTCTGATTCAGGTTCTGGAGCGCAATCATCGCTCCGTAGTTCGTGTTGACGCTGATCATAGCTCGGGCTCCTTCCATTCTGGACTGCGTCGGGCGAACGTTCTTGTCGGGCGTTCGTCCTCTGGTGTGGTTACCGCAACCCTCGTGCCAACCGTCCGAAGCGCGGAACTCCGCTAAAAATAAGGCCCGCACGAAGCGGGCCTTCAGGGTCCTTGTAAGTTTTGCCGGGCATTGACGACGCACCCGGTATTTCTTTCCGTCTACCCCACCGGGCGTTGCGACAGACCCGCCATGATCGTCTTGTTGACGTCGATGAGCGGTTCGATCGACGCCCCGTTTCCGGCCGCCTCGCTGGAAAAGCGCGACACCCAAAGCGAAAGCGATACGATCTGCGCCCGAAGCGTATCGGGCAATTGATTGCCTTCCCCTGCGCAGTCGAGCGCGAAGGCGCTCCACATACGCCGGTTCCAATCGAGCGCGTCGACGAAACGCGCAAGGTCGGAACGCCCGGCCTTGTTGGCTTCGATGAGCGCCTGCGTCACCTGCGCGAACAACCGGTACTCGGTGTCGCGCGGGTGCTCAGCGCTGCGCTGCGCCTTCTGATACGCTTGGAGCGACATAGGACAATCTCACGTCTTCGAAGTCGAACAGCTGGCGGCACTTGATCAGTGCCTTGTAGTAATGGCCTTGCAGCACGTCGCGCGAGATCGCCACGCACGTGGCCAGGGCCTCGCGGTCGCTGATCGCGTTCATGAACTCGCCCATGCGGCCGACGAATTCCTCGTAGTACTGCTCGGTCTGCTCCGGATCGAGATAGAGCATCATGATCGGGAAATAGATGCGCTTGGCGGGCGTGTTCGCCTCGTCCGCCTGCATGATGTCGCGGTCGCGCAGGATCGCGGCCTTGTTCTCGATGACGAGGCTGACCCGGCGGTCGCCGTTCGTCAGAACCGCGCCGTTGAGCACGAATTTTTCACCGGGCTTAAGAGAGAGTTTCAGCGGCATTTTGCACGCCCTTCCTTCGGTCTGCTGTGTCCCCAAGATAGCCCGCCATGGTTAAGGAACCGCTTCGCCGCCGGCGAAATCAACCTTAAGCTTTCGTTGAGATCGAACGCATCCGCGGTCCCGCACGCTTAGCACCGCGTTAAAGCGCCCGCTCTATTATCCGTAGACAGAACATCCGTCTAAGGAGCATCGCATGACGGCGCAGAAAGCCCCGGCCAAATCGGCGTTCGACCGCATGGCATCCGAACTCGCGTCCGCCGCAAGCCCCCAAGGCGCGCGCGTCGAGGCGTTGAACGCGATGCGCAAGGCGGTCGGTCACTACAAGAAGGGCGAATGGGCCAAGGCCGCGATCGCCGCCGCCGAGGCCGCCGACGCCGATGCGAAATACGCCTCCGCCTACCACCTGCTGGCGCTCGCGCTCGACAATCTGGGCCAGCGCCACAAGGCGTTCGAGATGTACGAGCGTGCGCTCGCGCTCGACCCGCACGACCCCGACATCTATCTGAACATCGGCACGGCGGCCTGGAGCCTCGGCCTCTACGACGGCGCCGAGAGCGCGTTCCGCGCCTTCATCGAGATGCGCCCCGACAATTCGAAGGGCTACAACAACCTCGCCGGCTGCCTGCGCGACAAAGGGCAGATCGACGAAGCGGTCGACCTCGTGCGCAACGCGCTGTTCCGCATGCCCGAAGCGGCCGAACTGTGGAACACGCTGGGCACGATCATGGGCGAGCTCTCCGATTTCGACAACGCGGTGACGTTCTACAAGGAGGCCCAGCGCCTCGACCCTGCGATGGCGCGCGCCTATCACAACATGGCGCATGCGCTGAACCACACGGGTCCGCTGGAGGCCGCCGCCGCAAACTACAGCCGCGCGCTCGACCTCTGCGAGAACGATCACGACCGCGCCGAAATCCTGCACGCCCGCGGCCTCTGCTATGCCGGCATGGGCAAGCTCGCGCAGGGCTGGGCCGAGTACGAGGAACGCCACAACCCGATCTTCAGCCAGTCGACCTATTTCGCCGTCGATGCCGTTCGCTGGGACGGCGAAGACTTGACCGGCCGCAAGCTGCTGGTCGCGGGCGAACAAGGCCTCGGCGACGAAATCATGCTGGCCGGCCTCATTCCCGATCTGATCGAGCGCGTCGGCCCGCAAGGCAAGGTGATGATCGCCTGCGATCACCGCCTCGTGCCGCTGTTTCAGCGTTCGTTCCCGGAAACGCACGTCGGCATCGAAATGCACACGAAGCACAACGCCAAGCCCGTGCGCGTCGTCCCCTGGGCGGCCGGCGATCTGAAGGCGGACTACTACACGCCGATGGGAACGCCGCTGAAAGCGCTGCGCCCGACCGTCGAAAGCTTCCCGAAGCGCGCCTACCTGAAGCCCGATCCCGCGCGCGTGCGCCATTGGATCGACCGGCTCGCAGCACTTGGCCCCGGCCCCTATGTCGGCATCTGCTGGAAGTCGATGCTGATCACGACGCAACGCAAGAAGTTCTTCAGCGCGCTCGAACTCTGGGCCCCCGTGCTCGAGAACACCGGCGTCAAATTCGTCAATCTGCAATACGGCGACTGCCAAGCCGAACTCGACTACGTGCGCGAGAAGCTCGGTGTCGCGATCCACAATTTCGACGATCTCGATCTGAAGATGAACCTGGACGACAACGCGGCGCTGTGCGGGGCGCTCGACCTCGTCGTCACCGCGCCGACCGCCGCCGCCGCACTCGCCGCAGCGACCGGCACGGAGACGTGGTTCCTCGCCGCCGGCCGCGTCTGGCCGCAGCTCGGCACGGATCACTATCCCTGGTATCCGAAGACGCGCGTGCTCACGCCCGAAAAATTCGGCGACTGGCCGGCCCTGATGACGCGCCTTGCCGCCGACCTCGACCAATTCGTAGCACGCGCCTAAGACCACCTGCTCACGCCGTTGTGACCGCGCGCGCGGCAGCGCGCCTCGCTAAGCTCCGCCCGTGACGAACGGAGGAGCACCCATGCAAACCGTATCGAGACGCGACCTGCTGACCGCGGCCGCCGCGACCGCGCTGGCCGCGACTTTGCCGGCGTCCGCCGCCCCGCTTGCGCGCGCAACCGTCGGCCTCGGCTCGTGGATCACATTCAACGTCGGCGACGACCGCACCGCGCGTGAGTCCTGCGCAAACGTCATGCGCGCCTTCTTCGCCGCGGGCGGCCGCCTGATCGACTCCTCCCCCATGTACGGCTCGTCGCAAGAGGTCATCGGCTACGGCATCAAACGCGCGGGCAACGCGAAGGCGCTGTTCGCCGCAACAAAGGTCTGGATCTCAGGCGGCGCGAACGGCCCCGCGCAGATCGAAGAGTCCCGCCGCCTCTGGGGCGTACCGAAATTCGACCTGCTGCAGGTCCACAATCTGCTCTCATGGGAAGAGCACCTGCGCACGCTGTTCGCGATGAAGGCGCAAGGCAAGCTCGGCTATGTCGGCGTCACCACCTCCCACGGCCGCCGGCACGACGAACTCGAACGGATCATGCGCACGCAACCGCTCGACTACATCCAGATCACCTACAGCGTCGCGAGCCGCGACGTCGAAAGCCGCATCTTGCCCTTGGCGCGCGAGCGCAATATCGCCGTCATCGTCAACCGCCCGTTCGAAGGCGGCGACCTGATCGACGCGCTCAAAGGCCGCCCCCTGCCCGCCTTCGCCGCCGACCTCGGCGCGAAAAGCTGGGCGCAGCTGCTGCTGAAGTTCATCCTCTCCCACCCCGCAGGACCAAGCCCCATCCCCGCGACCACGCGCGCCGATCACGCGCAGGAAAACGTCGCGGCCGCCGGCGGCCCCATGCCGGACGCAGCCACACGCGCCCGCATCTTGAGCGCGGTGGGCGACATCTGATGTCCGAGTGGTGGACCTACTCGCTCCAGGACTTTCTTCTCTTCTCGCCGCGCACGTATTACCGCCTGTTCGCGCTCTACAACGAAGCGCTCTGGCCTGCGCACATCATGACGGCAGCACTCGCCGCCCTCTGCCTCACGCTCGCCCGCCGCGGCGGCGCTCTCGGCACGCGCGCCGTTCTCATCGTCCTCGCAGCACTCTGGCTCTGGATCGCCTGGGCCTTCCACGCCGAACGCTTCGCGACGATCAACTGGGCCGCGATCTACTACGCCTACGCCTTCGCATTGCAGGCGGCACTTCTGCTGTGGTTCGCACTCGTAACACCGCCGTCCGAAGAAGCGCGCTCCGCATCATCCCCATTCGCCCTTGGCATCGCCATCTTCGCGATCTTCCTCCAACCGGCGATCGGCCCGCTTCTCGGCCGCGACTGGCATCAAGCGGAAGTCTTCGGCCTAACACCCGACCCGACGGCCGTCGCAACACTCGCCCTCCTCGCGATGCAGCCGCGCGCCCCCAGACTATTGATGATCATCCCCACGCTCTGGTGCGTGATGACCGGTCTCACGCTGTGGACAATGCAAACTCCCGACGCATGGGTGACGCCCGTCGCCGGCGCTCTGGCGCTTCTCACGGCAGCGTGGAAAACTCCACGCCATGAAGCTCGCTGATATAGAAAAGTTCCTGCTCGCCCTGCCCGCAGCCACGCTCTCCATCCAATGGGGCAACGACCGCGTCTTCAAGGTCGGCGGCAAGATGTTCGCAGTGATCGGCTTCCACGACGACAAGACGCCGGGCGGCATGTCGTTCAAGGCGTCGTCGGAGAGCTTCCGCATTCTGACCGAACTGCCGGGCATCAAACCCGCGCCCTATCTCGCCCGCGCCGAGTGGGTCTGGCTCGACAAACCGACGCGCCTGCCCGCGAAGGACCTGAAAGCCTACCTCACCCGCGCCCACGCCATCGTAGCGTCAGGGTTGCCCAAGAAGACGCAGAAGCAATTGGGCTTAACCGCCTAAACTTGCGGGCCGCGCGCCAACCCCCTAGGGTTTGCCCAACACCTATTCACCATCACCACACACCCAAGGCCCATCCATGAAGAAGTTCGAAGGCACCAGTTCCTACGTCGCGACCGACGACCTGCGCATCGCGGTGAACGCGGCGATCACGCTCGAACGCCCGCTCTTGATCAAAGGCGAACCCGGCACCGGCAAGACGGTCCTCGCGTTCGAGGTCGCGAAGGCGATCGGCGTGCCGATCATCCAGTGGCACATCAAGTCGACGACGAAGGCTCAACAAGGCCTCTACGAATACGACGCCGTCAGCCGCCTGCGCGACAGCCAACTCGGCGACGAGCGCGTGAAGAACATCAAGAACTACATCTCAAAGGGCAAACTCTGGGAAGCGTTCACGCACGACCAGCGCCCGGTCCTCCTGATCGACGAAATCGACAAGGCCGACATCGAGTTCCCGAACGACCTGCTGCTCGAACTCGACCGCATGGAGTTCTTCGTCTACGAGACCGGCGAGACGATCAAGGCCAAGCAACGCCCGATCGTGATGATCACGTCGAACAACGAGAAGGAGCTGCCCGACGCATTCCTGCGCCGCTGCTTCTTCCACTACATCAAATTCCCCGACCGCGACACGATGACGAAAATCATCGACGTCCATTACCCGAAGATCATGGACAAGCTGGTCGGCGAAGCGCTGAACATCTTCTACCAAATCCGCGACGTGCCCGGCCTGAAGAAGAAGCCGTCGACGAGCGAACTGCTCGACTGGCTCAAACTCCTGATGGCCGACGACATCACCGCCGACACCCTCCGCGAACGCGACCCGTCGAAGCTGATCCCCCCGCTCCACGGCGCGCTGCTCAAGAACGAGCAAGACGTCCACCTGTTTGAGCGCCTCGCGTTCTTGGCAAGGAGAGAACGGAATTGAAATTGGGAGGCATCGCACTGGCAGCTACGCTAATTGTTGCGCACAGTGCGTCGCAGCCCGATGTGATCGGATGGTCTCTCTCGACCGACGGAACCTATGTTCACAACACGACAGGAATGCCGTGTCCTAATGCGTGGGGATGGACAAGTCGCATCAACGTCTATGGTCCTACAAGCGGTCCGGTACTCGGCGGATGCATCTACAAAGGGCGAGATGACGCCGAAGTTCGCATTCGCCGTTTTGCGCCCGACGCAGCCCGCGACGCTGCCACGCGTGAGAAGGAGCGCAAACTCATGGAGCAACCGGGCGACAGCCGTTCTCCTTTTGGCTACTTCACACGTTGGGACGAGACGGACGCGGCGGGCCGTCGAATCCCGGTCGAACGCTACACGATGAAGCGCGCAGACCTCTTGATTGACTGCGAAACCAGGTATCACCCCGTTCAAAGCGATCTTGTTCTTGGGTTCGACGGGCTGTGCCGGAGTGCACAGAAGTCCTGGCTCAATGCACCAAAGCGATGAAGCGCGCTCGGAACGATGACACGCCGCCGTTGGGACCTGCGTCAGTACCGAACGCGACCGTCACGAAGCAATTACCGATCGCTCATCCTGGCCGTGCGGTGTTGGTGGGGATCGACGACCGCAATGGAGGGCGACATGCGCTTTGTTCTGATCGCGGCCGTGCTACTTGCGAGCCCAATCGCCGCTCACGCCGAAGCGTGCAAGACGACCGGCGCAAAGGACGCGCAGGAGATCGCGTTGAATTTGGACGACACGCACACGCGTCGGGGATTGGACATCAGCATTCAACTCGGGTTGCTTCCGCCCGAATTCCCGCTTGCGGACATTGAAGCGAACAAGGCGCCTTGCACGCGCGGCACGTTCGCTATCTTCAAACACAAATTCGAACTCTTCGGCGAAGACGATGGCCCACCGCCACGGTGGGCGACTGCAGAAACCGCAAAGGGCCTGATGACCCTGTATCTCGCGATGATGCCGAAGCCGGACCCCGCGCTCGCTTGGTTTGACAAGACACGGCCCGTAGGCCCCGTGGACGTGCAGTTCAAGGATGACGAGTACATGTGGGCCTTGGCGGCCGTGATATCGAAGGACCGCCGCTTTATCTTCGCGTTCTTCGACAAAATTCCCGACGATGCGACACTGAAGGAGAGGATGCAGAAAGCCGGCGAGGGAAGAGCACGCTGGCTTGTCGCTTACGACGTCGCTGATCGGCGAATGGTTGTAAATACACCAAGATAGGCTCCCACGCGGCGACACCTGGCCACCGACGAAGCGTCAAATCCGCAGCCAAGCACAGAAGGCACCCGTGACGACAACACACGACGCCCAAACGCTCGCCTTTTACGCAACCGAAACGAAAGCCTACGCCACCCGCTCCGACAACATCGGCGCGTCTAAGTACCTCGCGTTCATCTCGGGGTTGTCGCAGCCCGCCGCCGTCCTCGACCTCGGCTGCGGCACCGGCCGCGACACGCATGCGCTTATTGAAGCCGGCCACACAGTCGCTGCCGTCGACGGCAGTGCCGAAATGGCCTGCGAGGCTGAGAAGCGCATCGGCGCGCCCGTACGGGTCCAACTCTTCGAAGATCTCGACGACGTCGCCGCCTTCGACGGCATCTGGGCCAACGCCTCGCTGCTCCACGTCCCGCGCGCGGGCTTGCCCAACGTCCTCGCCCGCGTCCATCGCGCGCTCAAACCCGGCGGCCTCCTCGCCGCCAGCTTCAAGTCCGGCGGCCAAGAAGGCCGCGACAGACTCGGCCGCTACTACAACTACCTGAACGCCGACGAACTGACGGCGTTCATGCACGCCGCCGGCGCATGGGACGCTCTCGACCTCCAGGAAGGCCGCGGCACGGGCTATGACGGCAGCGAAACCGGTTGGGTCGTCGTGTTCGCCCGCAAGTCGTTGCTCAGGTGAGACGGAATCGGCACAAACATGGCCGCCGTCGACAACCGGCAATTGTTTGCCGAACAAAATAGAGATTGCGAAATGGCCTCGCCCGATCACAATTGATCGAATGCAAGAATGGGGAAAGACCGATGAAGCTTCTCGCTCTGGCCGCCTTCATCATGGTGCCGACGGGTGAGCCCGGCGCGACCGCACACGAGAAAATTCTTCCCGCAAATGCCGTTCCGGTGGCGACGACGAAGATGCCGGAGAGCATTTGGCGCCTGGAGGGCGACGACGCTCGCCACGCACAGTCGATGCTCGTCTGCCCGGCTGCCGTCGGCGGCTTTCGGCGCAATCAGCTCATGCCGTTCGACAACTACGGCTTCGATGTCGCCTGCGGATACTTCCTGCCGGACAGTTCCGTCGTCACGCTCTACCTCACGCGGCGAGCGGCGAGTTCGCTTGCCGACGACTTTACGGCCGCAAAGGCGGCACTCGAACAGCGGATGCCGGAAGCAAGACCCATCGCCTCGCTCGCCCCAACGGGAGCCGCATTTACCAGCGCGCTCTACACACGCGGCGACGGCACCCGCACCGGCCTTTGGGTCGCCGACATCGCCGGTTGGACGTTCAAGTTCCGCGCCACCTACGAAGACGGCCGCGAGAGCGACACGCTCGCCGCCATGTCGGCGCTGACCGCAAGGATGAGCGCCAGCGCAGGCAGCCATCTTGCCGCGTGCGCGGCTGCCCCGCCTGCGCAGCGCGGTGGCCGCGCAATCACGGACAAGGAAAAGAACAACCAATTGGCGCTGATAGCGGTCATCGGTTTTGCCGCCGCGGATGACGAGAAAGGCGCGACCGTACCAACACAGTGGTGCGCGGAGGAACCGGCCGGCGATGAGGAAATCCCGATGCTGTTCTGGCGCGACATCGCCGGCGACGGCACGTCCGATCGTATAAGTCTGATGACCATGGGCCCGCCGCCGATGCTGCACGCCGCCGACAACGAGATGCTGCCCTCGATTCTCGACGACGGCACCAAACAAGTTTATCAGCTCACCGGCATGCAGGGCGCCGTCGGCTTCGTCTTCGCCTTCTTCGACGGCCGCCCCGCCGGCACCGTCCTGTCGCCGATCGCCAAGGACATCTTCCAAGGCAAACGCAAGCCTCTCGCCGCATACGACACCAAGGCGAACTCGATCATCATCTCGGTCGACGCGGCCAAGCCCGGCGGCACGTCAGCGAGACTCTCGGTCCGCCACGGCGACATACCGCCACCGTTCCAGAACAGCCGAAAGTAAGTTCGGGTGACGGCGTGCCCATGACGACGATTGCAAAGGCACTAGGGTTGGCGGCGTTGTTCTTGCTGTCGACGGCCCTGCTCGCTGATCCGGCATCAAGCGAACCGGGCATTTGGACGAAACGCCCCAACGGCGCCTCGCATCACATCCAAAGCGGATTTGCGTGTCCGCTCACGCTCTCGGACAACGACCTCAGCGCACTCACTCTGACATCGGTAATCGTAGGTGCTGACCGGCAGCCGCCGGGCGCACAGGTCGGCTGTGAGTATGAGGGGCGCGATGGTGCTTGGCTGACCGTCGAGATCACGAGAATGGACGCAAACGAGTCGGTTTCCGATTTCGCACGTGCGACCCGCGATCGCATCAAGGCTCGATTTCCGGACGCCATGGGCGAGCACAACATCTTGAACCAAAAGCCGCAAAGCCCGACAGGTGGGCGCACCTACACGATTGGATACAAGCACATTCGGATCGGAGATCGACGCGCCTCGCTCGTCGCGGTTGGAGGTGACGTCGGCGGTTGGATGATCACGCTGATCCAATTCGACTACGAGAAGGAACCGATGTTACCGATCGCCATCGTAAACTGGCGGGTGATCGCGCGTTCCCGTACGCCTCGCTAGCTGTTGGCGGGCAGAAACTGTGTTGTCGTGGCGCGGCGCTTCCGCCTACACTGTGGACATTCGCCATTGTCGGACGCCGCCCATGTTCCTGAACTTCTTCCACGATCTGCGCCAGGCCAAGGTGCCGGTGACCTTGAAGGAATACCTCGCCCTTATGGAGGGCTTGGACAAGCAGGTCATCGACATGAAGGTCGACGAGTTCTACTACCTCTCGCGTGCGGCGCTGGTGAAGGACGAGCGCAACCTCGACAAGTTCGACCGCGTCTTTTCCCACGCGTTCAAGGGGCTTGAGACGCTCGACGCCACCGAACTCGCGCAGATTCCGGAAGACTGGCTGAAGGCGCTCACCGAAAAATTCCTGACCGAGGAAGAGAAGAAACAGATCGAATCGCTCGGCGGCTGGGAAAAGCTGATGGAGGAGCTGAAGAAGCGCCTCGAAGAGCAGAAGAAGCGTCACGAAGGCGGCAACAAGATGATCGGCACCGGCGGTACCTCGCCGTTCGGCGCCTACGGCTACAATCCCGAAGGCATCCGCATGGGCCAAG
>CAZLRW010000006.1:68068-77299 GCA_964561925.1 uncultured Flavobacteriaceae bacterium
ACCTCGCCGTTCGGCGCCTACGGCTACAATCCCGAAGGCATCCGCATGGGCCAAGACAAAGGCCGCCACGGCAAGGCGGTCAAAGTCTGGGACAAGCGCGAATACAAAAACCTCGACGACCAAGTCGAACTCGGCACGCGCAACATCAAGGTGGCGCTGCGCCGCCTGCGCAAATGGGCCCGCGAAGGCGCGCCGACCGAACTCGATCTGCCCGAAACGATCCGCCACACGGCGCACCAAGGCTATCTCGACCTCGTGCTGCGCCCCGAACGCCACAACAAGGTCAAGGTGCTGATCTTCTTCGACATCGGCGGCTCGATGGACGCGCACATCAAGCTCTGCGAGGAGCTGTTCTCCGCCGCGCGCACCGAATTCAAGCACATGGATTTCTTCTACTTCCACAATTGCCTGTACGAGAACGTGTGGAAGGACAATCGCCGCCGCCACAACGAAAAATTCCCGACCTGGGACGTGCTGCACAAATACCCGCACGACTACAAAGTCGTGATCGTCGGCGACGCGACGATGAGCCCCTACGAGATCACCTATCCCGGCGGCAGCGTCGAACACTGGAACGAAGAACCGGGCGCCGTCTGGCTCGAGCGCCTGACCCGCATCTACGAGCACGCGATCTGGCTGAACCCCGTCCCCGAGCGCCACTGGGAATACACGCCTTCGATCCAAATCATGAAACAAATCATGAGCGACCGCATGTTCCCGCTCACCCTCGAAGGCCTCGACAAGGCGATGCGGGAGTTGAACCGATAGTGAAGCCAAGCTGGACTGGTTCAACGGCAGCCCTGTGCCTGCTGCTTTTCGGTTGCGCTCAACCGTCGAACGACGTGCCTCCAACGGAGAACGGCGTCTACATCGCCCGCGGCATCTGCTTCGGCGAAGGCGAGTGCTTTCGCCACTGGCGCGCCGTCAAGCCCGTCGAGCTTCGCGAGCGGCCGGATCCCGCGTCCGCCGTGGTCGCCACCGTGAAACCGGGCGAGTGGGTTGAAACCGTCGAGGGCCAGCTTCGCATGCTGCCGCTACGCGGCGTCGTCAATCGCGACGTGGCACAGCCGCCGCTCGCCAAGGGCGACGTGGTCTACATGCTCGAACCTTTGGGCGAAGGCTTCTATGTCCTCTGGCACAAAGGCCATGCGCTGGAGCATGACTGGGCCAGCGGCGATGAGAATGAGCCGATCACCTGGGACAAGAAGACCGACGCGGCACCTGCGGGCGCGATCCTAGGCTGGTGGGTCCAATTGAAACGCGAGAGCGGACAATCGGGCTGGGTGAACGATCCAAGCTTCGAATGCATGGGCTCGCTCGCCGGCGACACGAACTGCCGCGACTGAAAAATGAACCTATAGAAGTGGGAACCGCCGCGGTCGATCTGCGTTACCCGGCCTTGCTGCCGCCCCCGAACAGTCCGCGGTAGATCAACCCGCCGAGCCACAACAGCAGCGTCAGCACGACCACGCGTGTGAAAAGCGTGATCATCACGAGCGCAATCTCCGTGTCGCCGACGAGAAGCGCGAAAACGTCCGACGCTTGTCCGAGCCCGGTCAACGACGAGAACAGACCGAGCACGAGGTACTTGAACGACGAAGCGGCCTCGACGAAGCCCGTCGCCCAGCCGGGCGCGAAAATCACCATCAGCCCGAGAACGACGAAGGACAGAAAGAACGAGACGATGCTCCGCCACGTCTGCCCCATGAAATGCCACAAGCCCATGGCTCAACCCCAAAAGTTCAAGCTCCTTGCTGGAATGCTCCAAGGCCGCATGGGGGAAGTCAAGCCGACCGGCGCCGGGCACCTCGCGCTTTCGCCGCCTCCGGTGCTCAAAAACCCCACGCCCGGCGCCGAAATCGGCGTCAGCGTCAATCGGTCCGCCGTTGTTGGGCGCCTACTCCGCCGCCGCCTTCACGGCGCGCGGCGCCGCCATGGGCTTTCCCGTCAGAAACCCGACGAGCATTCGGGTCACCTCTTCGGCCAACGCCCCCGAGGCAAGCTCCTTCGGCCGCTCGCAGACGGCGTTGTGAATCACCGCCTCGACCGAACGCGTGACGATATAGACGGCAAGGCCGATGTCGCGGACCGCGATCTCCGAGCGCCGCGCTTCGAGCGCCGACCGCACGCGCTCCTCCATTCGCTCGATGAACGCGGCCTTCCAGTCGAGCACGCCCAGCCGCGGCACTTCCTCCGACAGCACGCGGTGCAGATCCGGATCGATCAGATGCGACGTCACGTTCTGCTCGATCCCGACGCGCACGATGTCGGCCAGCGGGGCGGTCTTCGCCATCTCGGCCATCTCCTCGACGCCGCGTTCGATCTCCGCCACGTGCCGGCGCATGAGTTCGCTGAGCAGCGCCTCCTTGTTCGGGAAATACTGATAGAGCGACCCGACGCTGACCCCCGCCCTCTCCGCGACGCGATTCGTCGTGAACGCCTCATACCCGCCCTTGACCAGAATGCGAGCAGCCGCGTCGACGATCGCCTCGACCGTCGCGCGCGAGCGGTCTTGTTCCGGCCGTTTCCGGGGGCTTGGCGGGGCTCGTCTGCGTGCGGCCATGGCGCGTTCCGTTTGCGAGTATTCGACCCGAGCAAAAGCTCGTATAACATGAGCAATAGCTCGCTTTACAGAACTTTACAATGGCGACATCTCGCATGAACACAACCGCGCAAGACTGCAAACTGCCGCCGAAGACCGCGACACCGGTGATCGACGCTCATCGCTGCGAAGGTGCCGGCGATTGCGAAGAGGTTTGCCCCTACGGCGTCTTCCGCCTGCGCAAACTGACGAAGAAGGAGTTGAAGGCTTTGCCGCTCAAACCCTGGCTCAAGGTGCTCGTGCACGGCGGCAGCCAAGCCTTCGTCGTCAACGGCGACGAGTGCCGCGCCTGCGGGCTCTGCGTGACGGCCTGTCCCGAAAAGGCGATCCGTCTCACGCGTCTCGCTGCCACGGAGTAGGATCAATGACGCACAACATTCACAAACCGGCGAAAGCGCAAGCTGCGCGCGCAAATGTCGCGCCGAATTTCGTCTGCACGTTTGCGCGCCGACGTTACGGCAAAACGATGAAATCTGCGGCAACGGCTGCACGGGATTCGCTCAAATCGCGAGCGAGCGCGATTGTCGCGGCTGACAATATTTTCACTTTCAAAAAAACGCTGCGCCCTTACGTTGCCCGCATGCAAGATCGCGCGAACGGATTCGAATCCGTCGCATGGCCGATCGATCGCGGCATGGAATACTCGGTTCGCTTGAGGTGACGCATGTCACAAGCATCAAGCGCCGAACGTCGATATTCCAAGAAGGTTGAACCAGAGCATGTTCGTCACTACATCCGGAGCGTTATGCTCCGGCGGGGAGCCGGCAATGCAAAGTCGTTCATACGTGCCTGCGTTGGGCGATCATCGCCTTTCGCCGTTCTATGACGCTACGATTGCGCTGATGACGTGCGAGCGCACGTGGCGTCGCGCCTTCGTTAAGCAAATCGCGCCCGAACCGCGGGACGTGATTTTGGACCTTGGCTGCGGCACCGGCTCGCTGGCCGTGCAGCTGAAAAAGGCCTGCCCCGGCGCCTCGATCTACGGCGTCGACCCCGATCCCGACATTTTGACGCGGGCGGAGGAAAAGGCGCGCGACGCGGGCGTTCTGGTTCACTTGTCTCAAGGGTACGCGCAAGACACGGCCGCGATCGCCAATCGCATCCGCCCGAACAAGCTCGTCACGAGCTTGGTGCTCCATCAGATCCCGCTCGCCGGAAAGCGCATGGCGATCTTGAGCGCGTTCGCGGGCCTACGCGCGGGCGGCGAACTCCATGTCGCCGACTACGGCCTGCAGGCCTCGCCGCTGATGCGTTTCGCGTTCCGCCAGGTTCAGTCGCTGGACGGCTTCGACACGACCCAGCCGAATGCCGACGGCGTCCTGCCCGAGCTGATGCAGGAAGCGGGTTTCGCCGAGGTAAAGGAAACCGCGGTGATTCCGACCCCGACAGGATCGATCTCGCTTTACGTCGCGCGCAAGTCGTGACGGCTCAGGGCGCAGGCGGGGGATCCTTGTCGCCCGCCGCCCTGGTCAGCGTGAAGCCCTTGTTCTCGCGCTTGGCCACTTCGTAGATCTTGGTCAGCCGCGCGTCGGCCGCGATGCTGGCGGGCGTCACGATCTCTTGCTTGATCATGTAGGCCCAGCACTGCTCCATGTCGAAGCGGCGCTTCAGACAGTCTTCGTTGGCTTGCCAGTTGCGCGTGAAGTTCGAGCGCACGACGCCCAGATCGCCTTGCGCCTTGCCCAGTTTCACCATGCGCCCGACATCGACGCCCACCTCGTCGAAGGCAAGCCGCACGAGCTCGCTCGAATAAAGCTGCTCCCAGTTGCGGCGCAGGAAATAGTCGCCGGGCTTGCTCATATGGCGGCGCGCCGCCGCGACGACCGCCTTGCCTTGGTCGTCGCTGAGCCCGCTCACGCGATGAACCGTGAAGGCCCCGTCCACGCCGCGCGACAGGAACTCGCGCATCGGCGTCTCGCGCACCTTGTCCGCCGCTTCGATCACGACCGCCCCGCCCGGCCGCGCTTCGACGATGCCCACATGCGTCTGCCCGCTGCCGTCGCCGGCGAAGACCGGCAGCATCTCGGCGACCTTCGCGTCCTGCACGATCACGTCGCCGTTCTTCCACTCGACCGGATCGCGCACGGTCGTCGCATAGGCGAAGAGGTAGGCGCCGAGCGCGACGGCAAAGACGCCCGAACCCAAGGTGACGGCGATCGACGATTTCATGACGCGCACTTTCGGCAGCTGGATCGGCCAAATCCTCGCACGCCGTTCGCTAACGTCTAGGTAAGCTTCAGCCTTAACGCCCGGTAACGGCCGACCGCTATTTCGCCGTGCCCCAGTAATTGAAGCCTGCAAAACGCGGCGTCGCGGGCAGGTACATCGTTTCCATTTTCTCGATTTGGAACCCGCCTTCGCGAATGAGTTCGGGGATCGGCCGGCCGACATGGCAGCCGCCGCCGATCGCCTTCCACAGCGGCGTGATCCGGCGCTGCCACGCGCGCACGCTTTCGTCGGGGGCCTCGCCGTGCTCGCAGAAGATGAGCCGCCCGCCGGGCTTCAGCACGCGCCGCATGCCTTTGAGCGCGCGCACCACTTCGGGAATCGTGCACAGCGTATAGGTGACGAGAACCGTGTCCGCCGACTTGTCGGCGAGTGGAATCTCCTCCGCCTTCAAGTCCAGAAACTCGAGCTTGAACCGGATATCCTTCGCTCGGCCGAGCGCCCGCTCGCGCATCTCGGGCGAGGGCTCGAGCCCCCAAACGTGCGAAACCTTGGCCGGATCGTAGTACGCGAGGTTTTGCCCCGCGCCGATCCCGATTTCGAGCACGCGCCCCTCGGCCAGCGGCACCACCTTTTTGCGCTGATAGGTAATGGGCTTGGCGCTCATCGCCATGTCGAGAAGCCAGGGCAGCACGCGCCGGTCGTAAAAACCCATGGGGGACGAACTCCGATATCGTTCGCCGATCCATAGCACGAAAAGAAACGGCCGCCTCAAACCCAGGGGAAGGTTGAGACGGCCGAGTTTCCCTGGCCACCACCGGGGAGAGAGAACTACGCCGCGCCGTCCGCCGGCTTGCGCGCAAGGCTCGCCGTCTTCGCAGGCCGGCGCTGCACCAACTCTTGCATCGGCGGACACTCGCCGACGACCGGCGGTCCGAAGCCTTGGCGCTTGGCCCCCGCCGCAGGCGGCATCGGCATCAGCGCCTCTTCGTCTTCGAGAATGTCTTCAAGCCCGTCGTCGATCTCGACCGCCGGCATCAGCGCCGACGGCGCCTTCTGAGCCGGCTTCGCCTGTAGCACCGGCGTCACCGCCGCGCGCTTTGCCCGCACGGCTTCGACCGCCTTCTGCATATCTTCCTTCGTCACGGCCTTGGGCACGTCGGCCTTCGGCGCCTCCGCCTCGGCCTTCGGCTTGGCCTCGACCGCGGCCGGCGCAGGTTTCGCCGGCTGCGCTGTCTGACCCGAAGGCTTCGCCACGCGCACCGGCTCCATCGACACGCGTCCGCGCGCCCACACGCCGTTCCACGTCAGCAGATCTTCGAGCGGCATCGGCTTTTGGATCCAGATACCCTGCGCCGCCGTGAAGCCGATGTCGGCAAGCCCCGCCATCGTCGCTTCGTCTTCCGCGCCGACCGCAACCGCCTCGAGCTTGTATTGATGAGCAAAGCGCAGCCGCGCCGCGATCGCGCCTTTGCCCCTAAGCCCCAGACGCTGAGCCAAGCGGATGCTCGCAGGCCCGCCGACCTTGACCGACGTGAACGGCAGCGGCACGAAATGCGACAGGTCGACCGGCACGATGCCCCCGCCGTCGAGCGCCACGTGCACGCCCATTTCGCGCACTTCCAGCAGCGACTCGCACAGCACTTCCGGCTCTTGCGCGATCGCGCGTTCGGGCACTTCGATGATCACCCGCTGCGGCTCCAAACCGAAGTCCTTGAGCAGCCGGCCCAGCCCGTCCGCAAAGCCCTGTGACGTTACGGTTCCGGGCGCGACGTTGATCGAGACCGTCCAATCCTTGCCCTGCGCCTTCCAGCGGCGCGCGCCCTCGAGCGCGGCGTGGAACACGAAGCCCGTAAGGTCCGGCATGCGCCCGTTCGCCTCGACGAAATCGAGGAACAATCCCGGCGGCAGCAGGCCGTATTGCGGATGCTGCCAGCGCACGAACACCTCGGCGCCGGTCATGCGTTCGCTCGCCAAATCGACTTTCGGCTGGAACACCACGCAGAATTCGTTGCGTTCGAACGCCTGGTCGATGTCAGATGGCTGAAGCCTGAAAGTTCTGTCGCTCATGGGGCCAAGTGAACCTCTGTGTCGCGCACGCAACCGTGCCGCTTGTCACATGGGTTTACGACGAGACCCTTTAAGGGCACATCCAAGCGCAGCTTCGCATTTGAATTTCCGGCATTTGAAACAAACACGGGACCAACCGATGTCCGACGCGAAAAAACCGGCCTCTCCCCTCGCTTCCGCGACGATTCTACTGCTCAGAGACGGCGCGCACGGCATCGAAGTGTTCATGGTAAAACGTCATCACCAGATCGATTTCGCGTCAGGTGCTTTGGTTTTTCCCGGCGGCAAGGTTGATCCGCACGACCGCGATCCCGCGCTGAGAAACCACGCCGACGGCGCCGAAAAACTCGACGACCTCCATTTGAGTCTGACGGCGTGCGCGATCCGCGAGGGCTTTGAGGAATCGGGCATCATCCTCGCGCGCAAACCCGGCACCGGTGACTATATCGACGCCGCGGCGTCCGCGAAGCTCGCCCCCTGGCGTCCCAGATTGAACGCAAGCGAAGTGGGCCTCGTCGAATTTCTCTCAAAGGAAAACCTTCGCCTCGCCTGCGACGCGCTCGTGCCCTTCGCCCATTGGGTGACGCCGACCTTTATGCCGAAGCGTTTCGATACGTATTTTTACTTGGCCGCAACACCGCCGGGCCAACTCGGCCAGCATGACGGCTCGGAGTCAATCGACTCCGTTTGGGTCAATCCGATCGAAGCGATCGGCGACAAACGCTGGACGATCATCTTCCCGACGAAGATGAACCTCCTGAAACTCGGCAAGGCCAAAACCGTCGCCGAAGCGATCGCGAACGCCAAAGCTGCCCCGATCGTCACCGTCGAACCGAAAGTCGTGCCGAAAGGAGACGGCCAGGTCCTGACGATCCCGGAAGAGGCCGGCTACGGCAAAGTCGAAGAACCAATGAGTTCCTTGCGCGGTTAGAACAACGGCGCAAGCGCCAGCACCGTTGCGGCCGCCAAGGTCAGGAAGAAGAAGATCGCCTCCGAAGCCGTGATGTATTTCGGAACCTGAAACACGCGGTAGTGCCCGAGTTCGGTCAGCATGTAACCGAAGATGCCGACAAGCGCGATCGCCATGCCGCGATAGGGCCACTGCAATTCCGGGTGGAGTTCGGCCAACCGATGCAGCGGCATCATGATGCCGAGGATCGAGAGCACGACCATCGCCCCGAACAGCAGCAGCACGCCGAGCTTCAGATGCCGCCCCTCGACGTCGAACTTGAGCTCACGCTCGAGCGTCCACCAGAATCCGACGAAGAAGAAGCCGAACATGATCCCGGACGTGGTGATGATCGTAGATAGGGCATCGGGATCGGTCGGCATGCTTCAGCCCGTTACGAATTGTTCCGCGAGTATGCGTTCCTGCAGCGAACGGTCGGGATCGAACAACACCGTGACCGACACGTTCGTATCCTCCGAGACCGCGACCTCGGTCACCTCGCGCACTTCCGTATGGTCGGCAACCGCGCTGACCGGCCGCTTGTCGGCTTCCAGGATTTCGAACAGCACCTTTGCCGCCCGCGGCAACAGCGCTCCGCGCCAGCGACGCGGCCGGAACGCGCTGATCGGCGTCAGCGCCAGCAGATCGGCATCAATCGGCAGGATCGGCCCATTGACCGAGAGGTTGTAGGCAGTCGAACCGGCCGGCGTTGACAGAAGGATGCCGTCGCAAATGAGCTCGTCCATCCGCACACGGCCGTCGATCGAGATGCGCAGCTTCGCCGCCTGCCGCGTCTCGCGCAGCATCGAAACCTCGTTGAACGCGAGCGCCGTCTGCGTCTTTCCGTTCGCCGTTTTCACCTTCATGCGCAACGGATGGATCGCTTGCGCCTCTGTCAAATCGAGCCTCGCAAGCAGGTCGTTCGGCGAATAGTCGTTCATAAGAAAGCCGACCGACCCGTAATTCATGCCGAAGATCGGCAAGCCCCGCTTGTACGATTTATGCACGGTCTGCAGCATCAACCCGTCGCCGCCGAGCGCGACGATCACGTCGGCGTCCGTCTTCGCGTTGCCGTAGAGCTTCGTGAGTTCGCGCAGCGCCGCTTGCGCTTCCGGCGCGCTCGATGCCGCAAAGGCGGGTTTCTTGAAGCGCATCAGCCGCCGGTCACCGACATGTGCCGCGCCACCGCAGGCGCCTTGCGCCGCCGATCGATCACGAAGTCATGGCCCTTGGGCTTGCGCCCGATCGCCTCGTCGATCGCCGCCGAAAGCAACGCATCGTCGGTCGACGCCCTGAGCGGCGCGCGCAAGTCCGCCGCATCGTCTTGGCCCAGGCACATATAGAGCGTCCCCGTGCACGTCAGCCGCACGCGGTTACAGCTTTCGCAGAAATTATGCGTGAGCGGCGTGATGAACCCGAGCCTCCCGCCCGTCTCCGCCACGCG